>JALWZT010000310.1 GCA_027002405.1 Anaerolineae bacterium | reverse complement strand
CAACATGCCATACAACAAGGGCAAATCATCGACTCGTTCTACTTGGGTGCGAATGCCTGATAGGTTTAACATAATCTCAACTATACCAAATTTCACTTTTGTTCGCTAATTTGGGCGAACGCCGAGTATACAGCTCCTTCTGCAAGACGTTTTTACCACGAAGGCACAAAGGCCCCCCTCCGGCTCCCCCCGCACGCAGGGGGAGAGGCAAAGACACGAAGAAATTTTTTTTATTTTTCCCTTTGTGCCTTAGTGTCCTTAGTGCCCTTAGTGGTTACCTTATTTTTACAGAAAAAGCGCCGGGGATGAGCCCGGCGCTTGGGAGTGTCAGCGAGAGGGGAAGGGTTACTGGTTGCTGGTGAAGCCCGCTTCTTGCACGCATTGCTCCGCGGATTCCTGCATGGCCTTGGCCGCTTCCTCGGGCGTCATCTGGTCGGCCATGACCGCCTCCAGGTTCGGCCGCATCGCGTCCCAGGCGCAGCGCATCTGCGGGGCCGCGGGCATGCCCCGACCATGAGAAAGCTGTTCCATGCTGCCCGCCAGGATAGGATCATCTTTGATGGCCTTGGCGGTCTCCGCCACCTGCTTGGAAGAAGGCAGCCGCTTGAATTTCGTCAGCCATTGCTCCTGCACCTCGTCGCTGGTCATGTAGCGGATGAAAGCCTTGGCCGCTTCCAGTTCATCGCCTTCGGCCGCGTTGGAAATCATCCAGTATTTGCCCGAGGTCATGGGGCTGGGCCACAGGCCTGTCTCGCTCACCTTGGGCATCGCGGTCACACCGAACTCAAAGGGCAGCTTGTTGTCCCCTTCCACATAGCCGCCCAGGGCCCAGTCGCCGTTGATGAAGTACGCAGCCTTGCCCTCGCGGAACATGCCCTCCGCGGTGCCATAGTCCGCTTCCTCGGGCACCACCTTGTGCTTGAACTTCAGGTCGTGCACGAACTGGAGCGCACCCACCATGCCGGGGCTGTCCAGGTCGGGATTGTCATTCTCATCCAGGGGCCAGCCACCAAAGCCGCCGATCCACGGCGCCAGCCAGAAGGGCTCGTTCAGGTTGTAGGCCAGGCCGAATTCGGCTTTGCCGTCCGCCTGAATCTGTTTCATCTGCTCGATCCAGGCGTCCGTGTTATCGGGGACCTCGTCCACCATGGTCTTGTTGTAGAGCAGCATCAGGTGGTTGCCGTAGTTGTCGGGCACGCCCCACAGGGTGCCGCCCACCACCGCGGGTTCCAGCGCGCCGTCGAAAAAGCGGCCCAGGAAGTTCTTGTCGAAAACCTGATCGACAGGATGGATGATGTCCAGAGCGCTGAAGGGGCCCGCGAAGTCGTTGGGCACCCGCACGATCTGGGGCGCTTCGCCCGCCAGGCTCGCCACCTGGAACTGGTCTCGCAGGTCCTCATTGGCGTAGTGTACCCGTTCGATGACGATGTTCGGGTTCTGGGCCATGAAGTCCTCGGCCAGCTTGTCCAGGAACACATCCACCTCATCCCCTTCCTGTTCCCAGTAGGTGATGTGGATGACTTCGCCCGTGGCGGGCTGGGGGGCTTCTTCCTTCTTTTCTTCTTCCTTTTTCTCCTCCATGGCCTTGGTGGGCTCAGCCTTAGGAGCTTCCGTAGCCTTGGCGGGAGCTTCCGCTTTGGTGGGTTCGGGCGCGGGCGTGGGGGTCTCGCCCCGCTTGCCACCACACGCGGCCACGGCCAGGCTTAATGCCAACACCAACAAGAGAATGAGTAGGGTTTTCTTAGACATTTCGATGTCTCCTCCTAATGTTTGAGAGTGAGGGGTGGAATGGGCGAGGTAGGGATTCAGTAATCAGTAATCAGTGATCAGTAATCAGTGGTGAATCCAGGCTATCCTTTGACGCTGCCCAGGGTGAGGCCGCCGATGAGCCATTTGGCAGAATAGAGGAACAGGGCCATGACCGGGACAGCGACCAGGATGGAGGTGGCAGCAAAAGGACCGTAAGAGGTCTGGAAGGAACCCGCGAACTCGCTCAGGCCCAGGGGCCAGGTGCGCATCATGGGGTCTTTGATGATCACGTTGGCCACCATGTATTCGCTCCACGCAGCCATGAAGTTGAACAGGAATACGATAACCAAGGCGGGAATGGAAAGGGGGATGAGAATGCGCCAGAAAGCCTCCAGTTGCGAAGCCCCATCGATCATGGCCGCCTCTTCCAGGTCAAAGGGGATGGTATCGTAGTAGCCTTTCAGAATCCAGATGCTGAAGGGCACCGAGGAAACGCTGTACGCGATGACCATGCCCAGATAGGTGTCGGTGAGCTTGAGATTGGCCAGCATAAGCCACAGGGGCAACAACAACATGCCCGCGGGGATCATCTGGGTGGTGAGGAAGAAGACCATGCCAGCCCGCCGCCCACGGAACTGGAAGCGGCTGAACGCGTACCCCGCCAGTGCAGCGATGATCACGCCGATGAACGCGGTGGAAAGGGTGATGATGAGGCTGTTCCAGGTCCAGAGGAAGAAATTGCCCTTCTTGCCTGTCTCTGGATCGCCGAACATGACCTCCCGGTAGTGCTCCAGGGTGGCGCCTTGGGGGATGATGCGCAGGTCGGTAGAAACAAGCTGGCTGCCGGGCCGCAGGCTGATGGAGAACACCCGCAACGCGGGATAGAGCGCGATGATGCTGGCCGTGATCAAAGCGAGGTGGATGACAAACCGCTTGAAGAGGCTGTCCTCTCGCCCGCGAGGCAGATAAAACGCCTGGATTTTCTGAAAAATGCCCTGCTCCTGACGGGGCGCGCGCAACGCGATCTCCCGCACGATGAGCAGCAGGGTGAGGCACGCGAAGAACGCGCCCAGCACCACCAGGGCGTTCACCTGGGTGAGCACCCCGCGCTGGAGGAAGTAGATCGCGATGAGGGCGACGAGAGGGATGAAAAGAAGCTCCCAGAAGGGTCGATGGTTTTGCATGATGGCGTTTTGAGAGCAGGATAATGGATGAATAATGATGGTTGGCAAAGGTTGGGGTTGGGCGAGCGGACACCCGACGTGATACGTGATGCGTGAAACGTGAGAAATTTACGTATTACGTTTCACGTTCCGGTTTCTCGCGCCAGCCCGATCGTCAGGTATAGTCATCCGTATCAGCGTTGTATTTATTCGTAGATGCTCTTCAGCCCGCCCGTGACCTTGAGATAGACCACGGTGAAGCTGAGGAGCATGAGGAAAATGACCATGCCAAAGGCGGCCGCGTGAGAGTAGCGATAGAAATTGACAAAGGATTTGTAAAGGGAAGTGACCAGCAGGTCGGTCTTTTCCTGCGGCCCGCCCTGGGTCACCAGCCAGATCACGTTGAACATGTTAAAGGTCCACACCGTGCCCAGGATGACTGCGGGGGTGATCACCGGCTTCAGGGAAGGCAGGGTCACATGGCGGAACTGGGCCCACGCGCCCGCGCCATCGATCTCCGCGGCCTCGTACAACGCTTTGTCAATGCTTTGCAGGCCGCCCAGGATGATGACCATCATGAAAGGAATGCCCAACCACACATTGACGATGATCACGGCCATGCGGGCGTGGAAAGGGTCTTGCAGCCAGTTGATGGCCTCGAAACCCAACAATTGCAACACATTGTTAATGAATCCATAGTGATAATTGAACTCCTGCTTCCAGGCCATGGCCGCGATGACCTGGGGGATAGCCCAGGGGATGACGAGCAGGGTGCGATAGAGCCCCCGCAGCCGCAGTTTGCGATTCATGAGCAGGGCCAGAGCCATGCCCACGCTCACATGCAACGTCACGTTCACCACGGTCCACACCACATTCCATCCCAGCACCTGCCAGAAGGTCGCGCTTTTGGCCACGGTGCCCGTGAACACCCCTTTGTAGTTCTTGATCCCGTACGCCAGGCTCACCCCATAGGTGCTGAACAGGGTGAGCGCGTCGTGCTGGCGGTAATCCTTGAAGGTGGTGAGGACAAGGTTGGCGAAAGAAAGGCGGATTTCGAACAGGAAGGGATAGATGAACAGGGCCAGGATGCCCACCACGGCGGGAGCCACCAGCAGGTAGGCCATCTCGTTGCGCACGGGCTTGGGTTTGCTGAGCAAATAGAGGGCCACCCACAGCCCGGCAAAGAGGAGCAGAATCCACAGCCAGGGGTAGGGCAATTGATCCAGGTGGACCAGGGGGATCAGGTCCAGCCCGGTCCAGGCGTAGATGAGGTCGCCGGGCAGGTTGAGCAGCTTGTTGAAGGCTTCGACCATGTCCGTGCCGAACCCGATGACCTGATAGAAAAACACATAAAAGCCAACCCCCAGGAAAAACCACCCTTCAATCAGCCAGATGGCCCCTCGCGCAACCTTGTTTCGGGCGCGACGATAGAGCATCACCCAAAGCAAGAGCTCCAGAATAATAATCCCCAGGATAACAGCCAGGACAAAACCACTGACCTGGATCAATGAGGAAATGACGTGCTCAAGGGTGAGGGTCATTTTTCCTGCCCTCTCTAAATACAGTAATTCACGATTTTCGCCAAGCGGAAAATGTCCCCGAAGGGGGACATGCGGCGGAACGCCTTGAGACCCGAATTTATTCGGCGTGCGTTTGCGAACCGAATCGTGATCTACTGAAATAGGTGGATGCGGCGACTACGGCGCAGCGATGAGAATTGTTGGGAATTTATCTTACTCTAACTGACGCATTGTGTCAAATCGGGCCTACCGTTTGCACCCCAGCCCGTTCCCGACTACAATTTTATCCCATGCCCATCCCTCTCCACGTCCATTCCCACTTCACCCTGCTAGGCGCCACGCCATCCATCGAAGCGCTGGTCCGCCAGGCCGCGGCCGAAGGATTGCCCGCTCTGGCTCTGACCGATGCCAACGCGCTCTATGGCGCGGTGCGCTTCGCGCGGGCGAGTGAGGCCGCGGGGGTGCAACCTATCGTGGGGATGACAGTCACCCTGGCCCCACCCCCCGGCTTTCCCGAAGCGGACGCGTTATCCCCGGGCCTCATCGTGCTGTTGGCCGCAGGGCCGGAAGGCTATCGCAGCCTCTCCCACCTCAGCTCGGCCATTCAGCGCCATCCTGACCGGGAAACGCGAGCGCGGCAGGGCGTGAGCCTGGACGCGCTGGAAGCGCACCGCCGCGGGGTTATCGCCATCTTCGGGGGACGGCGAAGCTGGCTGGAACGTCTATGGCGGTTGGGGCGGCATCGCCTCGCGGCCCGACGCCTGGCCCGGCTCGCCGGCATCTTCGATGAGCAAGGTTACCTGGCCCTGGAATGGCACACGGACGCAGATTCATCCGTGCTGAATGAGATGAGCGACCTGGCCGCGCGATTTGGTGTGCCCACCGTGGCCGTGCATCCGATTTACATCATGGAGCCCGACCATCGCCCGCAGTTGCGCCTGCTGGCAGCCATTGACCACAACATCCGTCTGGAAGAAGTCCCGTCCTGGGCCTTGCCCGACGATGGGGATACGTCCGTCGCCCTGCACTGGCTTTCCCCTGATGAGCTGGCCCGACGCTACGCGGCCTGGCCCAACGCACTGACCCGCAGCGAAGCCATCGCCCGTGAGTGCCAACCCGCGTTGCCCGAGGGTCGGCCCATCTGGCCCGCGCTGCAAGCCATCTACCCCGACGAAACCGCATCCCCCGATGCGCTTTTAGCCCGCGCGGCGCGCGCGGGCCTGACCCAGCGCTATGGCCAAAACGTGGATGAGGGCATCCACCGACGCCTGGAAAAGGAGCTGGCCGCCATCGTCCGTCACGGCTACGCGCCCCTCTTCCTTGTGGTGGCCGACATCGTGCGCCACGCCCGGGAAAACCACATCGTGGTGAGCACCCGCGGCAGCGTGGCCAACTCGCTGGTGGCTTATGCGGTGGGCATCACCACCGTGGACCCCATCGCCCACGACCTGCTTTTCGAACGCTTCCTCAACCCCGCGCGGCAGGACCCGCCCGACATCGATCTGGATTTCGACAGCCGTCGTCGAGACGAGGTGTTGGACTATGTGCGTCGCACGTACGGCGAGGACCGGGTGGCTCTGGTCTGCACCGTCAGTCTCATGCGGCTCCGATCCGCGTTTCGAGAGACCGTGAAGGCTCTGGGATTGCCCGAGGACGTGTTGGAACGCATCGTGCCCCTGCTCCCGCGCGGCTTCCATCCCGGCAGCCGTCGCCCGCGGCGCACCCTGGCCCAGATCGCGGAGGACCCGGCCATCGAGGCCATGCCCGACCGGGATCGCATCCGCCAGGCTTTGCTGCTGGCCCATGCCATTGTGGGGCAGCCCCACCATCTCAGCGTTCACCCCGGCGGCACGATTATCACCCCCTCCCCCTTGCCCGATTACGCGCCCGTCCAGTGGTCGCCCAAGGGTTTCCTCATCCTCCAATACGACCACAAGGATGCGGAGACCATCGGCCTGACCAAGATCGACCTGCTGGGCGTGCGCGCGCTCTCGGTGCTGGACGCGGCCGCGCGGCTGGTGCGCGAGCACGACGACCCCGACTTCCGACTGGAAGCCATCCCGCCCGACGACCCCAAAACAGGGGAGATGCTCAGCCGGGGCGAGACAGTGGGCGTGTTCCAGTGCGAATCCGCGGGCGCGCAGCGCACCCTGCGCAAGCTACGGGCCCGCAACGTGGCCGATCTGGCCATCGCCAACGCGCTGTTCAAGCCGGGCCCGGCCACCGGAGGCATGGCCGCGGCCTTTGTCCGGCGCTATCGGGGCGAGGAGCCAGTGCGCTACCTGCACCCCACGCTGGAGCCCATCCTGGGCCGCACCAAGGGCGTGCTCATCTACCAGGAGCAGATCCTGCGGGTGGCCACGGAGATCGCGGGCCTGAGCTGGGAGGACGCGAATCATCTGCGCCGAGGCATGAGCAAGTTCCGCCCCGAGGAAATGCTGGCTCTGCAGGCGAAGTTCGTTCAGGGGTGTATGCGTCCGCCACCCGAGGGGCCGGGCTTCAGCCAGCGCCAGGCCGAGACTCTGTGGGAGCAGGTGCGGGCCTTCGCGGGGTATGGCTTCAACCAGGGGCATGCCACTGCCTACGCGGACGTCAGCTATCGTTCGGCCTACATGAAGGCCCACTGGCCCGCGGCGTTCATGGCCGCGCGGCTGGCAGAACGGGGCGGCTTCCATCATCCCGCGGTTTACATGGCCGAGGCCCGCCGGCTGGGCATTCCCGTACGGCAGCCTCACATCAACCATAGCGATGCCCGCTTCACCCTGGCCTTCGAGGAGGGGCGTCCGGTGTTGTGGATGGGCCTGGCCGCGGTGCGGGACCTGCGCCGGTCGGCCATCGAAGCCATCATCGCCCACCGCCCCTATGCGAGCCCGCGGGACTTGCTGCTGCGCGTGGATTTGCAACGCCGCGAGGCCGAGCATCTCATCCGTTGCGGCGCGCTGGATGGGTTGGGCGAAAGCCGCAACGCGATGCTGGCCCAATTGCCCCGAGGCAAGACGCACGCCATGCAGCTTGCGTTTGAATTCTTCATCCCCAACGTCGAGCCCGAAACCCCGGCTCAGCGTCTGGCCTGGGAAACCCACATCCTGGGCATGCCCATGAGCCTTCATCCCCTGGAACCCATCCGACCGTCCCTTCCTCCGGACCTGGTGCGGCTGGGGGAATTTCGCCATCGCGCGGGCCAGCGGCTACGCGCGGCCGCGGTGCGCTTGCCCGGCTGGACGGGCGACGACGGCTATTTCCTGGCCGATGAAACCGACTACCTGCTGGCTATCCCCGGCGACGAGGACGCGTCCCCACCGGCCCCTTGGGAGCCTGTCATCATCACGGGCCGCTGGTTGACCGACGATTGGGGCCGGGCGTGGCTTGGGATCGAGGAGGTCGTTCGCATACTGAACACTGATTACTGATCACTGATTACTGATGACTGATCTCCGCCGCGCGCTTGGGCTTGACCGCGATCTGTAAACCCAACGCATCGAGAACTGCTGTCAGACTGAAAAGACGCGGATTGCCCTTTTCAGAGAGCATGCGATAGAGGTTTTCTCGATTGAGAGTGGTCTCGCGCGCGAGTTGGGTCAGGCCGCGGGCATTGGCGACGTCGCGTAATGCCAGCAGAAACACCTCCTGCGAGTCTTCTTCAAGCGCAGCATTGAGATAGGCTGCCGCCTCTTCGGGGTCGGTCAGGTCTTGCAGCAACCCCTCTTCATAGCTTACTGAGACCTTGGTCATGCAGTCCTCCGTTTGTAATCCTTCCAAAAGGCTTTGGCTTTGGCAATGTCGCTTTTTTGGGTTGACTTATCGCCACCACATAGCAACAGCACAACGCGTTGGCCTGTACGGGCGAAATAAACGCGATATCCGGGCCCGTAAGGAATGCGGAGTTCATAAACGCCGTTTCCAACGGGTTTCGCGTCCCCAAAGTTGCCAAGTCGCACACGATTCAATCGAACACGAATCTTTGCGCGAGCACGCCTATCGCGTAAGCCGTGCAGCCATTCGCGAAAGGGAATTCGTCCCTCTTCGGTGACATATTCTTCCAACGAAAAAGGGAGATCATTCATGATTTCTGTCATAGTGTAGCATAAAAGCTACTTTCATGCAATTTAAACTTCCTTGCGGACATCGTCTCAGCCACCATGAGCAATGGCTCACCGATACGGATGAAAAGCTCACGCAAAGACGCAAAGATCGCCAAGCAGGTTTGCAAGTGGCAAGTCGCAAGTGGCAAGTGGCAAGTGGCAAGTGGAGGGAACGCAGATTTTCGCAGATGCGACGCAGATTGACGCAGATGTTCGTCATGCTGAGCGACCGGAGGGAGCGAAGCATCTAGCGAGCGAAGCGAGCGCCATGCCGTGGTTTTTTGCGCTTCGCTAGATTCCTCGGTCGCTTCGCTCCCTCGGAATGACGTTTCGTTGTCGCCTTTTTCGTGGCCCTATTTTTTGGCGTTGTCTAGCCGACCGAAGTGGCGTCTACCACGCCCATCCGCCCGGCGATGAAGTCGCCGGGCTATAAAACGGCGCCGGATAATTCCGGCTACTCCCGCAGGGGCGTTGTTTCTGGCCTCGGCGCTACTGAACACTGAACACTGATTACTGATAACTGATAACTGATAACTGATAACTGATAACTGATTACTGATTACTCCATTTACGGAACAGACACCAAGACACAGCCAACCTACTCACTGAACACTGAACACTGATTCCCTGCCCTCTCTTTGCATCCCAGCCCGTTCCCGACTACAATCTTACCAACACCAGATTTTCTATGAGGTCCATGTCATGCCTGTTCGCCAACCCATCGAGGAAGCCTACTTCGACGTCTTTCAAAACCTTGAATTCAACATCGTCCAATTCTATCGCCAGAACCCCGAATTGACCGATTGGGATGTGGAGAGGGCGATAGAGGAGCTCATTCGTCATTATCAGGCCCTGTGGCGGGGCAGGGAACCGCGCGCCCCGCGCTTGAAGACAGAGCGACGGCAGGAACTTTATGAGCTCCTCGCGGCCATGTGCGAATTTCGGTTGGGCAATGCAACCATGGTCCAAGCGGAAACAGGGGAGGAACTCGCTCTTCCCATTGAGATCGAGCCGTTGACGTTGGAAGAGATCATCGCCGTGCTCAAGCGCCTTCGTAAATCTGTCCGTCTTTGGAATAAAAGGGGAGGGGTACGGGGGTATCTGACATTCATCGAGGATTTCTTCCCCACATCCCAGGAGTCCACCCAGCGATGAAGTTGCTCAGATCTCGGAGACTTCATCAATCCGTCAGCTCGATGCCCACCTCCTCACACCACTCGCGCAGCGCTCTCTCCGTCTGCTCATTCTCGAAGTCATACCACGCTTGCAGCATTCCCCGCCGTTCCAAAAAATTCTTGAAGCGGCGATATGCGCCCCGACGGCGGAAAATGCTCCTCACATCATCGTAATCATCGGGCAAATACGCTGCCACGAATTCGAAGACGAGGTGCTGTCCCAAATCGAGATCGTACTTGTGGGGCACTTCGATAAAACGGCTGCATGATTCATCGATCTCCCCGAAAAGCTCTTTGGCTTCCTCTTCGCTATACAGGGACGATCGATAGTAGATTTTACCGGTGTCCGCGCATATCAACGCGGTGCTCTCGCCATAGGGGGCGGCACTGACGAAGAAGTAGGCCTCTTCCAGTTCGAAATAGGAAAGTTTCATGATCGGAGGTCCTTGCTAAAAATTGGAATTTTTAGTAAGCCAATGATACCATGAGCATGGACATCCCTTTCCCTTATGGAGGTTGCCATGAGCACGCTTGCCATCGAGTTACAGTTGTCGCCACAGACTGAAAAACGTTTGCGGAGCATATTGGCTCAGTACCAAGATCAGGAAGCCTTTGCTCAAAATATCATTGCTTATCAGATTTCTGAGTTGAAACGGGCTATTCTTAACTTGCGTTTGAATTTGCGCGAGTTTGAGGAAAAGTACGGAATGACATCAGAGGAATTTTATCGGGAGTTTCAATCTGGCCATCTCGGCGATGCGGAAGACTTCATCATCTGGGCCGGGCTCTACGAAATGTATGAAGAAAATCGCAGCAAGCTAGAGGAATTGCAATGATAGAGGACTATTTCGAGGTTATCGAAGAGGCAATTCAGTCCTTTCCCCACGTTCGAGCATATTCGCTTAGCAAAAGAATATACAATGTAAAACAAGGATTTATTCGCGGGAGCATCCTTTTTGAGAACAACTCTCGGCTTGAATTCGTTGAATTGAAAGATACAGACAAGGCTGGAAAAATCAAGTATCGCTATCAGTATATGGATCAACAAAACGCCTTGATTTTTCGATATGATAATGCTCCTCATTATGCGCATATTTCATCTTTTCCTCATCACAAACATATCGCAAGTGGGATTGTGCAAGCAAGTCACGAGCCTTCGTTAGATGAAGTATTGCTGGAGATAGCACGGATTCTCGCAGAATAAGCCTTGGGGCCATCCGGATCAAACTGGCGCCCTGACCGAGGATGGTACCCCTTTCCTGCGGTCAGATACCATGAGCCTGCTATGAAAATAGAATGATCGCTGGTTGCTGAGGAATCGCCAGGCCGACGTTGGGCGAGTCGGCAAAGGTTCGTATTGCGTATTCCGTATTCCGTCCAGTCGTTACGCAATACGCAATACGGA
>JALWZT010000309.1 GCA_027002405.1 Anaerolineae bacterium | reverse complement strand
GGATTAGGATTGGGATTGGGATCGTCAGGGATCAGGGGGCAGGGGGCAGGGGGCAGTAATCAGTAATCAGTTATCAGTGATCAGTAATCAGTGTTTTCTCGGCGTTGTCGGCGTAGTCTGTGGTGGAATTGTGGAAAGAGCGACATCGAAACGTCATTCCGAGGGAGCGCAGCGACCGAGGAATCTAGCGAAGCGCACAATCCACAACATCGCTCGCTTCGCTCGCTAGATGCTTCGCTCCCTCCGGTCGCTCAGCATGACGTAATCAGTCGTGTTCAGTGGTCAGGCGGCGAGGGCGCGAACGTGAAGGATTTCTTTGTTGCGCATGGGGCGGATGTCAGTCCGTGAGAGAGTGACCAAGGCGACCGTTTCGCCTTCGCCGGTGACGAATTCCACCTCGAAGGTTTCACCATCAGGATAGACATGGACGACCGCGCCCACGTCTCCCGCCTTCAAGGGCAAAGATTCTAAATCATGGGCCAAGACAACGGTATCAAATTCACGGATGGGCTGTTTCATCATTTTGCGGGCGAAACATGTTCCCGCAGGCCTGTCCTGACCGCAGGAAAGGAGCACCAGGCGGCAGAACGCCCTCAGATTAGCGAAAAAACTGATTACTGATGACTGATAACTGATTACTGATCACTCGCCTCACGCCCGATAGACCGCGACGGTGGTGCGGGGGCCGAATTCGTCGAAGAGTTCGCCCACCGGCGCGTCTTTCAGGGAGAAAGGCACGAAGACCGTGCCGGGCTGAATGCGAGAGGAGATGTGCAGGGGAAGCTCCAGGCTGGCTTCGCGGGAGCGCACCGCGATGAGGTCGCCCTCGCGCAGGCCCAGGCCCGCGGCGTCGTCGGGGTGCAGCCACGCGGCCTTGTGGCCCAGGTTGGCCATGCGCTCCGTCGCCGCGAAGGTGTTGCCCTCATCCCACAACAGGTTGCCCGTGATCAGCCGGAAGGTGAAGGGTTTCTCCAGAGGCGCGGGCTCCAGGTTGGCGTAGGGAGCCAGCTCCCGGGTCACTTCCAGCGCGTCCCAGGCCCACGGTTGCCCCCTCTCGCCCAGGCTCTCCCAGCTCATGCCCGCGTATTGGGGCACGGCCCGGGTGATCTCTGCGAACACCGCGGGGGCCGAGGCCGTGCGCCAGAAATCGGCCTGGTCGGGCGCGTAGCGCCGGGCGATGTGCATGAGGATGGCCCAGTCGGGCAGGGAATCGCCCACCGCGCGGGCGGCCTGCGCCGCGGCCTGGACGCGACGTTCCGTGTTGGTGAAGGTGCCGTTGCTTTCCACATAGGAGGCCGCGGGCAACACCACGTCGGCCAGCTTCGCGGTCTCGGTCAGGAACAGGTCTTGCACCACCAGGAAATCCAGGGCTTCCAGCTTCTCCGCGTAGCTCGACTTTTCGCCCACCGGGTCCGCGCCCATGATGTACAGGGCTTTGATGCGGCCCAGGGCCGAGGCGATCATGCCGCTGTAGCCCAGGCCTGGCTGCGTGGGAATCTTGCTCCCCCACAGCTTCTCCAGCTCCATACGGGCAAGCTCATCGGCCAGGCGCTGGTGGCCGGGCAGCATGTCGGGCAGCAGGCCCACGTCGGCCGCGCCCACCGCGTTGGCCTGGCTGTGCAGGAAGCCCAGGCGGTCGCCATGCCCCGAGGCCACGATCCAGTTGGTCAGGGCCTGGACGATGCTGGCCGAACCGTAGCCCCAGGCGTAGTCGGTGCCGTAAATGATGAAGGGATTTTGGGCATTGACCAGCAGCGTGGCCGCCTCTTTCACCTCGTCGCTGACCTCCGCGTCGGCCAGCCAATTGGGAACGGCCTGGCCTCGGGCCTGGAGCGCGGCTTTGGTCAGCGCGTCGAACAGGGCGGGTTCGTCGCCTGGCAGGGGATGGAAGTGGACGCCCGGGTATTTGGTCAGTTCGATGCGGCGGGGATGGATGACGATGACCGGCGCGTTGCGGCGTCGCGCGGCCCGCTTGAGGAAGTTGGCCAGCACGGGCATTTCCTCGGAGGGGTCCGCGCCCATGATGACGATGAGGTCCGCGTCCCGGGCGTCTTGCAGGCTGGTGACGCCCCGCCGCTCTGCCTTCAAAGCCGAGCCCTCGCGGAAGTCGATGTTGTTCGTGCCCACCAGGGCCCGCATGAACTTGCCCAGCAGGTAGTTGGCTTCGTTGGAGAGTTTGGCCGAGCCGATGCCGCCCACCGCGCCCGGCCCCTCTTTTTCCACCACCCCCTTGAGGCCTTCCACCACCCTCTGGATGGCCTCGGGCCAGGAGATGGGCTGGAGTTCGCCGTCGATGCGGGCCAGGGGTTGGGTCAAACGCTTTTCGCTAAAGAGGAAGCCGTTGGCAAAGCGGCCTTTGTCGCAAATCCACGCATCATTGACGGCCATGTTTTCCCGGGCCACATTGCGCCGCACCCGAAAGTCGCGGGTGTCGATGCGCAGGTTGCAGCCCATGCCGCAATGGGTGCAGATGGAATTCGTATGTTCCAGGACCCAGGGGCGGAATTGGAAGCGGGCCAGGCGGTTGGTCAGCGCGCCCACCGGGCAGAGGTCGATGATGTTGCCGCTGGTGTACGCGTCCAGCTCCGTGCCAGGGAATTTGTCGATGACCGAGTCGCTGCCCCGATGGAACAATCCCAACTGCGGTTTGTCCTCCCATTCATCCAGATAACGGATGCAGCGCCAGCAGAGGATACAGCGTTCCTGGTCGAGGACAATGAGATCGCTGAGGGGATAGTTCTTTTCCTTGTGGCGCTTGGGCTCCCAGTAATGCGACTTGCCCGGCCCGTGCTCCATGGCCTGATCCTGCAGGTCGCACTCGCCCCCCTTGTCGCAGATGGGGCAGTCCAGGGGATGGTTGGCCAGGATGACTTCCAGGGTGCCCTGCCGGGCGTCTCGGGCCCGCTCCGAGTTGTAATAGAAGACCATGCCGTCGTTCACGGGCGTGGTGCAGGCGGTGACCAGCATCTTGCCCCGCCGGCCTTCCATCTCCACCAGGCACATGCGGCACGCGCCCAGGGGGTCCAGCTTGGGATGGGAGCAGAAGACGGGGATGTGGATGCCGGCCCGGGCCGCGGCCTCGGTGAGCAGTTCACCGCGTTGGGCCTGGATTTCCTTGCCGTCAATGGTGATGGTGATCCAATCGGTCATGGTGAGATGGTAGGGTCGTTGATGGCGGAAATGAGTGGGAGAAACCCGTGATGCGTATCTCGTATTCCGTATTCCGTATTCCGTATTCCGTATTTCGTATTTCGTGACAGAACTAGGGGAATGGAATGTTCGTTAGAAAGGATTCCACAGCAGAAGATGAGAGACGATAAATAGGTTCCGGTTCTCGAAAGCTCATAGCATTGCGCTCACGGGGCACAATGG
>JALWZT010000308.1 GCA_027002405.1 Anaerolineae bacterium | reverse complement strand
AACAATTCTGCACCATCCGCAGTTACACTTCCACCATGCGTAAGCAGGGCGTCAATGCCTGGACGGCTCTGGGGTCTGTGTTCGCTGGGGATCTACTCCTGCCTGAAACCATACCTGTATAGTTACCACTGATCACTGATTTCTCCCGATCGCGCCCAACCTCTCCCCACCGATCCTCAATCCTAATCCTAATCCTAATCCTAATCCTAATCCTGATCCTGATCCTACGTTATCCGTTGTTGTGTGATGATGATCACATTCTGGGATTGTGAAATGTGTGAAAATAGGGACAGGTGAGCATGTCTTTTCATGCCTCTCTCCAATTTCCCATTCTTTATCCATTCAAAGGAGGAACAAGAAGTATGAAACGTTTATGGATTCTGGCGCTCTTGCTGCTGATGGTCATGGCCGTCGCGGCCTGTGGTGGCCAGCAAGGGGCCAGTGTGGATGTGGACGCGACTGTGGCCGCGGTGCAAGCGGATGCCGCGGCCAAGGTGGACGCGGCCGAAAAGGCGGCTCAGGCCACAGCCGAGGCCGCGCAAAAAGCAGTGGCCGAAGCTCAGGCCCAGGCCGAGGAGGCCATGAAGAAGGCCGAAGAGGCGCAAAAGGCCGCGGAGCAGGCCCAGGCCAGCCAGGAGCAGGCCCAGGCCCAGGAAAAACCCGATCCTGTGGCGGCTATCAAAAAAGCGGGTTGTACGGCCTGCCATGTGGTTCCCGGTTTCAAAGAGGGCGGTAATCTGGGCCCGGACCTGACAAACATCGCAGATCGGGCGGATAAGGCCTTTGTGGTGGAATCCATGAAGGACCCCGCGGCCAAGAAGCCCGAAAAATGTCCGGCCGGCCCCTGCACCGACATGCCCCCCATGTTGGGCACCCTCACCGAGGCCGAGATCGACGCAGTGGCGGATTATCTGATGAGCGGTGGGAAGATGGCCCAGGGCGGTGAAGCGGCTCAGCCTGCCGCGGGCGGCGAAGCCAAACCGCAAGAACAAGAAGCCCTGCTTACCGATGAGGAATTCGAAAAAGCCAAAGGCATCTTCTTCGACCGCTGCGCGGGCTGCCATGGCGTGCTGCGCAAAGGCGCGACCGGCAAGAACATCACCCCCGAAGCCCTGGCCGAGCGCGGCCGCGATCTAGACTTCATCAAGAACATCATCACCAATGGGTTCGGCGGTATGCCTGCCTGGGGCAAGCTAGGCATCCTCTCCCCCGAAGAAGTGGACCTGATGGCCCGCTACGTCCTCTCGCCCGTGCCCGAACCGCCCAAATGGGAATTCGAGGACATCAAGAACTCCTGGGTGCTGCATGTGCCGGTGGAGGAACGACCCACCGAGCCTGAAACCGATCGCAACTGGCAAAACTACTTCGGCGTCATCCTGCGCGACGTGGGCAAGGTGGCCATCGTGGATGGCGACAAGAAAGAACTGGTGGCCATCATCCCCTCCGGGTATGCCAGCCATATCCTCCGGTCCTCCAAGGACGGCCGCTACTTCTACGTCATCGGCCGCGATGGCAAGGTCAGCCTCATCGACCTCTGGCCCAAAGAGCCCACCCTGGTAGCAGAGGTCAAGACCTGTCTGGATGCCCGCTCGGTGGATACCAGCAAGTACGAGGGTTATGAAGGCAAATACGCGATCGTGGGCTGCTACTGGCCCAGCGCCTTCACGGTGGTGGATGGCCAAACCCTGGAGCCCCTGAAGATGGTATCCACTCAGGGATATGTGCTGAGCCAGGGTGAATTCGTGCGAGAAAACCGGGTGGCCGCGATTGTGAGCTCCCACTTCAGCCCCGAATGGATTGTGAACATCAAGGAAGCCGGGCAGATGTGGCTGGTCAATTACGCGGATATGGATAAGAAGGGCCGGCCTCTGGGCATCAAGATGATCGATACCGAACGCTTCTTGCATGACGGTGGTTGGGATGGCTCCAAGCGCTACTTCCTGGAAGCGGCCAACACCATGAAGAAGGTGGCGGTCATCGACGCCAAGACCGGTGAATTTGTGGCTTCCATTGATGTGGGCGATAAACCGCACCCCGGCCGAGGCGCCAACTGGGTCCACCCCGAATATGGGCCTGTCTGGGCCACCGGGCATATCAAGGATAACAAGATCGCGGTCATCGGCACCGACCCCGAAGGGCATCCCGACAACGCCTGGAAGGTGGTGAAGATGCTGGAAACCCCCAGCATGGGCAACCTCTTCATCAAGACCCATCCCAACAGCCCCTGGCTCATCGCGGACTTCACCGTGTCTCCCACCCCCGAGATGACTCGCCAGATCTGCGCCTGGGATAAGAACGACCTGGACAAAGAACCGACATGCTGGGAAGTGGAAGGCGCGGCCGACCTGAAAGCCCGGGCCGTGCATATCGAATTCAACAAGGACGGCACCGAGTTCTGGGTCTCCCTGTGGGGCAAGGTGGATACGCCCACGGCCATCGTCATCTACGATGCCCAGACCCTGGAAGAGATTGGTCGTATTACCGGCGATTGGGTGCTCACCCCCACGGGCAAATTCAACGTCTACAACACGGCCAACGATATCTACTAATCTCTCACCTGAATCCCCTCCTGTTCAAAAGAGCCGCGGTCCCCACCGCGGCTCTGCTTTGAAAATAGGATTCGGATCAGGATTAGGATTGAGATCATCAGGACAACGTTGAGCGAGGCGACAACGGGCGTGATGCGTGAAACGTGAAACGTGAGAACTTTACGCATCACGCATTACGCATCACGTACCTGGCTTCTCGCGCCAGCTTGGCCGCGAGGCGTTTTCCTCGGTATCGGCGAGCCGCCGCTCGTGGCGACTGCTTTGTAAATAGGATTCGGATCAGGATTAGGATTGAGGATCGTCAGGACAACGTTGAGCGAGGCGACAACGGGCGTGATGCGTGAAACGTAAAACGTGAGAGCCTTACGCATCACGCATTACGCATCACGTGCTCGGCTTCCCGCGCCAACGTGGCCGCGAGGCGTTTTCATCGGTATCGGCGCGCTGCCGCGCGTGGCGCCTCACTCATCCTGAGGCTCGATTCGGAGCCGAGTGCGATGCCCCAAACGCAGGGTGCACGGGCCTTCGATGGGTACCGGCTTGAAGGGCGGAACCGGGGTATCGTCGATGAAGGTTTTGTTTTTGCTTTCCAGGTCCACGATGTGAACGCGGCCTTGACGGTATTCGAGGCGCAGGTGTTGGCGAGAAACTTGCTTGTCGGCCAGGACCAGGTGGGTCTGGGAACGCCCAATAAGGAAGGGGAATTGGGTGATCTGAATCTGTGGGGGGCCCTGATAATCGGGGGATTCCAGGATGGTGAGTTTCAGCCGGACGCCCGGTTCGATCTGAGTTTCTTGCGGGGCAGGAGGGGAAGGTGCCGAAGGGGCAGGAGAGGGCGGGGT
>JALWZT010000307.1 GCA_027002405.1 Anaerolineae bacterium | reverse complement strand
AATAGGATTCGGATCAGGATTAGGATTGAGGTCGTCAGGCCGACGTTGAGCGAGACGGCAACGGACGTGATGCGTGAAAGCGTGAAACGTGAGGTCATTACGCATCACGCATTACGCATCACGTACTTGGCTTCCCGCGCCAACGTGGCCGCGAGACGTTTTCCTCGGTATCGGCGAACTGCCGTTCGTGGTGACTGCTTTGTAAATAGAGTAATCAGTGATCAGTCATCAGTAATCAGTGTTCTGTAGCACTCCCGTGGCCAGCCCGCAGGGCTTCGTATCCGTAGCTCGGAGGTTGTGCTCCGAGCGGAAGAAACAACGCCGCGGAGCTAGCCGGATTCATCCGGCGCTGTTTTATAGCCCGGCGACTTCATCGCCGGGCGGGCAGGCGTGGCAGACGCCACTTCGGTCGGCTAGACAACGTCCAAAAATAGGGCCACGAAAAAGGCGACAACGAAACGTCATTCCGAGGGAGCGAAGCGACCGAGGCATGTCCTGAGCTTGTCCTGAACGAAGTGAAGGACCTCGCCGAAGGAAATCTAGCGAAGCGCAAAAAAACACGGCATGGCGCTCGCTTCGCTCGCTAGATGAGATGCTTCGCTCCCTTCGGTCGCTCAGCATGACGAATATCTGCGAAAATCTGCGTTCCCATTTTCCTCGGTATCGGCGCGGGCACTCCTGCCGTGAACCTTATCTCAATTCGCCCAGGCGTCGTTTGCGCGCGTCCAGGGTGTTCTTCAGCAGCATGGCGATGGTCATGGGCCCTACGCCGCCCGGCACAGGGGTGATGTATCCCGCGACTTCCCTGGCTTCGTCGAACTTCACATCCCCCACCAGGCGATAGCCCTTCTTCCGGGTGGGATCATCCACCGCGTTGACCCCGACATCGATCACGGCCGCGCCGGGCTTGATCCAATCTCCGCGGACAAACTCCGCCCGCCCGATCGCGGCCACCAGGATATCGGCCTGGCGAGTGACCTCAGGCAGGTTGCGCGTGCGGGAATGGCAAATGGTCAGGGTGGCGTTGCGATGCAACAGGAGCATGGAGACCGGTAGGCCCACGATGTTGCTGCGGCCCAGGACCACCGCTCGCTTTCCTTCGATCTCGATGCCGGTCCGGTCCAGAAGCTCGATGATGCCCCGAGGGGTGCAGGGCACAAACAGGGGCTTGCGCCCTTTCATGGCCAGCCGCCCGATGTTCACAGGGTGGAAGCCATCTACATCCTTGGTGATATCGATTTCACTGAGCACGGCCTCCTCATCGATATGGCCGGGCAAGGGCAACTGCACCAGAATACCGTCTACTTCTGGATTGGCATTCAGCTCTCGCACGAGCTGAATCACCCTTTCCTGACTGGCATCGGCCGGGAGATCATACCCGAAGGAGGTGATGCCCACTTCCGCACAGGCCTTTTTCTTCATGCGCACATAGGTTTGCGAATCTTTCCTGTCCCCCACCAGCACTGTGGCCAGGCCAGGCACCACCCCATGCACCTCTTTCATACGAGCCACTTCCTGAGCAATTTCGGCCCGGATCGCGGCTGCAATGGCTTTACCGTCGATAATTTGCGCTGTCACGTGTTCCTCCTTGAACAGGGACGTGGATTTAGGATTAGGATTGAGATTAGGATTGAGGTCGTCAAAACGACGTTTAGCGAGGCGACAACGGGCGTAATGCGTGAAGCGTAAAACGTGAGAGCCTTACGCATCACGCATTACGTATTACGGCATTGGCTTCCCGCGCCAACTTGGCCGCGAGACGTTTTCCTCGGTATCGGCGAGCTGCCGTTCGGGGTGACTGCTTTGTAAATAGAGTAATCAGTAATCAGTTATCAGTAATCAGTAGGAATCTGCGTTGTATCTGCGCAAATCTGCGTTCCCATTTTCATTGGTATCGGCGCGGGCGAGCCTGCCGTTGGACTGCTTTGAAAATAGAGGACGCAGATGAACGCTGATAAAGGCAGATTCACGCAGATAAAATCAAAATAAAAAATCAATCTGCGCAAATCTGCGTCCCCTCTACCTGCCACTTACAAAGTTGAAAAATTCAGATGTTTCGGGCACAATGGCATAGACGATCTAGCTCATATCGTTTGGTAATATAGCACACTTCCCCGGTTTTGTGAAATCCCATCCATTTTTGCAGTTCACACGGATACGCTTGTATCGCGTCCCATCCACCCAGGATTGGGCCCGGGACTGGGCCCGTATGGCCGCGCGTGAGGGGCTGGTGGTGGTGGCGCGGGAGCAGACCGCGGGGCGGGGGCGTTTGGCCCGGCGTTGGGTCTCTCCACCGGGAGGGCTGTACCTTTCTCTGCTGCTGCGGCCGGATTGGCCTCTGCGGCGAGCTCAACAGCTTACCATGCTGGTTTCGTTGGCTGCCATCGAGGCCTGTCGGGAGGTCGCGAGGGTGGAAGCCCGGCCCAAATGGCCCAATGATCTGCTGTGGCAGGATAAGAAGCTGGCTGGGGTGTTGACCGAGTTGGAAAGCAATGGAGACCGACTGGCTTTTGCGATTATCGGGCTGGGGTTGAATGTCAACAACGATTTCACCGCCAGCCCTTTGGCCGCAACCGCCACCAGCCTGCGCATGGTCACAGGACAAAGCTGGGACCTGGATGAGGTGCTGGAAACCTTTCTGGCGGCCTTGGCCCGCAGGTATCAACGCCTGCGAGAAGGAGAATCCCCTCATCGGGCCTGGGCCGAGCATCTGGAACCCCTGGGACGCCGGGTGCAGGTGCTACGGCAAGGGGCCCCCCCCTTGCGGGGATGGGCGGTGGGCGTGACCCCCCAGGGGGCCTTGCGGGTGAAGGACGATGCCGGGGTGGAACATGTCATCTGGGCGGGAGACGTGAGTATAGAAAAACCCCGCCGAGATTTTCGACGGGGTTCGTAAGGAGCACTCAGGGGTAAGCTTACCAATTCTTACGGAAGACAACCAGGAAAGAATTGTGGAAGAGGGTGTTCCCGCCACCCCCATCGGGACAAGAGGCCTCATCTGCCAGTCCCGAGTGAAGGGCCTGGGTGAAGTCGGTGCTGGCGGGGTGTTCGCCATCTTCCGAGATGTAAACGACATATTGGGCATGCTTGAACATGTCGAAGGTCACCCGGCCATCTTGGGGATCCATGATCCAGTAGTCTTTACGTTCGGTACGTTTCTTGGCCAGGATCCGACCCGGGTTATCGGCCGCAGCCTGAATCACCCATATGCCGTTGACCCCCTTGCCATTGGCATCCACCACTCGCACGTAGATGTTGTGTTTACCCCGGTTTTCGCAAGGGGTCAGGCGCCGCACTTCCACCAGGCTGTATTGCTTGGCCGGTTTGGGCGTGGGAGTCGGCTTGGCCGGTGCGGCGGCGGCTACATGCCTGACCGGTCGGGGGGTGGGGGTGGG
>JALWZT010000306.1 GCA_027002405.1 Anaerolineae bacterium | reverse complement strand
GGTGTGCACCGGCACATCTTCGTAGGGGATGTCGGTGGGCGCGGGGGATGGGCGGGGGCCGCTGAGGACTTCATCGGGCACGGCCACTCGGCCCGATCCCCAAAGCCCCTTACGCTGGGCCAGCTTGCCGGCCACGCCAAGCAATAACAAAAAGACCAGGAAGCCGATGAGAGAGGATGGCGAGATAGAAAGGGGCACACGGGATGGGGACGGCGGAGCCGTGGGAGTGGGAGGCATGGCCTGGAGGTGCAGGTCGCGGGCCAACAGGCGCAGATAGGCCGCGCGTTCGGGCTCCACCCGCTCGATGGATTGGGCCAAACGATAGATCATGGGCCCCAGGGTTTCGGGCTCCCAGTATCGCAAACGTTTGGCCGCTGTGCGCAGATCATGGGTGGCCGCATAGCTTTCTGCCACCATGATCAGATATTCATCCAGGTTTTCTTGACGCAAATCCGAAGGGTAGGCATCGGTGTATTGGACGGGGAAGAGGTACCATCCCAATAAGAACCAACCCACAAGGGTGCCTGCCAGAAAGATGCCCAGGGACCGCCAAAAGAAGGGGGGAAGGGACCTGGAGCCGCGAGGGCTGGAAAGAGCGTCGGTGGGAGAAGCGGGGGGAGGAGGAGGCTGTGTGCTCATGGCTGACGTTATGGCTGGCGGATCAGGTCAATAATGTATTTTTCCGGGGTCTGCACGGCCACCACCCGGCCTTTGACGGTTATCTCCTTGTTGGCGATGACATCGATATCGATCACGACTTTGCGGCCTTTGATTTCGGCAGCTCGGCCTCGGAGTTCCAGTTCGACCCCCAGGGGGGTGGGCTTCAGATAATCCACATGAAGGGACGCGGTGAGGAACCGCAAAGGCGGCCCGTCATCATCCATGGCCCGCCCCGCGGCCCGATACGCGTAGGCCGCGGCCGACCCGGTGCCGTGGCAATCGATGAGGGAAGCCAGCAGGCCCCCATAAACGTAGCCTGGGATCGCAATGTGGTAAGGTTTGGGGGTGAACCAGGCCACGGTTTCATCGCCGTCCCAATAGCTTTGGATGTGATAGCCGTGGTCGTTGAGGCGCCCGCAACCATAGCAATGGGCCAATGGATCGGGGTAGTAGTCTTGAAAAGGTCGTTGTGTGGCAAGGATGTGCGCTTTGCGTTGAGGATCCATGGGCGGTTTCAAACAAGATACGAGAGAGCATGAGGATTGGGATTAAGATGTTTGTAGTATAAAACCTTTCCTCGAATCTCGAAAACTTGCATCCCTGCATCCGGCTACCTGAGCCGTGCCCATATTTCTGGGATATCCCCTCCCGCCAGTCCAGACGTTTGACCCCAAGGCCCAATGTGCATACAATATATCGACTATCTTGCTCCAAAAGACCTGACAGCATTTGTCAAGTTCATCGTCAAAGATGAACCATGTCCAACACCCTTTCTCTTGGAGGTCAATGTGGACCGTGTAGGACTGTATTTGCAAGACGCTCATCCCATCCGCGTCGGGATGGAACTGGCCCAATATGCGGAAGAAAAAGGCTTTGAAGCCGTATGGCAGGCCGAATCTCGCCTGGTACGGGACGCCATTGTCCCCATGGCCGCGTACGCGGCAGTCACAGAACGCATTAAAATCGGCAGCGGGGTGATCAATAACTGGACCCGAAATATCGGGCTGCTGGCCGCCACCTTCCTTACCCTGGATGATCTGGCTCCCAACCGCATCATCTGCGGCATCGGCGCCTGGTGGGACCCGCTGGCCCGCAATGTGGGCATTCAACGCCGCAAGCCCTTAAAGGCCATGCGGGAAACCGTCTATGTGTTGCGAAAGCTGCTGAATATGGAACGGGTGACCTTCCATGGGGAATTCCATCATGTGGATGGCATTGAGTTGGATGTGGTGCATGGGCGCCGGGAACCCCGCCACGTGCCCATTTACATCGGCGCGACCGGGCCCAAGATGATGGAGCTGACAGGTGAGATTGCGGATGGGGTGGTTTTGAATTATTGCGTGCCCCCAGAATACAACGATATGGCCATGGAACACCTGGATAAGGGCGCGCGCAAGGTGGGACGTTCGGTGTATGATCTGGATCGGCCCCAGTTGGTGGTGTGTTCCGTGGATTATGATCGGGAAAAGGCCCTGAACGGCGCCCGGGCGCTATTAACGCAATATCTGGCCCAGCAACCTCACATCGCCAAAGCCAGCGGCGTGAAGCCCGAGGTGGTGGCGGAGATCCAATCCATCCTGGGCTGGCCCGCGACCAAGGAGCAGATCGAAAAGGCCATGCCCCTGGTGCCCGATGACCTGGTCCAGCGCATCACAGCCAGTGGCACGCCGGAAGAGGTGAAGGCCAAGGTCCAGGAATACATAGACCACGGCGCGACCTATCCGATCCTGTATCCGCTAGGGGACCCCAAGCTGATGATCGACATTTTCGCGCCGGTCAGTTCCGTAAGTTAGGATTCGGATCAGGATTAGGATTAAGATCGCCAAGCCGACGTTGGGCGAGACGGCAACGGGCGTGATGCGTGAAACATGCAACGTGAGAACCTTACGCATCACGCATCACGTTTCACGGCCCGCCAGCCTGGCCGCAAGGCGTTTTCATTCATATCAGCGAACTGCCGTTCGTGGTGACTGCTATGAGGACCACCACATAACAACGAAAATAGCTACTGAACACTGATTACTGATAACTGATAACTGATAACTGATTACTTCCTTCGCGTCTTGGTGTGAGATCGCTATTTCCGAACCAGTACCAGATCGCCAAAAGCATCCGCATCGCTGTAGGTGGACCAACTGGCCCATACCAGTTGTCCATCCCGGCCGCCACCGTCATCGTCATCATTCAGCGCGAAGTCGATGCCCAGGACGCGACCTTCGGTCAGATCGGGCACGCCCAGCACACCCAAGGGCACCGCGACTTCCACCCGATACCCCAGCTCCGTGCGCTGGACAGCCCATTGCACATCCGGGTTTTGGATGGGGAAGGTACGGTCCGCGGCGGTGTTGTCGAAACGGACCGTATATTGATGATCACCCCCCGTGGGGCTAAAGGGGTCTTTGTCATGTTCCCCATCCAGCCCGATCTCAATGCTGTCATCCTTCCACAGGTCCTGGCTATCCACGACAATACGCTCATCCCGGACATCGAACGCGAAGTAAAGATGGGTGTCATCCCACCGGGCCTGGATGAGGGCGCTGAGGTCAAGGGGGCTCTCGATGGTTTCGGGATGGTTCAGCCGATAGGCCGAGCCGGTATCCAGGGCGAAGAAGCCGTTGGGGTCCCATTCCGAAAGGTCGCCATCCACGGTGACAGGCCCGTAAGGGGCTTCGATGCGTTTGGGCGCGCCCGGTGTGGAGGTGGGGATGACCGACGGGATAGGCGAGGGGGTAGGGGTAAGGG
>JALWZT010000305.1 GCA_027002405.1 Anaerolineae bacterium | reverse complement strand
GCGCCACCCGGGCCGCGTCCCCCTCCCTGACCAGCGCAATCATGTTGCCCCCGCGGCCCGCGCCGCTCAGTTTCGCGCCCAACGCGCCCGCGCGACGCGCAGCCTGGATCAAACGATCCAGCTCGGGGGAGGAGACGCCCATCTGGGCCAGCAGGGCCTGGTTGGCGTCCATGAGGGGCCCCAGCGCGGGGATGTCGCCCGCTTCGATGGCCGCGCGGGCCTGGCGGGCGATATCGCCCACATTGTCGAACAGGGCCTCGAACCGGGCAGGGTCCTGCTCCCAGGCCCGGCGCACGTCCCTCACTGCGATTTTGGTGGGGCTGGGCACGCCGGTATCCGCGATGAGGAGATGGATGGGACGGGCGACCGCAAAAGGTTGGGGCGGCTGGCCACGTACGAACCACACGGGCCGCTCGTACACGACCACCGTGTTATCGATGCCGCTGGGCGTGCCGTGATGGAGTTTTTCCACTTCGTAAACCAGGGCGGAGAGCTCGGCAAGGGGCATGGCCGCGGCAAACGCGGCCAACATGGCCCGACCAATGGCCGCGGAGATGGCCGCGCCGCTGCCCAACCCCGCGGCAATGGGGATCTCGGAGGTGACGACGATGCGCCAGGGGGGCAGAGGTTCGTCCAAGGCCTGGCACACCAGCCGCACCATACGGGCGAAGGGGTCATCCCCGGGGGCGCGGGCGACCTCGACGCGGCGGTGCAGGTCCACGGCCTCGACAGTGCAGGTGGTCGCGGGGTAGATTTCGGCCCGGGCCCGGACCTGGGTCACGGGCGCGGCAATGGCCGGCCGGCCATAGACCACCGCGTGCTCGCCGAAGAGGATGATCTTGCCAGGGGCTTCGCCCCGGGCAGGGAGGAGATCCGTCATGAAGCCATTATAGCGCAACAGGAGCGGAGGAGATAACTGCCAACGTACCCCGGTTAACAAACCACAAAAGGCACAAAAGTTGTAACTATCCAGGTACTCTCACAGCAAGACAAAAACCACGAAGACACGAAAGCACCAAGGCACGAAGGAAAAAATAGAAGGTTTTCTTCGTGTCTTCGAAAAGCTTCGAGCCTTCGTGGCAAAGCGTTGTATGGGATACCTGTATTATAGTTACCAAAAAGTTAAGGAAAAGGCCCCGAAGGGGGAATTCGGGGCCTGTAAGATGCATGGGAAGGTAGCGCCTGAAGGTCAGTCACGCTCGGGGATGTAGGTGACGGTCAGCACAGGAGCCGTGGCTTTATCAGGATTCGCGTGAGCGGCTTCCATGCTGTTGAAGACCACACGGCCCGCCGGGCCCTCTGCGGCCACCGCCAATTGCCAGTTCCCTGCACCACCGGGGATATCCCAGGCCTTCACCTGTTCGGTGGCATCGAGGACGATGGTCCCCATGGCCACATCGACAGCCGGGCCGGGATTGAAGTAGTTGAGGCCATCCTCAAAGGTGACCGTCATGGGATCGAAGGGATCCACGTTCATGACCTTCAGCTTCTTGCCGTGGGCGCCGGATTCCAGCGTCGCTTTCAGAGAAAGCTGGGCCCGGGTGATATTGGCTCCAGCAGGCAAAGCGCTGCGATCAAAGGTGAGGAGGACGTTGTCCAGCCCCGTGGGACGTACGATAAGCTTGGTATCCCACACGTAGTTCGTTGCCTGGCTGCCGCCGTTTACCCAGGTGTCTTGGACCAACGGCAGGGTGACAGTCACAGGGGCAGGTGCCACCGCGGTCACGGTGACGGGCACTTCCACCAGGCCCGGAGCCATGGCAGGCCCCAGCAGGACGGAACCATAGAGCACATCGCCCAGGTTCATATCGTGGGTGATGCGGAGGGTGACGGGGATGGGTTGGCCCGCGGCGAAGGGACCCTTGGGGATATTGACCACGGTGATGTCGTACCCCTGAACCGCGTTGACGGTCATGTCGAAGGTGCTCTCACCATCGGGCACGCTCCAGCCATGAACCATAATGGTCCACTTCCCGTTCTTGGGGAATTTGACGGAGACATGTTCCTCCGCGGTAGGTGAGGTGGAGGAGGCCACAACCATGCCATTGGGGTCGACCAGATAGAGATCCAGGTCATCGCTGGACTGCCCCTGGATATCCACCCGCAACGAGGCGGCATGATCGATGGTGACGGTCTGGGTGTAGCTGGCAGTGGAGGGATCGTTGGGATCATCCTGCTGGATGGGCAGATCCTTATACTCATGAGGCAGCCCCAGGCCAAAGCCCTCTGCCACGAGATCATCCAGGTTCACCGAAGGAGTGATGGTGATGGTGGCCTCGACAGTATCGGTAGGAGCATCCAGGTCCATGGGTGAGGGATTCACCTGGAGCATGCCTACCTTGCCCCGGACACTCACATCGTTGTATTCACCGCTGGTGTAGACCTCGTGTAGGAGGATGGCATGAAGCCCATCACGAGCAGGGACCGCGACCATTTCGCGAGGGCCGCCGGTATTGGTGTATTTTCTCCACTTACCACTGCCCATGTAGGTATTCGCGCTGCTGCCCGGGAGAGGAGCCAGGGTATACGGCCCGTAAACGTCAGGCTCGCCTCTCTCGGGGTCGTTGCTGAATTTATCCTCGGAGGGACCTAGCACAATCGTATCGATGTCGACATTGGGATTATCCCACCGAGTGTCCACAAAGAGATTGGCATTTGCAGGCACGTCGGAGAGATCGGTGAAGTAGAAGCGCCAATCGCCAGCTTCGGCCCGCCACGACCAATCGTTGTAGCCGAACATGCGACCGTTGTCGTAAGGGGTGTTGGCTGGGCGACCGCCACCGAATTCAAAGTTGGCACCGCTGGCTGCCACGTTGGCCACCACGGGGATGACGGCTTTCATTTCGGGGCTGCTGCGGGCCAGCAGGAAGCTGCTATAGACGCCGTAAGGCGCGCCCTCAGGCACCGACATGGTGGCCACGAAGGTTGCTTCCCCTTGGGCGGGCACGGTGATGGTGTCGGGTTCGACGGCTACCCAGTCGTTGCGCTGGATGTCGTAGAAGGTAACCTTGATGGTGAGGTTGGTCGTGGGGATATCCGGGGTCTTGCTCTTGTGACGGAGCGAGATGAAGAGCCCATCATGCATGCGGTTGAAGGGATCCCCCATGCGGACTTCGGTGGTGGGCCCGGAGTTATAGCCATAGGCCACCCGGATGTATTCGCCCGTGTCGATCTCATCGGCATTGACCACGCCATCCCCGTTCGTGTCCTCCCACAGTTTGCCATCGCCGTCCAGGTCTTTCCAGTCCTGGATATGCACGCGCCAGCGATTATCGTAGTTGTAATCGCCATCCGCGTCGAATTGGCTGGAGGGGAAGGCGATTTGGACCCGGATCAAGTCCGTGCCCGCGGGGATCAGGTCCGTGAGCGGGAAGAGATAATCCGGTTTGCGGAAGGCGCCATCTTCCAGGGATTGATCCTTCGTGGTGAAGGGGAAGCTGTATTCCCCGATCTTCACCATATGCAGGCTCTTGATGCGGACAGAGGCATCTTCGCTGGAGGGATTGCGGATGGTGAAGGTCTGGGTGACGACATCACCAGGATGGATGATATTGGCGAAGGAGTGGTAGCGCTTTCCACGATAGTTGCCCGCGCTCCAGTTGTCAGGCATGACGTAGAAGCCGCCGTTGCCACCGGCGATGGAAGCAGACATGCCACCATTGACCGAGCCCGCACCTTGAACCAGCGCATCGTACTTCTGATGGGTGGCGCCGGCCATGAGGATGGCTCGGGCTTCATCCCAGGTGGGCCAGGTGCCATTGGCCTGCTTGTAGGCATCGTAGACCAGAGCCATGATGCCCGAGGCGACCGGGGCCGAGCGGCTGGTGCCGCCCCACGCGGTCCAGGCATTCCAACCGTCCCCGATCTCGTTCAAGGAAAGGTCACCCGAACCAAAGGCGCCATCCGCGGTGACATTGACGCCATTGTCGCCATTGGCGGAGGGGCCACGATTGGAGAAGGGAATGACATCCCCCCAGGTGATCTGATCCACATCCATGATGGTTTCGAAAATGCCCGTGCTACCGAATTCGGTGGAAGCACCGACACCTACCGAGGAGGGAGGATTCGGGCTGGTGATGGTGCCGTAGCCGGGGCCACCATTGCCCGTGGAGATCATCACCGAGAGGGTGGGGTTGAATCGCCGCACAATGCGGTCAATGGTACGGCTGTAGATGTCCCACGCGTCATTGTCAACGCTCGAGAGGCCCCAACTGTTATTGATGATCTGGACATCGTCGCCGGTGCCGGGGATGCCATCATAGCCCAGGGCCGCATAGTAGAAGCTATCGAACATAAGGAAGTCCGGGGTATAGTAGAAGTTACCATTGGCCGTGAGCTTGGCATCCCGGCCAGGGCCCTGGACGATACCGGTGAAGGGTGATCCATCCCCCGCGGGTTTGTAGGAGGGAGCACCGCCATCGATGACACCCTGACCCGCCACGTTGGAGGCGCAGAGCTGGCCGTGATCGCCGCCCGGTTCGAAGTAATCGTTGATCATCCAGGCTATCAGGCTTCCATTGGCGGGAGGTGTGGCGTATTTACCCCACATCCAGTCCGCGGTGGGGATATGATTGACCCCATCCGCGATGAAGTAAAGGAGACCGCCGGAAAGATCAGGGTAACCATCTTGCCCCATATCACCCGCCTTGGCATCCCAGAAGTCCAAATACGCCAGAGGGCTTTCTTTGGTGACCGGCTTGTCGTCGGTGAAGTCGAAGTTGCCGTTCATGTCCACATAGACTGTGTCATAGACGCCCGCTTCATGTTCATCGACGACCAACACCGCCACCCGTTCGTCGTTGGTATCCTGACCATCCCAACCGCCGTTGACCGCGTCGGCCAGGCTTCTATCGGGATGGAAGCCAATGTGATAGACACCGCTCTGGCTGGTCGCAGGCAGGGTGTAGGTGTGAGGCTCGGTGGCGTACAAGGGTTGATACACACAATCATCCAGGGCACAGGTGGTGCTGGTATCGGAATAGTGGCTGTAGCCACGGGCGATGTAGTTGGTGCCCAGGACGGTATCCAGAATATAAAGGTAGAGGGAACGGCTGTCGAACATCATGGGCCAGCCGTAGTAGGGGGAATCCTCATCCTCGACCACAGCCCAGGTACCCTGCAAGTCAGGATGGGCGAAGTCGATACCCGAGTCGTTGATGAGCACTTTCACCCCTGAGCCAGTGTAGCCCATGTCCCAGGCGCCTTTGGCGTTGTGACCAGCGCCCACATCCCACCAACCTTCGGCACCGGTGGCGTGGAGCGCGCCTTGGGCCCGAGCATTCTGAGCCTTCAACACATCCGGGTCGATGGTGATAGGCTCGGGGGGCTGGACCGTGGGCTCACTGGGCATGATGTACATGACTTGATCCAACGATGCGATCTTCATGATCGCACCAGCAGGCGCCGCGCCAACGACCAATTGTTCCCCCATGGCGCCGACGAAGGGCCTGGTGATGGACCATGTCATGTATTGACTGATGTCTGTGCCAGCTTCCACCAGTACCCCTATTTCCACCTCTTCAGAGGCAGCCATGGCGGAAACCACGCCATCTTTCAACCCTAATTTATCCCGTAGAAAGGGATCGATTTTGTGGAGAGCAGCATCGTTGCTGGTACTGATAGTTGGCCCCGATTGGGCCGCGGCCATGCCTACCGGCAACAAAGCCACGAGCAGGGCCAAAGCCATCCAGGGAGCTATCCATTTGAAAAACGTGCGTAACTTCATCTCCAATACTCCTGATAACGAACGCGATGGAAGTTTGATGAAGAATAGAACGGTGGGGAAAGGCTGTAGGAATTTTCTCGGATAGATTCACCTCCTTTAGATAAGATGTGAGTTTACTCAACTCGAAGGGGAATTGGCATCATCAAAAGAAAGGCTTTTTACACGGTTGTTTCTTCGACGTAGCCGGTATTCGGGGTGAGCATGACAATTTTGTGCGCTATACCCAAAACATGAACAACATCGTTCCGCTGTAAAAAGATAATGGGATTTTGCGAGTTTGTCAAATCTGCCTTTAGAGGGAGGGGCGAGCGATGGTTCACCGACGACGAAAAATGGGGCGCAAGTGGCAGGTGAGCCCGCCCGGCGATGAAGTCGCCGGGCTATAAAACGGCGCCGGATGAATCCGGCTAGGGGACGGCGCTAGCCCCGCAGGCGCGCTGTTTCTTCTGCTCGGATCTGAACCTCCAAGCTACGAACGCGAAGGCCTGCGGGCTGGCCACGGGAGTGCTACTGAACACTGATTACTGATGACTGATCACTGATTACTCCTGCTCGCGCCTGGCCTCGGCCTGCCAATCCTCAATCCTAATCCTGATCCTATTTACGGAACACCCCGGTCCCTTTTCATGACTCGGGTAGTGACCAATGGCACTATCTCATGTGACTTTTCAAGTGCAAAAATGGGCATGGAACCATACAGGCGCCACGAACGGCAGTTCGCCGATACCGAAGAAAACGTCTCGCGGCCAGGTTGGCGCGGGAAGCCAAGTACGTGATGCGTAATGCGTGATGCGTAATGACCTCACGTTTCACGCTTTCACGCATCACGCCCGTTGCCGCCTCGCCCAACGTCGGCCTGGCGATTCCTCAGCAACCAGCGATCATTCTATTTTCATAGCAGAAAATCCCATGTCCCCAACTATCCTCACAGCCCTCAACCTACACAAAGCTTACGGTCCCATTCAAGCCGTTCGTGGCGTGGATCTCCACATCCAGCGCGGGGAGATCTTCGGCCTGCTCGGCCCGAACGGCGCAGGAAAAACCACCCTGCTCCACATGCTTACGGGCCTCATCCCCCCTGACCAGGGCGAAATCCTTTTCAATGGGCATCTCTTTACCCCTGAAGCCATGTCGCTCAAAGCCACCATCGGGTTGGTGCCCCAGGAGCTCGCCCTTTATCCCACCCTATCCGCCTGGGATAACCTGATCTTTTTCGGGCGTATCTATGGCCTTCGCGGCCGCACCCTTCGCCATCGCGTGGAAGCGGTACTGGATTTGGTCAGCTTACGTGACCGGGCCCGAGACCCCATCCAAACTTACTCGGGCGGGATGAAGCGCCGCATCAACATCGCTGCCGGGTTACTCCATCAGCCCGACATCCTCTTCCTGGATGAGCCCACCGTGGGTGTGGACCCCCAAAGCCGAAACGCGATTTTCGAGGCCGTGGAGGCATTAAATCGGGAAGGGCTCACCATCCTCTACACCACCCACTACATGGAGGAAGCCCAACGTTTGTGTCATCGGGTGGCTATCATGGATGAAGGACGCATCATCGCCCTGGATACGCCTCGGCGCCTGATTCAAGAGATGGGTGAAGGTTTCATCCGGGTGGGGGTGCCCGCGGACCAGCAGCAGGCTTTTGTCCAACACATCACGCCCCTTATGGGCGTCCACGATGTGATTCGACAGGACGGTCATCTGTTGGTTCGTCTTCAGGAGCCTTTGCGGACCCTCCCCGCCATTTTTCAAATCGCCACAACCCATCGGATTCCTATTACGACCCTGCAAATTCTGGAACCCGATCTGGAAACCGTTTTTCTCCAACTCACTGGCAAAGCGCTACGAGAATGAGGTATCCCGATGAATTTAGCCGCATCCATAGCTCAAATTTGGGCTCTGACTCAGAAAGATTTGAAAATTCTGCTTCGCGACCGCACAGGCATGATTGTCCTGTTCGCCATGCCCATCATGTTTATTCTGGTGATGAGTGTGGCTCTGCAAGGCATGTTCGATGTGGGCAGTGCGGATCATCCGGTGAAGCTGCTCGTGGTGAACCTGGACCAGGGCGCGCTTTATCTCAACCAGGAAGAGATGCATCTTGGGCAGGCGATCGTAGATGCGCTGGATGGTTTTGATGGGCTCGATATCGTTACCGAAATCGATGGTCAGCCCCTAACCCGAGAGCGTGCCGAAGCACTCATTGCGGATGGCACCTATGCCATGGCACTGGTGCTTCCCCCGGATTTGACTCAGCAAGTTATCGACGCGGTTTCGGGCAGCGCGCCTCCGGCCCCCATCACGGTTACTTTTATCACAGACCCGGGTGCCTCGTCCCAGCTTACGGCCCCTGTGCTGGCTGCCTCCGCGGCCACGATGAATCGTACCGTCGCATATGCCCAGGCACCTTACCGCATCCGGCTTGCATTGGAACATGCGGCCGCTGAACTCCCCCCTGAACAACGGGCATGGGTCGCCCCCATTGCCAAAGCACTGATCGCGGAATTGACCACGACGTACAATCTGGGGGATATCGGCGGCGAAAGTGAAATCCGTATTGAAACCGAGACTCCCGCGTCTTTTCAGGTGGAACAGCTCCCCACCGCGGTGGAGCAAAATGTGCCGGGATATGCCATTTTCGGGGTGTTCTTTATCGTTGGCGTGCTTGCCAGCAGCATTTTGAACGAAAAGGAAACGGGCACATTTCGCCGCCTCATGGCTGCACCATTGCCTCGCAGCGTGTTGCTGTTGGGCAAGTTACTGCCTTATTACCTGGTCAATGTGATCCAGGTGGCATTGATGTTTGCCATCGGTCGGTTGATTTTTGGCATGAATTTGGGGCACAGCCCGGCTGCCTGGCTGATGATCACCCTGGCGACCGCGGCCACAGCCACAGGATTGGGATTGCTGGTGGCCGCGTTAGGGAAAACCGAAAGTCAGATCAGTGGCATCGCCACGCTACTGGCGCTGACCCTGGCCGCCATAGGGGGGATGATGGTGCCCACCTTTGCCATGCCCCCGTTTATGCAGCAATTGGCGAAAATTTCGCCTCATTACTGGGCCTTGCAAGGCTATCAGGATGTGATCGTGCGAGGATTGGGGTGGCAAGCCGTGCTGCCCGAAACCGGGGTGTTGCTGGCATTTGCGGTCACTTTTTATGCCTTTGCTGTGTGGAAGTTTCGTTTTGAATAAGCTGCTATGAAAATAGAATGATCGCTGGTTGCTGAGGAATCGCCAGGCCGACGTTGGGCGAGTCGGCAAAGGTTCGTATTGCGTATTCCGTATTCCGTCCAGTCGTTACGCAATACGCAATACGGAATACGAGTCACGCCGCCCTGGCCGCGAGGCATTTTCGTCGGTATCGGCGCGGGGTGGCCCGCCGTCGGACTGCTTTGAAAATAGCGTTGCGTTCGTCTGCGAAAGCAACCCGAAGCCCACGTTGGGCGAGGCAGCAGCGGACGTGATGCGTGAAAACGTGAAACGTGAGATCGTTACGCATCACGCATTACGCATTACGTGCTTGGCTTCCCGCGCCAACTTGGCCGCGAGATGTTTTCTTCGGTATCGGCGCGGGCGAGCCAGCCGTTGGACTGCCTTGAAAATAGAGGACGCAGATAAATCAAAATAAAAATCTAAAACTACCATCTGCGCAAATCAGCGTTGCGAAGCATCAGTGGCATCAGCGTTCTCTGATTTCAAAATCGCCCGCAAGTCATCCACCGTCACCTCATCGAACTCGCTAAAGGTGTAGGGCTCGCGGGCGGCAATGGGTTCGGGCACATGGGCCACCAGGGTCTGCCACTGGTCTTCATCCAGAGATTCAATGAAAGCGGCGAACGCTTCCGACTGGGGATTGGGCGGCAGGTAGCGGCGGTACATGGCCACCATGCTCTTGAGCATGCCCAGATAGGGTTGCAGATCCGTGGTGGTGGAGAGCGCGTCGCTGTCGATCCAGGCGATGGGCACTTTCGCGATGCTGCCCGGCCGGCGAAGCTGGGTCTTCACCAGCAGCTCGATATCGAACGCGAACTGCTTCTCCAGCATGTCTTCCACGATCTCCCGCACCACCTCGGCCCGAAAGGCCTTGAACCCGGCCTGGGTGTCCACGATCTCATCCAGGTTCGTGATCACCCGCTTCCATAAGTAGATGAAGAGCTTGCCCCGCAGATTGCGGGTGCCCGTCTTGACCACGATGGATTCGGGCTCGCGGCGGGAGCCGATGGCCGCGTCCGCGCCATCCACCATGATGGGACCTACCAGCAGGCCCGTCTGCCCCAGGTGGGTGGAAAGGTCTGCGTCGGTGAAGAGGACAATGTGGTTGGGAAGGTCCTGCTGCGCGGCCACCCACATGCCGTACGCAATGCTCCCACCCTTGCGGCTGTCATTGGTGCTGGTCATGGGCCGGGTTACGGGCAGACCCTGGCCAATAGCCTCTTGCAGAAAAAGCACGCGCACGTTGTGGCCGTCGTATTTCTCGGCCAGAATCTGCTGGGCAATGCGCCCGCTCCCTTCGGGACACCCATCATCCACGATGAGCATATCCCATTGGAAGTTGGGAAACTCAGCCATGAGCCAGTTGAGCTGGCCGATCTTGCGCAAGAGGAAATTTTCGCCCAGGGGATGTTCCTCCTTGGTGAGGATGCGGATGTGTTCCTTGTACACTGCGAAAACCACGGAGATATGGACGGGCTCGCGAATGCCGGAGAGGATCTGTTTTGATTTGGCCAGTTTGACCGCGAGATGGAGGAGGAGGGGCCAGCGATCCTTTTCGGCAGCCAGCGCCTTTTCCAGCGCGGTCAGCTCAGCCACCGCAGGGAATTCGGCCCGGAGCTGGTCCGCGGCCCGGGTGGCCTGTTGCAGATGGGATTCAATGGTGAGATCGAGTTGCGCGGGAGCTTCAGACGCGATCTGGTGGATCAGGGGGATGGCGGCGGGATCGGGCATGGGAAACCTCCTGGGGACAGGGCGGCTTTGTAAATAGGATTCGGATCAGGATTAGGATTGAGGATCGTCAGGACAACGTTGAGCGAGGCGACAATGGGAGTGTTCAGTATTCAGTGTTCAGTGTTCAGTAGAGCCTTGCGACGTCATTCCGAGGGAGCGAAGCGACCGAGGCATGTCCTGAGCGCAGTCGAAGGGAATCTAGCGAAGCGCAAAAAACCACCGCATGGCACTTGCTTCGCTCGCTAGATGCTTCGCTCCCTTCGGTCGCTCAGCATGACGAACATCTGCGTCAATCTGCGTTGCGAAGCATCGGCGCAAATCTGCGTTCCCATTTTCCTCGGTATCGGCGCAGGTGAACCAGCCGTTGGACTGCCTTGAAAATAGTAACCAGTGATCAGTCCGATCAGTCCGCCTTGGGATTGTAACAGAGACCAGGGGAGAGGGCAAGGCGATTTTCCTCCCGATTTGCAAAACCCTGCGAACCGGATTGACAAACCGCCTGGAATAGGATAAGTTATGAGGAGATTCCTACGTACCCCGCCAGGAGATAGACCTATGTCCAACAATGACCTCCAAACCCGTTTTGAACAGGCGGCTAAAGATGCCCTGAGCCTGCCTTCCCGTCCAGACAACGACACCCTGCTCAAGCTCTATGCCTACTACAAACAGGCCACCGTGGGCGACGTCCAGGGCAAACGGCCCGGTTTCACCGATTTCGCGGGCCGGGCCAAGTATGACGCCTGGAAGAAGTTGAAAGGAATGCCCCAAGAGATGGCCATGGAGCGCTATATCAAACTGGTAGAAAGACTAAAAGGACTATGAAACGAAAAAGTCGGAAGCGACATCTCTTTCGTCGCAAATCCAAAACCAGCACCTCGCTGACACGGGATCTGGAGAAGGCCACCAACTTATTGGATCAACGGCGCACCGAGGAGGCTATCGCCTTACTCGAACCCTATGTCAAACAAGGTGTCAAAGATGCCAGACTCCACAGCCTCCTGGGCATCGCCTACACCTTTCAGGACCAGGTACTCCTCGCCATCGAGCAACTCGAGTCCGCCTGCGCTTTGGAAAAGAATCCTCACGCCGCGAGCATGCTTGGCGAATTGTATATCAGGGCCGGTGCGCCCACTCTGGCCCTGGACGCGTTTCGCAAAGCCCAAAAATGGGAGGCCCATGTTGTCGCTCATCCAGTTATGCAGGAGCAGATGGCCTTATCCAGAGAGTACATCCGTGAAGTCGCCCATACGTTGAGCATCTCCACCTCGCAAGCGGAAAAAGGGTTAAAGCTGCTAGAACAGGGGAGGATGGCCGTCCAGCGCCAAAATTTCTTCGAAGGTATCAAACTTTATGCGAAAGCACGGCGTTTGCTGGGTGATTACCCTCCTTTGCTCAACGAGCTCGCCATGGCTCATTTCTACCATGGCGATCTTGAAGGAGCGGAAGCAACGGTCCGCGAGGTGCTGGCAAAGGATTCTGAAAACGTCGTCGCCCTGAGTATTCTGATTCGTTTTAGGGTCATGACGGGCCGCGAAGAGGAGGCGCGCGAGATTTGGCGCAAACTGCAAGCCATCGAGCCCGATAGCGCCACTGGATTGCTGAAAAAGGCGGAAGCCGCGGCCCTGTTGGAGGAAGATCAGATCGTTTACGACCTGCTCCATCCCCATATCGATGAGCTGTCGGAGATCTCACCGATTCCCATGCGTTATCTGGCCATCGCCGCGGCCAATCTGGGCAAGCGCACCGAAGCCATAGACTGGTTTCGGAAACTGAAGCCCTACATGCCCTTCGCGGACCAGGTCATCGAAGCCCTCGAGCAGGGTAAGCCGGGCCTGGGGCTGGCAGAGCGCTATTATTATCTCGACTACGAGGAGGTGTTGCCGGAATCAATGTTCTCCAAACTCCTGAATTTGTTGAACGCAAGTTCCTCGGAATCCGGCGAAACCTTTCAAGAACGGGTGGAGTCATTCGTCCAGCGTTTTCCGCAAATCTATCTGCTACTCAAAAGGAGTTTGTGGGAGCAGGAGAACCGGGAGGAGATCATCGATTTTCTCAGTCTCCTGGGCACGCCCGAAGCCTACGCCATCCTGAAGGAATTCGCGCTGGGACAAAAGGGGAGTCGAGATGACCGCGCCCATGCCTTGCAAGTCCTCGTAGACGCGGAGGCCTTCCCGCCCGGGACCACCCTCAAGTTTTGGGACGACGACGGTGTGAAAGTCCTGGAAGTCCGCAAAACGATCCTGGATCCAGGTCATTTCCAACAATATGACACCACCGTGTTCAACCTCCTGGAAGCAGGATACCAGGCCCTGGAAGAAGGGCGGCGGGAGGACGCTCGGGAAGCGTTCCAGCGCGCGCTGGAACATGATCCCCAGGTCAAAGAGGCCTACAACAACCTGGCGACTTTTGCCATGCAAGAAGGCCGTGTCCACGAAGCGAAGGCCTTACTCAACAAAGCCCTTGAAATCGATCCCAACTACCTGGTCGCCCGCACCAATCTGGCCCAGCTCTTCGTAAGAGAAGGGCGCATCGACAAGGCGGAGGCCATATTGAAGCCCATCGCCCAGCAGCCCCCTTCACACCCCTTCGAAGTCGCGGCCCTGGCTCGCGCTCAAGCCCACATTCTCATCGAGAAAGCCGAGTATGTGAAGGCGGAAGCCTTGCTCGAAAAGGCCGTGGAGGCCTACCCCCGATACATCGCGGCGCAGCAAGACCTGAACAGCTTGAGAAAGAGGAAGTTCCCCGATTGGAGCCTTGAACTCACCGAACGGTTCCAAAAAGGATGGATGCGAGACGCCCTGCGTTATCGCAAGCGCCAGCAGAAAAAACTGACCAATCCCCACCCCACCCTGGCCGAAGCCCTGAGCATTTACACCAAAGATCAACTCAAGGCCATGGGCTGGCATATCGCGCCTGAAGGGAGATGGTCGCAACTGCGCAAGCAAGAGTTGCTGGACCTGTTGGTGGAACGCATGAAACAGCCAGAAACCCTGGAGCGCCTGCTCGATTCCCTGACGCCCTACGAGCGCCATGCCTTCGCCGATGTGCTGGCGCAGGGCGGCGTCATGGATTGGGACGCGTTCAATGACGCGTATGGAAACGACTTCACCGACTCGCCCTATTGGGAATACCACGAACCCCAAACGCCCATGGGCAGGCTGCGCATCCGCGGGCTACTCGTCGAAGCCCGGGATGGTGATCGCCTGGTCATCAGCATTCCCATGGAATTACGGGAGATGGTCCAAAAGGGCGTGGTCCATCTTTGATATTGGGTATTTGATATTGGGTATTTGATATTGGGGATTCGAACCGCCCCGGAACAGGAAAATATCCAATATCCAGTATCCAATCCTTTGGACGACTTTTGCAAAGTGTGATAGTCTGTAACTATACACGTACCCTCTCATAGCAAGGCAAAAACCACTAAGGACACGAAGGACACGAAGGACACGAAGACACAAAGGGAAAAATAAAAAATTCTTCGTGTCTTTGCCTCTCCCCCTGCGTGCGGGGGGAGCCGGAGGGGGGCCTTTGTGCCTTCGTGGTAAAAACGTGTTGCAGAAGGAGCTGTATAGTTACGATAGTCTTTATCAATGCGGATCTACGAGGTTGATGCGACCAGGCTCGATGCTTACATCGACCTGCTGGAAGAGGCCGCCGACTGGCTGTGGGCCAGAGGTATCTATCAATGGCGGCCCGGTGAGCATCGCGCGGCCCGGGCTAAATTGCTGGCTCAACTCCAGGCCGGCTGTCTTATCCTGGCGGAAAAGCATGGCCGGCTGGCCGGGGGCTGCCTGCTGACCTCCCTCGCACCCCCCTATTGGCCCGATCCACGTCCCCCCGCCTGCTACCTGAGCGGGCTAGTCGTTGCCCGCTGGACCGCGGGCCAGGACCTGGGCACCCAGATCCTGGATGGCGCCGTAGAAGCCACGCGGCAACGGGGCCGGACCCGGCTGCGACTGGATTGCTGGGATGGCAACACGTTCCTGAAAACCTATTACCGCCAGCGAGGCTTTACAGACATGGGACGAGTCCAGGAAGAAGATTGGTGGGTGAGATTGTTTGAACGAAACGTTTCGACTTCACGGTCACCATGAGCGATAGCGCACCACATAACGATGAAAATGGGGACGCAGTCTGCAGGTTTGCAGGTGGCACGTGGCAAGTGGTCACGGTGTGCGTCTCAGACATTTGGCGTGGTTTAGCCGAGCGAAGTGGCGTCCACCACGCCCGCCCGGCGATGAAGTCGCCGGGCTATAAAACGGCGCCGGATAATTCCGGCTAGCCTCGCGGCGTTGTTTCTTCTGCTGCTCGGAGCTAAACCTCCGAGCTACGGATACGAAGCCCTGCGGGCTGGCCACGGGAGTGCTACTGAACACTGATGACTGATGACTGATGACTGATCACTGATCACTGATTACTCCTGCTCGCGCCTAACTTCGGCCTGACAATCCTCAATCCTAATCCTGATCCTGTTTACGGAACAGTCACCATGAGCAATAGCTCACCGCATAACGACGAAAATGGGGACGCAGATGTTCGTCATGCTGAGCGACCGAAGGGAGCGAAGCATCTAGCGAGCGAAGCGAGCGCCATGCCGTGTTTTTTGCGCTTCGCTAGATTCCTCGGTCGCTTCGCTCCCTCGGAATGACGTCGCGAGGCTCTATTTACGGAACAGTAACCCCCACAACAAACGTACCGAAAGGTCAGCATGATTCGCGAGCGCCTCATCACAGTATGGACCGCTTGGCTCCAGGCCCTGCAAACCCTTTGGCAAAGGCTATGGGGCCGAAAAGGTGTGGAGGGGGATCGTCCTCTGGCCTCCCAGGTGGCCTCGCGATGGCCAGGACTTTCTCAGGCCGAAGCCGCGGCCCGCTATGAACCGGGCCAAAGCAACGCCATCCATCTCCATCCCCTCCAGACCCGACGCAGCATCATCTACAAAAACACCTTCACGGTTTTCAATACCGGCCTGGTGGCCATCATTGGGGTGCAAATCATGCTGGGGAAATACCTGGATGCCCTGGTTTCCGTGGGGGTTCTTATCTTCACCATCGGTGTCAATGTGTTTCAAGAAGAATTTGCACGCTCGCGATTACGTCGGGTAGAGGCCGCGGCCCAACCCCGGGCCATGGTCATCCGAGAAGGCAAGGTACGCAGCATCCCCCCTGATCGCCTGGTGCCCGGAGATGTGGTCGAGTTCGGCCCCGGGGATCAAATCCTGGTGGATGGGCGCCTGCTGGCAGGGCAGCGGATCGTGATGGATGAATCCCTCATCATGGGGCGTGGCCATCAATGTCGCAAAAAGCCGGGGGATCCTGTCTACGCGGGGAGCTTCTGTGTGAAAGGACGAGGTATCTTGCGGGCGCATAACGTGGGCAACGATCGCTTCATTGTGGAACGCCTGAAAGGGATGATCCCATCTGAAGAAAGCATGACCCCTTTGGAACACCTCATGGATCGGGTCCTGCGCTGGCTTTTGATCTTTGTGCTGGGAATGGCCGCATTCTTACTCATCCGTTATTACCATCTGAGCACGCCCCTCCCTCCCAAAGCGGTGGACAAACTCATCGATGCCATCGGGGTTATCTTTAGCATCGCGCCAGCAGGCTTGTTTTTCATGATTGCCCTTACCTATGCCACGGCCACGGTGGATATGGCCAAACTACGGGTCCTGGTCCAGCGCGCCCGCACCATCGAAACCCTGGCTCAGATGGATATCGTGGTTCTCAGCAAAGAGGGGTTTCTGACCGGGCGCTGGCTTTCTATCGAACCTGTCCCGCCTCCTCCTGAAACCACCCCTCCTACAGAAATCCAACTGCGTGAAATGCTGGGAACCTTTGCCCGCAGTTTATCCCATCCAAATCAGTTCATCCGAGCCATGCAAGGCGCGTTCGAAGGGTCCATCCTGCCACCTGCCGAAGAAATGCCTTTCTTTGCCCACTATGGTTGGAGCGGCATACGTCTGGAAGATGAGACCATGCAAGGAGTATGGGTCCTGGGCCTGCCCGACGTTTTAGCTCCTCACCTGGTGGGGGCCGGCCCAGCCCCGGCGACTCCAGCAGCATCACCCCAGAACCTGTCCGAGCGTCTGAAAAATTGGGGGAGAGGATTCCGCCGGAAACCGGGCCCGGCGCCCGAGCCCAAACCCACCGAATCATCAACGGCTTCCTCCTCCCTGGGTGACCCCTCGCCATCCTCGTCATCCACAGAGAAATCATTCTTCCGGTGGGAAAAATTCAATCTGGTCAAGCGGGCCCAGGTCCTTCTGCGAGAAAGACAGAAAGGACAAAAAAGCCAGGCCGGGGAGGAAAAAGGAGCAGAGAGTCGGGAAACAACCACCTTGCTTTTCGCCTGGCGCCCCGAACCGCAACCTTTACACAACGGGCAAGGCCTGCCCCATCTGCCAGAGGACCTCATTCCGCTCTGCCACCTCCATTATCAAGAGCAAGCGAATCCCCAGGCCGTCGAAGCGCTGCATACCTTCACGGCCAACGGCGTGATCCCCAAGCTCTTTGACCCGGGCCCGGTGGAAGCCATACGACTCGCTTTGCAAGAAGCCGGAGCGGAAGAGAGCTTTATTCAGCAATTGGGGGGGATTTCCGGTCATGAACTGGCACGTTTATCCGAGGATGAGTTGGCCAGGGCCGTGATGGCACACCAGCTCATTGGCAAAGCAGGGGGGCACCTGATGTCTCGCACCGTACGGGCCTTGCAGAAGCAGGGGAACCTGGTGGGGGTCCTGGGGGGCGATGCTTCGGCCCTGGAAGCCATGATGGTCTCTGACCTGGCCATTACTGGGATCAGTGGCCCTTCTGGCGCTTTGAATCTGGCCGATATCATCTTGCTGGACACCTCTCCCCAGGTCGTGCGGGCGATGATCGACAAGGGACAGCGGATTGTCAATGGGTTATTGGATGTGCTGAAACTCTACCTGACTCAGGCGTTTTACCTGCTCCTCCTGGCTCCGGCCGTGATGATGCGTTTGCATAGCTTCCCTTATCGGGGAGCCCAAGGCGGTCTTATCGCGGTCTTTGCCCTTTCCATCCCGGCTTTGGCCCTGACCCTCACCGCGCAACCGGGACGATTGCAAACCAAAGATCTCGGCCGCACCCTGGCTCTTTTCGTGCTCCCCGCCGGTATCTCCCTCGCGGCCACAGGATACTTCCTTTTCGACCGCTTCCTGGCTCGATATGGGGAGGACGCCTATGCCCAGATTGCTCTGGTCCATGGGCTTGTTGCCATGGGGCTTCTTTTGTCCCTCTTATTGCGTCCTCCCCTTGTGCTGCGATGGCGCCTGATTCCTCTCAAATTCCAATACTTCTTACCGACCCTGGTGGCCATTATCTCGGCTGCGCTCTTTCTGCTGACAACCTACATTCCTTTGGCGCAAAAATTCCTTTACATCATGCCTTTGCGCACGCTCTGGGATTATCTGTTTGTGGGGGGCGTCTCTCTGGCCTGGGCCGCCATCTTCGGCGGATATCTATGGGCGATTCATCTGTCAGCATCTATGCTTCGCGCAAAACGGCGCCGATCTCCCGTTGCAGACGGTTCATGATCTTTTTCCGCAACTTGGCCGTGTCTTTATCGGTAAGGGTTTTGGTAGGCGATTGGAAGGTCAGGGAAAAAGCCAGGGATTTTTTGCCCGGTGGGATGGGGTCACCCCGGTACACATCGAAAAGCTGAACGGCTTTCAGATACATGCCACCGGTCTGGCGGATCAACCCCTCGACCACGCCCGCGGGGATGTTTTCATCCACAACAAAGGCCATGTCCTCTTTCACCGGCGGGAATTCACTGATGGGCTGGAGGGCCTTGCGGGTTTGGATGTAGGGGATGAGAGGGTCCAGACGCAATCCGGCCAGCACCACCGGCTTGTCTCCCAAATCAAAGGCTTCTCGCACTTTGGGATGCACTTCGCCCACATTTCCGATCTTTTCATCCTTGAGATAGATGCCCGCGGCCTTGGGGCCGAAGATATGGGCCCTTTCGGCCCGGAATGTCACATCCTCCCACGCGCCCAGACGCTGGAAGAGAACCTCCAAAATCCCTTTCGCGTCGTAGAAGTCCATGGGCTCCTCATCCCCGGGCAGCCAGTGTCCCGGCCGCCGGGGACCGGCCAGGGCGATGGCCAGGAGGCGGATTTCCCCAGGGAGGAGTCCATCTCCCGCTTCCGGGCGATATCCCAGGCCGATCTCGAAGACAGCCATGCGATCGGTGTAGCGCAGGTTGCGTTGCAGGTTCTCCAGGGCACTGACCCCCAAACAACGACGCAACACGCTGCGTTCCTGGCTCAAAGGGTTCGCCAGGGTGATGAACTTCTCCGGCCCAGGGGCAGCCTCGGGGTTTTCGGGGAAGGTCTTGCGATAATTGTCGATGGAGGTCAGGGAATAGTTGATGGTTTCCTGCAATCCCGCGGCTACCAGGATATCTCGAGTCTTCTCTTCCAACTCATAGGGCCAGTTATGATGCTGGGGAGGAAGCTCGTCCGCCATCAAGGTTTCCGGAATCTGGTCGTAGCCATAGATGCGAGCAATTTCTTCCAGCAGGTCCGCGGTGATGGTCACATCCAGACGATACCAGGGAACCGTGGCCCAAATGATGGGCTCAGGGCTCTGCTCATCTTCCTGGATTCGAATATCGAACTCCAGGCGTTTGAGAATGCCGATTATCTCTTTTGGGGTGAGGTCAATCCCCAGCCAGCGCCGCACATCGGAGGGAGTGACCGGGACTTCGACCACGGGTTGCGGGCGGGGGTAATCTTCCACTATTCCCTCCGCGATGTTCCCCCCGGCCAGCTCGGCCATCAATTGGGCCCCCCGCACGTTGCCGATGGGATTCAATTCGGGGGGTACACCACGACTGAAGCGGTACGCGGCTTCGGAAGGGAGCTTGAGTTTTTTGGCGGTGCGACGCACGTTGATGAATTCGAACGCGGCGGATTCCAGCAGGACGTGGCGGGTGGTTTCCGAAACTTCGGTTTCCAGTCCGCCCATGACACCACCGATGGCAATGGGCCCGGCCTCATCGCAGATCATGAGGGTATCCTTATCCAGTACGCGCTCGATTCCATCCAGGGTGGTGAATTTTTCGCCCTCTTCCGCCCGACGGACGATAATCTTGACCTTGTCCCGGCCGATGCGGCGGGCCCGGGCCAGGAGTTTGTCGTAATCGAACGCGTGCAAAGGCTGACCCCATTCGAACATGACATAGTTGGTGATGTCCACCAGATTACTGATGGGGCGTTGGCCCACCAGCTTCAAGCGATGCTGCATCCAGAAAGGTGCGGGCTGCACCTGCACATCCCGGATGATGGTGGCTGTGTACCGATGGCAGAGGTCATCATCGATGATTTCCACATCGGCATAGGCCTCGGCCGGTGGCGGAGAGGTCTGCCAGGTGGGCATGGGGATATGAAGGGGGGCTTCCAAGATGGCTGCGACCTCCCGGGCCACGCCGATGACGGAAGCGATACGGATCATGTTGGGGGTGACGTCGATATCGAGCACCACATCCCCCAGATAATCGGCCAGGGGTGTGCCTACCGGGGCATCCTGGGGAAGGATGATGATGCCTTCGTGCTCGTCAGAGATGCCCAGCTCTCGTTCGGAACACACCATGCCTTGGGAGAGGATGCCTCGGATTTTCCCGGGCTTGAGCTTTTTCGTTTTAAAGGTGTCGGCATACGCGTCGATGAGGACCGCGCCCGCGGTGGCAAACGCGACCTTCTGGCCCTGGTCGCCCGGCTTGAGGTTGGGCGCACCGGTGACCACGGTCAACGGTTCCCCGGCGCCGTAATCCACGGTGACCAGGGTCAGGCGATCCGCATTGGGGTGTTTTTCCACCCGCACGACCTCGCCCACAAAGATTTTTTCTCGATCCCAGGCAATCCGGCCCGGGCCGGTGACCACGTCGCCCGGTTTCATCTGCTTCTGATGGCGGATGGATGCAGGGGGCAGCACGCCGATGTATTCGGTATTGACAACCTCTAGCCCCGCCAGGGTGAGCCGCTCGATGAGTTCATCCACGGGAACGGGGATGTCGACATATTCTTTGAGCCAGGATAATGGTACTCGCATAGTTGCCTCGCTTTTGTCTCACGCAAAGTCGCCGAGGAAAAAAGAAGCAGAGAGCATGGCTGGGCGCTTTGCGGAGGTGATTTTTGAATGTCAAAATGCAGCTGCTAACGTACTCGACTTTAGGCCCCAAGAAGCCACGAAGAAAAATAGAGAAAATTACTTCGTACCTTCACGCTTCTTCGTGTCTTCGTGGCAACGACCTTAGTCGTTACGTCAAAATTGCGCCAGGAACCGAACGTCATTGCTGTAGAAGTAACGGATATCATCCACGCCATACAGCAACATGGCGATACGTTCCGGGCCCATTCCAAAGGCATATCCGGTCCATTCGTCGGGGTCGTAACCGCCGTTGCGCAATACATTGGGATGGACCATGCCACACCCCAAAATCTCCAGCCAGCCGGTGTATTTGCACACGCGACAGCCTTTGCCCCCACAGAGGATGCAATCCACATCTACCTCTGCGCTGGGCTCGGTGAAGGGGAAGTGGGAAGCCCGGAAGCGGAGCCGACGGCCTTCGCCAAAGAGCTGTTCCACAAAAGCCTGTAAGGTACCTTTTAAGTCTGCAAAGGTGATATGTTTGCCCACGGCCAACCCTTCGATCTGGTGAAACATCATCTCGGATCGGGCTGTGACCTGTTCGTAGCGATAGCACTTCCCAGGCAAAACCACCCGAATAGGCTCGGGATAACGTTCGCGCATGACGCGGATTTGGCCCGGGCTGGTGTGGGTCCGCAAGAGCACATCGGGGATGGTGGTGTGGAAGGTGTCCTGCATCTCCCGGGCGGGATGTCCTTTGGGAAAGTTCAGGAGTTGAAAGTTGTATTCATCGGTTTCCACATCTCGGGCCGTGTAGACCTGGAAGCCCATGTGCGCGAAGATGCGGATAATTTCCCGCATGGTGGCCGTGACAGGATGGAGCTTGCCCACCTGGGGTCTACGCCCGGGCAGGGTAGGGTCGAACCCTTCTGCCCGCAGCTCCGCGGCCATGGCTTCTTCCCGGAGGGCTTGCTTTCGGGCTTCGTAAGCGGCCTGAACAGCTTGCTTAAGCTGATTAACCGCCTGGCCATAAGCGGCCCGTTCCTCTTTGGGCAGGCTTCCGATTTTCTTAATAGCCGCGGGGACCAGTCCCTTACGGCCCAACCACTTGATGCGCCAGGCTTCAAGCTGGCGGTCATCTTTCACCTCGGCCAGCTCGGCCTGGGCCTGGGTCTGAAGTTGAGAGAGCTCAGGGAATGCACTCATAAGTTCCTTCCTGGATAATGGGGGTTCCGACAAAAATAAAAACGCCTCGTCCATTCAGGGACGAAGCGCTGAAGCGTTCCGCGGTGCCACCCTGATTCCTCGACCACGCGAGGCACTCAGTTCCGTCGGGAGGGGTGCAATCCTCACTCCGAACGGCTGCCGGGGTAACGGTCGGCTGCCGGGTTCGACTACTAGGCCTTGTAGACCATTCACCGAACCAGCTCGGGAGGGAACTTCAGCGGGGTTCGGCGCAAAAGGGCTTCCAGCCACGACCCTTTCTCTCTGGGCGTTTCCGCCCGCCTACTTTCCTCCGTCATCGCTTTTACAGGGGCTTATCGAATGATTTTGAAGAATTATCAAGGGATCCTGCCAAATTGTCAAGTTGCGCACCTGGCAAAAAGAGCAGGTCCGACGCCCTCGCCCTGGCGCCGGACCGCTTCCCTTGCCAGGCTCTCGCCCTTGCCTGGCAGATGGCGGGAGCATCTCAAGCTCCCACACACCCTTTCCTTGCGCTCCTTTCATAAAAGCAACACCGCAAAAATTACCCTCACCTCTCAAATGTATTTGACTTTACGGCCATAGTGTACCAAAATAATCCCACCCCTTCCTGTCATCCAATTCCCATTCATCTGACATTGTGCTGTCGGTATTGTCAGAATCCCAATCCTGTTTACAAAGCAGGCGCCACGCGCGGCGGCACGCCGATACGGACGAAAACGCCTCGCAGTCAGGCTGGCGGGCCGTGAAACGTGATGCGTGATGCGTAAGGTTCTCACGTTTCACGTTTCACGCATCACGCCCATTGCTGCCTCGCCCAACGTGGGCTTCGAGTTGCTTTTGCAAACGAACACAACGCTATTTACGGAACAGGAGGTAACATCATGTGGCAAGAATTTAAAGACTTCCTCAAGCGCGGCAACGTCATGGACATGGCCGTGGGCATTATCATCGGCGCGGCCTTTGGCGCGGTGGTGAAATCATTGGTGAACAATGTGATCATGCCCCCCATTGGTCTGCTATTAGGCGGTGTAGATTTCAGCAATATCATGACGGTGCTAAAGCCAGGCGATCCGCCGGGCCCCTACGCCTCCCTGGCCCAGGCCCAAGATGCCGGGGCCGTGGTCATCGCCTGGGGAGCCTTCATCAACGCCGTGATCAGCTTCGTCATCGTGGCGTTTGTCGTCTTTTTGCTGGTGCGCTATTATAACAAATTGCAAAAGGAGCCCGAACCGGCACCAGCCGAGCCTACCACCAAGGAATGTCCCTATTGTCATATGGAAATTCCCATCCCCGCGGTGCGTTGCCCCTATTGCACCACGGAACTGGCGGAAGCCGACGCCTGACATTGCAAACCGAGGTCTCGGAATGATGTCTGACCAGATGTAGACGCTCAGCCCTCGCCGGGAGCAAGCGTTGTACACGTTGATACGCCGATAGCAGTCACCATGAGCCACGGCTCGCCGATACCGAGGAAAAGGGAACGCTGATTTGCGCCGATGCTTCGCAACGCAGATTTTCGCAGATATTCGTCATGCTGAGCGACCGGAGGGAGCGAAGCATCTAGCGAGCGAAGCGAGCGCCATGCGGCGGTTTTTTGCGCTTCGCTAGATTCCTCGGTCGCTTCGCTCCCTCGGAATGACGTTGCAAGGCGCTACTGAACACTGATTACTGATAACTGATCACTGATTACTCTATTTTCAAAGCAGTCACCACGAACGGCAGTTCGCCGATACCGAAGAAAACATCTCGCGGCCAAGTTGGCGCGGGAAGCCGATTTCGTCAAGCGTCAAACGTCATGCGTCATGACCTGACGTTTCACGTTTTACGTTTGACGCCCGTTGTCGCCTCGCTCAACGTTGTCCTGATGATCTCAATCCTAATCCTGATCCGAATCCTATTTACAAAGCAGGGGCAGGCCAATCCGCTTTCCTTGACGTTCCCTCCTCTTTTCACGTTTTCGTCTGCGGAGGCAACCAAATGGACAAAAAGCAACGAATCGCCACCTTTACCGGCTTGTTCATTGCGTTGGGCCTTCCTTTCATCCTGGACCTGATTTCCGGCAGGCGTTCCGCGGACCTGGCAGTCCCTTCACGGGCCACGCGCTTTATCGCAGAAGAGTGGATCCTGACCCTCGTGCTGCTGGGGATCGTGCTTTTCTGGGAAAAGCGATCCCTCGCCTCCATTGGCATCAAAGCCATGTCCTGGCGTGATGCCCTGTGGGGGGTGATAGGCTTCGTCATCGGCATCATCGCATTTATTTTCACCACCCCTCTCATCCAAATGCTTGGCCTGGAGAGCACGGCCGCTGGGATCGGACAATTGGCGAAAACCCCTCTGACGTTGCGCGTGGGAATCGTTGTCACCGCGGCCATTACCGAAGAGATCCTCTTCCGCGGGTATCCCATTGAACGCCTGAGTGAACTCACAGGGCGTCTTGGTTTGGGAGCAGCCATCGCCTATGTCGCTTTCGTCTTGCTGCATATCCCCTTCTGGGGGCTCGGCGGCGCGGTCCAGATCGGCGTGTGGAGTTTGATTATCACGGTGCTGTACGTCAAACGCCGCAATCTGCCCGCTACCATGCTGATGCACCTCTTGAATGACGCTTACGCATTTATTCTCTTGCCCACCTTCTTTGCCCAATACCTGCCCCAATAACCCATCCCTTCCATTCGAGGCTGCGCCATGACATCACCCCAAACCCTGGCGCTTACTCCCCATCAGGAACAGGCCTTACAGACCCTGCTCCGCCGCTATCAGGGAGGAGGCCAGTCTGCATTGTTGCCTCTGTTGCACGACATCCAGGCCATCACGGGCTGGGTGGATGAACCCACCGCCCGGGCCGTGGCCCACACCCTGGGCATTCCTGAAATCGAAGTCCACAACGTCCTTGAGTTCTACACCCTTTTCTACAATCGCCCTGTGGGGAAGCATGTCATTCGGGTGTGCAACGACCTTGCCTGTATGCTGGCGGGCCATGAGGCCATCATCCGGGCATTGGCCGACCACCTGGGGGTGCCGGAGCAAGGGGGCACGAGCGCGGACGGCCGCTTTACCCTGGAACTGCATCCCTGCCTGGGCCATTGTGAGCTTGCGCCCTTCCTCATGCTCGACGAAGAACCCATGGGCCCGGTCTCGCCCGACCAAATCCCCGACCTGCTGGGAGGCGTCTCATGAGCTACGAGCCTGTCCTCACCGCCCGCATCGGAAAGATCGACCCTGCCAGCCTCACCGACTACGAAGCCCACGGTGGCTTTCAGGCCCTGATCCGGGCCGTGGAATTGGGACCGGGCCGCGTGGTCGCGCTGATGGAGGAGGCGACGCTGCTGGGACGGGGCGGCGCGGCCTTCCCCGCGGGCATCAAATGGCGAGCCGTGCATCAGGCCGAAGGCCCCAAGTTCGTCGTGGCCAACGCGGACGAATCAGAGCCAGGCACCTTCAAGGACCGGGTGCTCATGGAAGGGGACCCCTACGCGCTCATCGAAGCCGTGATCCTGGCCGGATTCGCCACGGCCGCGGACAAGGGCTTCATCTACGTGCGAGGCGAATACGCGCGCGCGTATCAACGCCTGCGCCACGCCATCGCCCGCTGCTACGAGGCAGGCTATCTGGGCCGAGACATCCTGGGGTCAGGCTTTGAGTTTCACATCGAGCTACGACGGGGTGCGGGCGCGTACATCTGCGGCGAGGAGACCGCGCTGTTCGAAAGCATCGAGGGCAAGCGAGGCTACCCTCGCCTGAAGCCGCCCTTCCCCACCCAGGCGGGCCTGTTCGGGCGCCCCACCCTCATCAACAACGTGGAAACCCTGATCAACGCTCTCCACATCGTGTTGCGTGGCCCGGCCTGGTTCAACAGCATCGGCCCGGCCCACTCCCCCGGCCCCAAACTCTATCCCCTCTCCGGCCGGGTGCAGCGGCCGGGCCTGGTGGAAGCCCCCATGGGCATCACATTGCGGGAACTCATCGAAGAGCACGGGGGCGGTGTCAGCGGTTCGGGCGAGTTTCGGGTCGCGCTGGTGGGCGGCGCCGCGGGCGCGTTCCTGGGCCCCGACCATCTAAACACCCCCCTGGACTTCCGCTCTCTGGCTTCCATCGGCGCGGCTTTGGGCTCGGGCGCGGTCATTGTCTTCGATACCTCGGTGGACATGAAGCCCATCTTACAGCGTATCGCGGACTTCTTCGCCCACGAATCCTGCGGCAAATGCTACCCTTGCCAGCTCGGCACCATGCGCCAGCGGGACATCATCGCCCGCATGGTCGCGGGCCAAGGCCGGCCGGGCGATCTGCAGCTCCTACGCGACATCGGCCAAACCATGCGCGACACCAGCATCTGCGGCCTGGGCCAGACGGCCTCCAATGCCATCTTGTCTGCGTTTGAATTAAAGCTTACTTGAGCACATTATGCCGGTGCGTGAAACGTAAAACGTGAAACGTAAATTTTTACGCATTACGCATAACGTTTTACGCATCGATCTTGCGAGACGAACAGCTCGTTTTCCCTAAAACAGAACGAACGCCATGACCTCAACCATCTCCCTCACCATCGACGGCCAACCCGTGGAAGCCCCCGCGGATGCCACCGTGCTCCAAGCCGCGGAGGCCGCGGGCATCACCATCCCCACCCTATGCCATCACCCCAACCTCACTCCGCCCGCGGTCTGTCGCCTGTGCGTGGTGGAATGGGAGGGCCGTCGCACCCTCCAGCCCGCGTGCGTCACCCAGGTCGCGGCCGACGCGGTCATCCACACCCGCTCCCCGCGCGTCGACCTGGCCCGCCGCACCATCCTGGAGATGCTGGCCACCACCGTGGATCTCAGCGACGCGCCCGAGCTTCGGGCCATGCTGGCCGAATACGACGCCCATCCCGAACGTTTTGGCGAAGACCTCACCCGCCGGGAGCATGAGGTAATCATCGACAACAGCTTCTTCGTGCGGGATTACGACAAATGTGTGCTTTGCTGGCGTTGTGTGGAAGCCTGCGGCACGGACATGGAGCACGCGTTCGCACTGGGCTTCAGCGGCCGCGGGTTCGAAACCTCCATTGCCACTTTCTTCGAGAACCCCATGCCCGAGACCACCTGCGTCTTCTGCGGCAACTGCGTAGGCGTCTGCCCCACAGGCGCGCTCAAAGACCGCCGCGTCTTCGAGCTGGAGATGGCAACTGATTACTGATGACTGATCACTGATTACTCTACTCACGGAACCCCTATGCTCACCTTCGACCGCATCGTCCCCACCACCTGCCCCTTCTGCGGCGTGGGATGCCAGATCAACCTGCACATCAAGGAAAATCGCATCGTGCAGGTGACGGCGGATTTCGACAAGCGCCCGAACTACGGCGAACTCTGCGTCAAGGGCCGTTTTGGCACCGACTTCGTGCATCATCCCACCCGTCTCACCCAACCCCTCATCCGCAAGGACATCGTCCTGGGCCAACCCTTTGGCAAGGCCCGCCCCGCGCGCTCCGTGGCCGAGGCTTATCGAGAGGCCACCTGGGAAGAAGCCCTGACCCTGGTGGCGGATCAGCTCGCGCGCATCGCACAGGAATCGGGCGGGGACGCGATCGCGGCCCTGGCCAGCGCCAAGCTCACCAACGAAGACAACTACCTCTACCAGAAGCTCTTCCGCAGCCTGCTGAAGACGAATCACATCGACCACTGCGCGCGGCTGTGCCACGCGGGATCGGTGGTGGGCCTCATGCGCACCATCGCTTCCGCGGCCATGTCTAACAGCATCGAGGAGATGGAAAACCTGCACACCTTTATCGTGACAGGCTCCAACACCACCTACGCCCATCCTGTCATCGCCCTAAAGATGCTGAAGGCCGTGGACAAGGGCGCGCGGCTGATCGTGGTGGACCCGCGGCGCATCGACATGGCGAAACACGCCACCCTATGGCTACAACAACGCCCGGGCACAGATGTGGCTGTATTCCAGGCCATGGCCCATGTCATCGTCAACGAGGAGCTCTACGACAAGGCGTACGTGGCCACCCAGACCGAGGGCTTCGAAGCGTACGCGGCGCACATCCAGCGTTTCACTCCGGAATGGGCGGAGGAGGTATCGGGCGTGCCGGCCTGGAAGATTCGGGAGGCCGCGCGGCTGTACGCCACCGCGCCCTCGGCCGCCATTTACTGGGGGATGGGCATCAGCCAGAGCACCCACGGCTCGGACAACGCCAGCGCCCTGGTGAATCTGGCCATGCTGGCCGGGCATCTGGGCAAGTATGGCGGGGGATTGAACCCCCTGCGGGGACAGAATAACGTCCAGGGCTGCTCCGACATGGGCGGCCTGCCCAACGTCTATCCCGGCTACCAGCCCGTGAGTGACCCCGCGGTCAAAGCCAAATTCGAGAAGCTGTGGGGCGTCGAGCTCAACGACCGGCCCGGTCTCACCGTGGTGGAAATGGCCCAGGCCGCGGGTGAAGGCCGCATCCGGGCCATGTACGTCATGGGCGAGAATCCCGCCACCTCCGACCCCCATCTGCACGCGCTTTACGAACACTTTTCCAATCTTGACTTCATGGTGGTGCAGGACATCTTTCCCACGGAAACGGCCCGCTTCGCGCATGTCATCCTGCCCGCGGCCAGTTGGGCCGAAAAAGAAGGCACCTTTACCAATACGGAGCGCCGGGTGCAGCGGGTGCGCGCGGCCCTGCCCCCACCCGGCGAGGCCCGACCCGACCTGGACATCTTGCAAGACCTGGGCCGACGGCTGGAGGCCCGCCTGGGCGTGCACACCGCGCAGGGCTGGAACTATGCCGGCGCGGAGGCAGTCTGGCGGGAAGTGGGCCAGGCCGCGTCCGAATACGCGGGCATCACCTACCAGCGCATCGAAGAGGAAGGTGTCCAGTATCCCTGCTACACCGAGGACGATCCCGGCACCCTTTATCTTTACAAGGAGGGGGTGCCCCGGGGAAGGGGCAAATTCTGGCTGATGGACTTCCGCCCGCCCGTGGAGCTCCCCGACGAGGAATATCCCTTCAACCTGTCCACGGGCCGTTTGCTTTATCACTGGCATGGCGGCGCGCTCACCCGTCGTTCCCGCCTGAACGACGCCGCGCCCGAACCGGTGGTGGAAATCCATCCGGTGGATGCGAAAAAATTGGGGTTGGTCTCGGGCGATCTGGCGAAAATCCGCTCCCGCCGGGGCCAGGTGGTGGCCCGGGTGCGGGTGACCGACCGCTCCCCCATCGGCACGGTCTTTCTGCCCATGCACTACGCGGAGGCCGCGGCCAACCTGCTCACCCTGGACGCCCTGGACCCCGATGCCAAGATTCCCGACTACAAAAACACCGCGGTGGCTGTGGAAAAGGCCGAGGTGGCAAATTGGGAGCTGGTTTTAGCGTGAAAACCATTGACAAAAGTACGCCAATGGCGTATACTTGATTTTGTATCATGGTCATCATTGAGACCTCGATTTTCACCAAATTAGTCCAGCAGTGGCTTTCTGATGAGGACTATCGAGAGCTGCAATATGCCTTGGTCCAACGCCCTGATCTGGGGCAGTTGATAATCGACAGCGGTGGTCTTCGCAAACTCCGTTGGAGGACGAAAGGCCGAGGCAAACGCGGCGGCGTTCGGATCATCTACTACTGGGCCGTTCAGCCCAACCAGCTACTTATGCTTTTTATCTATCCCAAATCGAAGCAAGCAGACCTGACGCCCGAACAGATTCGTATTTTGCGGGCGATTGTCGAAGAGGAATACCCATGAAAGAGGACCTGTTTCAAGAACTCGTTGCCAGCGTGCGCGAAGGCGGCGCCATTCTACGAGGCGAAACCGAGCCTTCCCGAACGTTCACAATCGATGTGCCGGACGTCAAAGCCATTCGCGCCCGAATGGGGCTGACTCAACAAAAATTCGCCCTTTTGTTGGGCATCAGCGTTCGTACGTTGCAGAATTGGGAACAGGGAAGGCGCACCCCCCATGGGCCGGCCCGCGTGTTACTGCAGGTCGCAGAAAAACATCCGGAAGCGCTTCTGGACACCATTGTGTCTACAGAAGCTGCGTCGGCCACCCGCTACACGCCCCGCATTCAATCAGTCAGTCTCCATGATCGCGACGCGGACGCCATCGTAGCGAAATGATCCCCGCTCTCGTCCCATTCCATGACTTTGTCCCTTCCCCACACAACTCATCTGCCAGAGGGAGCCAGCGAGGCCCTCTGGCGCGAGTATGATCGGGGCCAGTGGCGCCAGGTCGCAGGCGGGGTGATCGCCGAGACCGCGGTCTGCATCCAGGTGAACGGCCAGACCCTGGCCCGGTTCATGGCCACCCCCATGGAGCAGGAAGCCCTGGCCCTGGGCTTCCTGCGCGCGGAGGGCGTCATCGACGGCCCGGAGGACGTGGCCGACGTGCGGGTGAGCCCCTCGGGCACGTGTGTGGATGTGTGGTTGCATCGCCACACGACCCCGCCCGCGGCCGCGGACGCCATCCGCACCGCGGGGTGTGGCGGGGGCGTCACCTTCGACGACCTGATCCATCGCCCCGCGCCCGCCTTCCCCGACCTCCATCTCACACCCGAGCAGCTCATCGCCCGCTACTACGAGATGCGGGCCGCGGAAACCCTCTACCCCATCACCCGCGGGGTGCACGCGTCCGCATTATGCACGCCCGACCAGGTGCTGATCCTCGCCGAAGATGTTGGCCGCCACAATACGCTGGACAAGCTGTGGGGCCAGGCCATGCAGGCGGAGATGGAAACAGCCGGGCGGATCATCGTCACCACGGGGCGGATCAGTTCGGAGATGCTGGGCAAAGCCGCGAAGATGGGCGTTCCCCTCATTGCCTCTCGCACCTCGCCCACCAGCCGCTCCGTGGCCCTGGCCCGGGCCTGGGGCATGACCCTGGTGGGTTACATTCGGCGGGGCGGGTTCCGGGTGTATGCGGGGGAGGAGCGATTTGGCTGAAAATAACACGGATGAAAGGGAACACGGATAATGAAGAAGAAAGATACGAATGAGAAAAACACGAATGAACTATCGATTCAACCACAATCCAATGAAGGCCAGTTTGGATCTCGATTGGAGCATGATCCGCGTTTTCTAGAGAGGATTATGGCCGCGCGGAAGAGTCTGCGCGCGGGCAAAGGCATTCCATGGGAGGCGTTGGCTTCAACCGATGGCGATAATAAGCAGCATTGAACTCCCATTGTGCTTTTCCACACATTTCGAATGGAGTAAAGACCCATGTTCGTCAAACACAGTGATGACGTTGAGCCGCAAGTCGTGCAGGCAGGCGAGGGCACCACGATTCAGGTGCTGATCTCGCCCGAGGAAGGTCCCCATTTCGCCATGCGCAAGTTCGTCATGCAGCCGGGCGGGGGCATGCCCAAGCACACCAACCAGGTGGAGCATGAGCAATACGTGCTGCGGGGTCGGGCCCTGGTGGGCCTGGGCGATGAGGAGATCGTGGCCCAGGCAGGCGATGTGTTGCTCATCCCCGCGGGGGTTCCCCACTGGTATGCCAACATCGGCGATGAGCCCTATGAATTTTTGTGCATCGTCCCCAACCTGCCTGATAAAATCGAGATACTGGATGAGGGATCTGATTAAAGATTTATCTGCGTGAATCTGTTTCTATTAGCGTTCATCTGCGTTCTCTATTTACGGAACAGTCACCATGAGCAGTAGCTCACCACATAACGATGAAAATAGAACACAGATTGACGCAGATGCGACGCAGATTGACGCAGATATTCGTCATGCTGAGCGACCGAAGGGAGCGAAGCATCTAGCGAGCGAAGCGAGCGCCATGCCGTGGTTTTTGCGCTTCGCTAGATTTCCTTCGACTGCGCTCAGGACATGCCTCGGTCGCTTCGCTCCCTCGGAATGACGTCGCGAGGCTCTATTTTCGGAACAGTCACCACGGACGACTGTCCACCGATACGGGTGAAAACGCCTCGCAGCCAGGCTGGCAGACCGTGAAACGTGATGCGTGATGCGTGATGCGTAAGGTTCTCACGTTTCACGTTTCACGCATCACGCCCATTGCTGCCTCGCCCAACGTGGGCTTCGAGTTGCTTTTGCAAACGAACACAACGCTATTTACGGAACAGTCACCATGAGCGAAAGCTCACCGCATAACGACGAAAATAGAACGCAGGTGGCAAGTTTGCAAGTAGCAAGTGGCAGGTGAAGGGAACGCAGATTTGCGCCGATGCTTCGCAACGCAGATCGCCGCAGATGTTCGTCATGCTGAGCGACCGGAGGGAGCGAAGCATCTAGCGAGCGAAGCGAGCGCCGTGCCGTGGTTTTTGCGCTTCGCTAGATTCCTCGGTCGCTTCGCTCCCTCGGAATGACGTCGCAAGGCGCTACTGATTACTGATGACTGATCACTGATTACTCCTGCTCGCGCCTAACCTCGGCCTAACAATCCTCAATCCTAATCCTGATCCTATTTTCGGAACAGCATGCCTTGCTCTAGGCGTTGGCACAACTTGCGGAAATCTTCGGGCGAAAGGAGGGGGGAGATGATATGTGGGTTGGTGAGCACCTCGGTCTTTCCCACCAGGGTGTTATCCGCCGTGAGCGTGATCACGACTTTCTCTTCCTCAGGAAGGCAAGCGACAGACTCAATCTGCTCCCAAGGGATGACCATCGAGGGAGGACGATGGATGCCAACCTCGTCCACAATAATTTCTGGATAACGCACCATCTGCCACAGAAGAAAGGTGGCAAGAATGGCCACGAACAAACCGAGAATCCCTGCCAGCACACTGGATTTCGGACCAATGACGATGGGCGAAGCCCGTAAATACGCAGGTAGTCGAGGCTCCCAAAGAGGCGCAAGGGCCAGCGTAATCCCCGCCAACCAAGCAAAGCACGCTATGGCTAATGTTTTCAAAATGGCTTCGGGATTGGTATGAAGAACCAGGGGAGACATATCAACCATGGATATTCTTCCGGATTTGTTGACGCAAGAAAGCGCAAACTCGACGAAAATCTTCGGGGGACGCGGGGGAGAAATTGAGGTAAACTTCATCCTCTTGCTGATAGCCGAATCGTTTGTTCCAGACATTCATGGTTTGATACGAATGGGGGTCTCGCACTCTCAGATAGATGGATTGGTTCTCGGCATCATGCACACAACGAATACCTATGATCTCGTCCCAGGGAATGACGCGTTTACCTACCTGCACACCCTCCACATCCAGCCGAGTGAGAGGGCGAAACAAGATATCGAAAATGCGTGGGATAGAGGCGAGCAGCAGGCCCAACACCAACAATCCCATAGCGCGGAAAAGAATTAAGTTAATCAGGCCGCGACGATGCGGTGTGACAGTTAGCAGAAACAGGCCTATAGAAATGGCAATCACCAGCAAGATCACAAAAACGACCTTGCGCTTGAGGGAACCATGGATGACCATGGGAAACTCAGTCTCTTGAGTCATGGACGTCTCCTGCTACCAACCGCCGCCTGCGCCGACCGGTGATGGCTGCGATTGGAATGCTTCCATCACCTGGTTGATCCCATCGGTAATGGGTTGTACAATGGTGTTGTCAAGAAAATCAATCGCTTTATTGCGCCACTTTCTATCTACGAAATCGCCCAGGTCTTTGCCGCCCTCATGGCCAAGCCACCCTCCAAAAATACCACCGGCGACGCCGCCGATGATCGCGCCCACAGCTGCGCCAGGCGGGCCGGCGATGAATCCTCCAACAAAGCCACCAGCCATCGCCCCCCCTTCCAACCGAGAAAGCCTCCAAAAAGTTCACCCGTCGCCGGCATAAAGGCGATCATGCCATCCACAATTCGGGCCGAGAGTTCACGGGTGGGATCGTGGTAGGAGGCATATTCCTCCGCGTGACGCTGCCAGGAATAATAGGTATCGAGCGCTCCTTCGATTCCGAAAAGCGCCAAATCCAACGGCCCGATATCCACCTGACCAGCAATATGCCGGGCCATGTTCGACCCCTTGATGTGGGTCAGATGCTCCGACATATTCACCATACCCCGCAACCAACGCCGCGCTGGTCCCAGCCAGTCGGGTAAATCCACGATGATCTGGCCAGGATAACGGATGCCTTCCTTCAAACCAACCAACACAAAGGGCAACGCCACGGCCGGTAGCCAGGTATCGACTTTGTCTACCCAATCGGCAATCTTCTCCCCCACTTCCAACAGACGATCCCACCATCCCGGCCTTTGGGTGGGTGTGGACACGCCCGGCGCGCTAGTCCTGGGTCGAGTCCAGTTTATGGCTAATTCTCGGAAGGGGCGGGCTGCTTCCTCTTCCGCCTCACGGAAGATGGTGATGATCTGGGTCGTCACTCGTTGCGCTTCGCCCAGGGCCTGAACCAGTCGTTCCAGCGCGGGAAACACATCCTCATCCATTTCTGCAAAAAAAGCGGCTGCGCCGAGCCCTTCCCACCCCCCATTACGTAGCTGGTCCACACACTGCACCAACGCCTGTTTGGTTTGGATATGGCGGTCTTGTGCGCGTCCCCAGATCGACGCGATTTCTTGTAAGGTGTCGTATTGAACCTGAATGACATCGGCTGGCATGATATCACCTTATAGGAGGACCGTTGTCGTACATCTTTGTTCTTTATTATACAAAGACGGACGAGCCGATGCTGGAAAATCGTTGGAAAATTTGATGAAAATCGGCTCCACTGCAAAAATGCCTAGTGGCTCATCCCCTGGATCGCCTTCATCCTGGCTTTTTTCGAGGCGATCGAAATCCGCGTGCTGTGCACCCATTGCCCCCACTACGCCGAACCGGGCAAAAACCTGCGATGTTGGGCCAACTATGGCTCCCCGCGATGGTGGGCATTCCGACCAGGTCCCATGGCCCTGTGGGAGAAAGTCGTTTTGATAGGAGGTTTCGTCATTATAAGAAATCATCTGCGCAAATCAGCGTTACAAAGTATCAGTGTCATCAGTGTTCCCATTTTCTGGGGTGAGCCATCGCCCGTAGCGACTGCGAAACTCTGTGTTCTTGCAATTTTTGCAAATCATACTCACATTTCTACACCGTACGCCTGCAAGCGGTCCTGCACGGCCTGGGCTCCCAACAAGACCGCCCAGGCAGGGAAAGCCAGAATCCAGGGGAGGATAAAGAAGAGGCTTAGGAGGTAAAGAAGGAGAGTCAGGAAGAACAAAAGCCCCGTATAGCCGGGCGCGGCCAAAAAAGTGAGGGCCGCGTTTTTATGGGCCAGTTTTAAGGAAGGGGTCTTTTGGGCCATGTAATAAGGGATGACATACATCTGAATCATGGCCCAGAAAAGCCCTGCAAAGAAAAAAAGCGTGGCCAGAAAGATGGACCACGGTCGCGCCCATTGCCAATAGAAGAGCACATTGACACCAATGACCACCCCCACCAGGAGGTTAACAAGCGCCCACGTCCAACTGGCCCGGGCATGGTGCCGCGCGGCCCGGAAGAAATCATACAGTTCAATGCCTCGGCCTCGAACCCGCTCATGAGCGGCTTCGTACATGGCAAAAAGCATGGGCGGACCCAAAAGGATCGTCGCCCAGCCCAACGTGGTCAAAAAGTTGAAAAGAAACTGTTGAAACCAATCTTCGTACCAGCCACGCAGGGATCGCCCCACCACGTAAAGGGAAGCAGGCCCGCGAAAAGAAGTGGAGCGAGGCGCGTTTTTCAGGGAATTGTCTAAATCACTCATAAGGTGCAAGCTACCCCCGGAAACGCTTATATGCCTGAATCAGACCATTGGTAGAGCTATCGTGGGTATGCACGGGGTCAGGGCCTTCCAGCTCGGGGAGGATGGCCTTGGCCAGCACTTTGCCCAGTTCCACCCCCATCTGGTCAAAGGAGTTGATACGCCAGATAACGCCCTGAACAAAGACTTTGTGCTCATACATGGCAATAAGGCTCCCCAAGGTGCGAGGGGTGAGCTTTTTGAAAAGGATGCTGTTGGTGGGACGGTTGCCGGGAAATGTCTTGGCCGGGACCAGAAACGCCAGTTGTTCGTCGGGGACACCTTGGGCCCGGAGTTCGGCTCGCACTTCCTCCTCGGTTTTGCCCTTCATCAAGGCCTCGGTCTGAGCCAGGAAGTTCGCGATGAGCATGTCGTGATGTCGACCAATGGGATGATGGCTTTGGGCAGGGGCAAGGAAATCGGCCGGAATGAGTTTCGTGCCCTGATGGATGAGCTGGTAAAACGCGTGTTGCCCATTGGTGCCCGGCCGTCCCCAAAGAATAGGGCCCGTCTGATAATCGACCCACTGACCATCCAGCGTGACACTTTTGCCGTTGCTTTCCATATCCAATTGCTGCAGATGTGCGGGCAGCAGCTCCAGGGTCTGATCATAAGGGAGCACCGCGTGGGTTTCGGCGCCAAAGAAGTTGTTGTACCACACCCCCAGCATTCCCAGGATGACAGGGATGTTTTCTTCGAAGGCCGCGGTGCGGAAGTGCTGATCCATGGCATGGGCTCCAGCCAGCAGGGCTTCGAATCGATCAAACCCCACGGCCAGGGCGATGGAAAGCCCGATCGCGGACCACAATGAATAGCGGCCCCCCACCCAGTCCCAAAACTCAAACATATTTTCCGGGTCAATACCAAAGGCCATGACCCTTTCCCGATGAGTGGACATGGCCACAAAATGTTTGGCAATGGCCGATGTGTCCCGGGCGGCAAGCATGAACCAGTCCCTAGCCGTGTGGGCATTGGCCATGGTTTCCTGAGTGGTAAAGGTTTTGGAGGCAATAAGGAAGAGGGTTGTCTCGGGGTTCAGGGTGGCCAGGGTTTCGGCGATGTCCGTGCCATCCACATTGGAGACAAAATGCACGCGCAGCCGGGGATGATGGTAGGGCGTCAGCGCGCGTACGACCATCCGCGGGCCAAGGTCCGACCCTCCAATGCCAATGTTCACCACATCGGTGATGGGTTTTCCGCTGAATCCTCGCCATTGGCCCGAACGAACGGCTTCACTAAAACGACGCATCCGGGCCAGAACCCCGTTCACTTTGGGCATCACATCCTGGCCGTCCACCCATATAGGGCGATTGGAGCGGTTGCGTAATGCCACGTGCAGGACCGCGCGATTTTCCGTAAGGTTGATCTTCTTCCCTTGAAACATGGCCTCGATAGCGTCGGCCAGACCTGCCTGCCGGGCCAAGTCCATAAGTAGAGCCATGGTCTCCTGGGTGATCCGGTTTTTGGAATAGTCCAGAAGCAGGTCTTCGAACTGAACGGAAAATCGTTGAAAACGCTGCGGGTCCGCGGCGAAGAGGTCCCGCATATGGATGTTTTGGATGGCTTGATAATGTTGTTGCAGTGCGTGCCAGGCGGGGAGTTGGGTCGGGTTGGGCATCACATGCCTCCTGGAGTCATGTACGGGGAGTAAAAACACCAAGGCACCAAAAGGTGACAGGTGGCAAACTTTCGGAACAGTCACCATGAGCGTTAGCTCACCACATAACAACGAAAATGGGAACGCAGATTTGCGCAGATGCTTCGCAACGCTGATTTGCGCAGATGTTCGTCATGCTGAGCGACCGAAGGGAGCGAAGCCTGCCCTGAGGAATCGAAGGGCATCTAGCGAGCGAAGCGAGCGCCATGCCGTGGTTTTTGCGCTTCGCTAGATT
>JALWZT010000304.1 GCA_027002405.1 Anaerolineae bacterium | reverse complement strand
TGGTCGACGAAGGTCGACCATCGGCGCGAAGCGCCTAAAGAGCTCGAGTTTACTCGGTCAGTGTCGCGGCAAAAAAGGGAAGTTATTTATGGACGCTCACAAAACTGTCAGGTAGCTAGAACACTGATTACTGATAACTCTCTTCGCGCCTCCACGTGAGATATCTATTGACGGAATCTCCGACTCAACACCACCCACTCAGGGACATCCAGCTCCTGCGCCCGGGCTTGGGGGCTGATCCCGGCCGCCTGGAGGGCCTCTGCCACCTGCGCGGGGGGCAGGCTCAGGCCCGCGGCCAGGCTGTTGCGCAGGGTCTTGCGCTTCTGCCCAAACCCGGCCCGCACAACCCGGAAGAACGCCTCCCGCAGCGCCTCGGGAACCAGGGGCTGGGCCCGCACGTCCAGCCGTAGCACCGCGGAATGCACCTTGGGCGGGGGCGTGAACGCGCCCGGAGGCAGCTTGCGCACGATGGTGGGCTGGGCATAGACCTGGACAGAGACCGCGAGCAGGCTCATCCGCGGGGGACGGGCCACGATACGCCGGGCCACGTCCAGTTGCAGGGTGAACACCAGGCGCTCGGGCCGGGGCTCAGCTTCGAGATAGTGGCGCAGCAGGGGGGAAGTGATGTAGTAGGGGATGTTGCCCAGGACGAAGTAGGGCGCCAGCCCGCCCGTGCGTTCCAGGAGCTCGCGCGGGCTCAGTTCGAGCGCGTCGCCGTGGATGATGTGGACGTTCTCCCACCCCGCGTACAACGCCCCCAGCATCTCCGCCAGCCGCGCATCCAGTTCCACCGCGATGAGCCGGCCCGCCACCGGTGCCAGGGCCGCGGTCAGCGTGCCCGGCCCCGGGCCCACCTCGATGACCACCGCGTCGGGCGGCAGCTCGGCCGCGGCCACGATGCTATCGAGGATCTTGGGATCGGTAAGGAAATGCTGGCCCAGGCCCTTGCGGGGCAGCAGGCCCTGTTCCTTGAGTTGAGGCAGCAGGGTGGGCGGGCGTGGCGAATCCATTTCCTGTTTGGGCATGGTTCAAAACGGGCGTTTTGGAGCTTGACGGAGTGGGTATTGGGTACTGGGTATTGGGTACTGGATATTGGATATTGGATAATGGATATTCCCTCCAAAGTGAACCATATCTTTGACGCTCACCGAATCGTCCCTCCCGAATGTCTTGATGCAAGATGCGCTCGGCAAATTCCCGCAAGGGCTGTTGATCGAAGTAGAGAATACTCCTGGGGCAGCCTGAGCATGATGGCATCATCGTACCATAAAGCCATGGCTTTTCTGAAAAACCTTCGCCGCGAAGACACAGAGAGCACATGGCCATTTGCTCACTTACCATGGAAGACGCGCACCCGGGTCATCGCGAACGGATGAGGCGGGGGAGATGGAGGCTCCAGGCATGGTCGTAGCGATAGACGCCCGCGCTGGGCGCCACCACGAAAAGTGTCTGAGCATAAGATGCGTTTTCCCCTGCTGGCACAACCACCATATCTATCACCCACGACACAGGAAGCTGGCCCATTTCAACCCATGCGTCTCCGCCGTTCAGGCTGGCAAACGCTTTCCCCTCCCCATCCATCACAAACACGCGGCGGGGATAGCGGGGATGAAGGGCCACGCTCTGAATCAATGGCTTTTCCAGGGAGAGCCTTTCCCACGTCTCCCCACCATCCTCACTCTTCACCAACCCACTTTGGGCCGTCGCGGCGAAGAGAACATGGGGATGATTGGGATCCACGGCCAGATCGAACACCTCGTCGCCGGGTGGTGTATCCATCTGGGTCCATGAAGTCCCCCCCATCATCGCTGCGATAGATATGGGCATGGTCAAGACCGGCGTAAACCACCTGCGGATGTCCCTGAGATAGAGCCAGGATGCGGACATTGGCATCTTCCAACCCCACGCGTTCCCAGTGCTCCCCGCCATCCTCACTACGAAAAACGCCTGCTTCCGTCCCGACCAGGAGTCTTTCGGGCTGGCTGGAATCAAGGATCAGGGCGTTCACCCGGCTTGCGGTCAGTCCTTCCGTGACCGCCCGCCAGGTGGCGCCGCCATCTTCGCTTTTGATCACCCCGCTGGTGGATTTGGCTGCGTAATAGATTTGAGGATGGTGGGGATCGATGGCCAACGCGGTGAAATCGCTCCTTGCCTCATCTTCATAGATGACCTGCCAGCTTGCGCCGCCATCCTCACTTTTGAACAGCGTATGCCAGGCGACCCCTGCCAGCATGGTCTCGCCCGTCGCACCATCGATGGCGAAGGCGCGTAAAGCCGCACTGGTGATCCCGTCATTCTTCGGCGCCCACGATTCCCCACCGTCGTCGCTGCGAAACAGGCCGCGTTCCGCACCCACGTAAAAGACATCATCGGGGGTGAAAAGCCCGTGATACAGGGTCCCCATGCTTTCCAGAGGTTCTGCGATCATCCGCCATGTCTCTCCCCTGTCGTCGCTTATCCATAGTTCATTCCCCATCTCGATGACGACATAGTTCGATGTGACGGCAAGGGTCCTAGACCTCGAAATATCCCGGTTGGGCGTAGGGACTTCCAGCCAGACTTTCCCGCCATCGGTGCTGCGATAAAGGGGCCCCCATCGGACGTCAGCATAGATCGTGTCGGGATCATCCGGAGCCATGACCAGCGTGATGACATCCTTACCAGGCAGGCCAATCACGCGCCAGGTGCGACCACCATCCCATGATTGCAGCACACCTCCGCTTGTACCGAGATAAAGAATGTCGCCATCTTCGGGATGGAAAAGCATCACATTGACACCGTATCGCAGATAAGACCAGTTCCAACCCCCGTTACAACTCACAAAAAGATCAGGGAAATCAATGAAGTAAACTACGTCTGGGTCATGGGGATGGAAGTAGAACTGAGGTGTTGTGCTGTGCGAGGTATCATAGTTAAGATAGGCGCGATGCCACGTCTTCCCGCCATCGTGGGAGAGGAAAACGTGGCCCTCATTATCGCCCGCGAGGAGGATGGATGGGTCGTGGGGAGAGATGGCCCACGCGGCCAGGTAGATGTTGGTAGGCAGCCTGGCAAAAGGATGCCAGCTTTCGCCCCGATAGTCGCTTTCGAGGATGCGACCATCGCCAATCAGGGCGTAGAGATGGTCGGGGTTGTGGGGGTCCGCACGCAGGTCAAATACCGGCCCGCCCCAGGGCCCCAAGGGCCTCCATGGGGACCCGCGGGCCTGAGTAACCCCCGTTCCCGCCAGGAGCAAGAGGAACAGGGAACAAAAGAGGCGTAGGAGGGGTTGGGTTTTCATGGGCTGTTCCGTAAATAGAGTAATCAGTGATCAGTAATCAGTGTTCAGTTGACTCTGTGTCCTCTGCGCTCTCTGCGGTAAGTACCCTTTCCGCAGGGGAGTCAGGGATCAGGCATCCAGTGTTCAGTG
>JALWZT010000303.1:897-3432 GCA_027002405.1 Anaerolineae bacterium | reverse complement strand
CGCATGGGGGAAATCTATGCTCAAATGATCATCGAGCCGGTGGAACGACTGGTCACCCAAGAGCCCAGTCCCAAAGCATAGCGGGCGCCACAGATGATTTTTATTTTGATTTTATCTGCGTGAATCTGCTTCTATCCGCGTTCATCTGCGTCCTCTATTTTCATAGCCCTCTAATCGGCACGGCCTGCCCGGACCAGTTCCCGTACTTTGCGGAGACGGGCACCTGGGGCCTGGCGAACCAGGGTTTCCCCCACCAGGATGGCATCCACGCCCATCTCCTTCAGGGTGCGCACATCATTGCCGTGGCGGATGCCGCTTTCCGCGACCAGAAGGATATCATCGGGGATGTGGGGGCGGAGCCGGGCCGTGGTTTGTAAATCCACCTGGAAGGTGCGCAGGTCGCGATTGTTGACGCCGATGATGCGGGGCTGGGCCTGAAGCGCGCGTGCCACCTCATGCTCATCGTGGACTTCCACCAGGGCCTCCATGCCCAGTTCCCGGGCATAGGCTAAAAGTTCCCGATATTCGGTATCGCTGAGGACCGCCATAATGAGCAGAATGGCGTCCGCACCCGCCACCCGGGCCTGAAGCACCTGGTAAGGATGGTAGATAAAGTCCTTGCGCAAGACAGGCAGATGGATATGGCGCTGGCGGAAGGCCTCTTTGATGGCGGTAAGGTGTTCCAATTGGCCCTGGAAGAAACGGGCATCGGTGAGGCACGAGATGGCAGCAGCCCCGCCCTCGGCATAGGTCAGGGCCAGGTCCACGGGATCGAACTCGCGGGCAATGAGGCCTTTGCTGGGTGAAGCCCGCTTGACCTCGGCGATGAGGCTGACGCCGGGCTGGGCCAGGGCTGCGGCGAAATCTTCGGCTGGCGGGGTGAAGGTGAGCAGGGCCTGGAGGTCGCTTTCGGGCATCTCTTGCATCTGCCTGGGGACTTCCTGGCGCTTCCAGGCCATGATCTCATCCAGAAGTTGTCCTTTCTCGCGCAGGCGTTGGAGTCGTTTTTTCATGGGCATAGCAAATCAGGTTGGATTCAACACGGATGGGAGGGACACGGATAAAAATTGGATACCGTGACTTGGGATGAAACCCCATGGGGCCATAGTTCGTAACCTTGATGAAGGCATTGTACTTACAACGGCATCAAACAGCAACCACATCGAAGAACGCCAAACCATCATTCGGGAGCTGTCGCAACCTGAACAGCACCCGCCGATCGGAAGTCGGTGGCTAAACACAAGGCAAATTGAAACCAAGGATTTTCGCTCGTGCCTCCGCTCAGAGCTAAACGAACCTGTTGGCAAACCTCAAGTGGGTTGCTGGACAATCCGGCAAGGGCGGTGATCCGGCCGTTCGGCCCCCACCCCCTGCCTCTCCCCCACTGGTGGGGGAGGGGTGACCCGGTTCGGAGAGAGAGGATGCACAAGACATGAAATCTTCTTGAATTGAAAATGGTTTCAGCCTAAAGGCCTTCGGAAGACGAAATGCCTCACTAAACCGATACAATACCTTTTCTCAATGATTGACTTGCCCGCCCCGCGGTTTCCTGCTATGATGCATGTATCACCCCCTACAATCTGGTCATTCGCGAGGATGGGAATGAACAAATCCGTCATACGATGGGCGCTGCTCGTCACCGCCCTCATCCTGCTGATCGCGATCCCCGCCTCAGCACAAAACAAAAGCGTGGTCTGGAACCGCTTTGACGTGGATATCACTGTCAACGCGGATGGGACGTTTGACGTGCTGGAAAAACAGGAAATCCACTTCATGGGGGGACCATTCACGTATGGGTATCGGGAGATCAGCAAAACATATACTGAGGACATCACCGACATCATCGTCGCAGATGCTGATGGGGATTATCTCCAGAGCAAGGATGGGACGCCACACACCTATTTTGTCGAGGATCAAGGGGATTCCTACTACGTCAAATGGTTTTTCGAGCCCACTACCGATGCGGTACGCACCTTTACCATCCGCTATCGGGTCCATGGGGGTCTGCGGTATTACGACCAGGGCGATCAACTCTGGTGGAAGGCCGTCTATGCGGACCGGCCAGCGGAAGTGAAATCCAGCGTGGTGACCGTGCAGGTACCGGCCCCCGCGGTCATCGACAATATGGACACCTACTTCGTCATGGCCGATATGGCCCTGCTGAACCCCCAGACCGCGCAATTTGTGGCCAAAGAACCCATCCCTCCTGGCAAACCCTTTGAAGTGCGGGTGCAATTCACCCACGGCGTGGTGGCTGGCTCCCCGCCTCCCTGGCAGGCGGATGCGGACCGCGAGCTCGCGTTTTCCCGTTGGAAGACGGTCATCAACCTGTTCGTCCTGCTCTTCGGCGTGATGCTCATCCTGCTGGCGCCCGTTGCCCTCTATCTGCTGTGGTACCGCTACGGGCGGGACCCTCGGCCCGAGATCGTGCCCGAATATCTGCCCGAACCCCCATCCGATCTGCCTCCGGCCATGGCGGGCACCCTCATCGACGAACGGGCTGACATCAAAGAGATCGTCGCCACCATCGTGGAC
>JALWZT010000303.1:0-887 GCA_027002405.1 Anaerolineae bacterium | reverse complement strand
GGGCTATTTGCGCATGGAGGAACTGGACGAAGATGACGACAGCGGCTATTCCACCCGCGACTTCCTCTATACCCAAACCCAAGAGCCTGATGACACCTTGCACGCATATGAACGGGTCCTGCTGGAAAAAATATTCGACGGCGTCCGGGAGCGCAAGCTTTCCGATCTGAAAAACAGCTTCTACAAATATACCGAGCTGGTAAAGGGGCTGATTTACGAAGAAGTGACAGCCATGGGCTATTTCGTATCCAATCCTCAAACAGTCAGGAAGCTCTGGCTGGCCTTGGGGATTGTGGTTACTGTCCTCAGCTTCCTGTTTTCCTGTTTCTTCGCCCCCATGCTATCCGCTATCACCGACGTAGGTCTGTTCTTGGGCTTAGGCCCCTTCATCTTCGGGATCGGTATGATCATCCTTTCCTTCTCTATGCCCCGCAAAACCCAATTGGGTGCCAACGAAGCAGCCAAATGGAAGGCTTTTTATACCTATCTCAAACGCCTGGATGAGTACACCGATTTGGAGAAAGCCACCGAACTGTTTGAACGGTATCTCCCCTATGCCATCGCCTTTGGCCTGGAGAAGCGCTACATGAAAATGTGGGAGCCAGTCAAGAACGTCCCTATTCCCACCTGGTACGGTCCTCGGCCCTATTATGGATATGACCTGGGACCCGGCGGCGTTCCCGGCCATGCCAGCCCCGCGCCCAAAAGCGGATCCGGCCAGCCCACTCTGGCGGATGCCAGCCGCCGCATGAGCGGCGGATTCGCCAGCATGAGCGCCAGCCTGGCCTCCATGTTCACCGTCACCGCCTCGACCCTGACCAGTCGCCCTCAATCCTCCAGCGGCTCCACTGGAGGATGGTCGGGCGGAGGCTGGTCCGGTGGGGGAG
>JALWZT010000302.1 GCA_027002405.1 Anaerolineae bacterium | reverse complement strand
TCGGCAGCGTCCTCACCGAGTAAACTCGAGCTCTTTAGGCGCTTCGCGCCAGTGGTCGACCTTCGTCGACCGGAAGTTAGGACGGCGAAGGCCGTCCATTGGCCGTAGGCCTTAAGTGTCCGACTTCAGTCGGTGAGTACGGCCTCAACCGAAAAAGGACGCACCTCGCCCGGCGCTACGACCCTGTGCTCGGGCGCAGCCCCCTCCCAGCCTCCCCCGCAAGCGGGGGAGGGGCAGGGGTGGGGGCCGAACGGCCGGATCACCGCCCCTGCCAGATTGCCCGGCAGCCTGTTCGAGGTTTGCCAACAGGTTCACTTCATCGCCGGGCGGGCGTGGCAGACCGAGGAATGCGCGACAAGGCCTGACTGTGTTCATAAAGATATTCGGGGTCGATATCCAAACCATTGGGCCAGGCAATCGCGTCAAAAGATACATGGACGGCGTTGAACACATCTGGCGAATTGAGTTCGCTGAATCGGCCGAAGGAAAGTAAGGGGCGGGCGTCGAAAACGCGCTCTTCTCCGTTGTCAAAAATGAGAAGCAAATGGTAATTTTCTAATGGTTTAACGTGTTTGACTGCCAGATACATGATTTTCCTCAGATCTATTTGGGGTCATTATAGCACGATGCCATCGAAAGCGGAAGCGATGGAAAATCGTGATTGAATAAGAATGGGCTGGCTTACCCCATGACATCGGCTGCAACATTCCCAAACGATTTCCCGGCCGTCGCATAGGAGCGGCGTGGTATGAGGCCCCGAAATGGAGGTCATCGATCATCTATGTTATAATTGACATCAAACTACGTTTTTAATGACCTATGTCCTTCGATCCTAACGACTTCTTATCCCAGCCCGATCCCTTCACCGATGTGCCCCCTGACCACCGCTCGGGTTTTGTGGCTGTGGTGGGGCGGCCCAACGTGGGTAAGTCCACGCTGATGAACGCTATCCTGGGCCAGAAGGTGGCCATTGTCTCGCCCCGGCCCCAGACGACCCGGAATCGCATCGCAGGCATCCTCACCCGGGAGGATTGCCAGATCGTGTTCATCGATACCCCCGGCATTCACAAGCCCAAGCACAAGCTGGGTGAGTTCATGGTGGAGGAAGCCCGCAAGGCCCTGCCCGACGCGGACCTGGCCCTGTGGGTGGTGGATGTGAGCAAGACCCCACGGCAGGATGACAGGCGGGTGGCCGCGGTGCTGCGGGGGCAATCCCTGCCCGTGATCCTGGTCATGAACAAGATCGACATCACCCCGCCCGACCGGCTGCTGGAACACGCGGACGCGTATCGGGCCCTGGTCCCCGAGGCTGTGGCGGATATCGCGGTGAGCGCGCTCAAGCTTCAGGGCGTGGACGCGCTGGTGGATGTGATTCGGGAGCACCTCTCCCCAGGCCCCCGTTATTATCCCCCCGACCAGGTCAGCGACATCCAGGAACGCTTCCTGGTGGCGGAGCTGATCCGCGAAAAGGCGCTGATGTATCTGCAAGAGGAGGTGCCCCACGCGGTGGCCGTGGATCTGCAGGAGTTTGAGGAGCGAGAAAACGGGGTTATCTACATTTTCGCCCGCATCTTCGTGGAGCGGGAGTCGCAAAAGGGGATTCTTATTGGCAAGGGCGGGCGCATGATCAAGAAGATCGGGGCGGAGGCGCGCAAGGAGATCGAATGGGCCTTGGGACGCCAGGTTTATCTGGACCTAAGGGTGAAAGTAAAGCCCAAGTGGCGGCGTAACCCCGCGGAGCTGCGGCGGTTGGGGTATGCGTAGCTTAAGGTACGATCATGCATCAATTGATTGGAATCTTTATCAACGTGATTACACCGGTTTTTGGGCTGGTGATTCTGGGCTATGGGGCCGGTCCCCGATTGAAGTTAGAGGCCCGCACCTTGAGTCGGGCCGCGTATTATCTTTTTATCCCCGCGTTTGTTTTTGATGTGATCAGCAAAGCCCAGGTGGAAGCAAAAGCCCTGGGCCAGATGGTCCTTTTGGGGTTGCTGATTGTGATCGTGACCGCGTTGCTGGGGGCGCTGACAGCCCTGGTTTTTCGTCGCCCTAAGCCGGTGGTGGCTGCCTTCATGCTCATCGCCAGTTTTGGGAATGTGGGCAACTTCGGGTTGCCCCTCATTGAATTCCGCCTGGGCTCCCAGGCCCTGATCCCGGCAACTGTTTATTTCCTCACCATCAGCCTGGCCTCTTTTGTGGTCGGGGTGGGCGCAGCCGGGTATGTGCAGGGGGGTGGGGCCCGCGCCGCGCTTTCGGTTCTGAAAACCCCTGCTCTGTTGGCTTTGCCTCCGGCCTTGTTCTTCGCCCGGGCCGGGGCAACCATCCCTTTGCCTCTGGAGCGCATGATCGCCTTGCTGGCTGCGGCCATGATCCCGGTCATGCTGGTGGCATTGGGGGTGCAGCTGGCTTCGAGTCAGGGATTGCGGCTGGAGCGGGATGTATGGCTTGCCAGTGGGGTGCGGCTTTTGGGCGCGCCCCTGGTGGCCGCGGTCCTGGCCTGGGGCCTGGGAATAGAGAGCCTGTCCCGGGCAACGGCCATCGTCCAATCGGGCATGCCCGCGGCCGTGCTGACCAGCATCATCGCCCTGGAATACGATCTGGTCCCCGATTTTGTGACTTCGACCGTGCTCTTTTCCACCCTGGCTAGTGTGTTCACCCTCACCCTGCTATTGGCATGGGTCTGATCCCCGATGGCTGGATGGGCTTTTTTGGATTACGAGTGCCCTTTGTGGCAGGCAGGTCAGGTGGTCGCGGGCCTGGATGAAGCGGGCCGCGGCGCGTGGGCCGGGCCCGTGGTCGCGGCTGCGGTCATCCTGCCCCCCGAGCCGGATCGATTGCACCGGGAATTGGCAGGGGTGCGGGATTCCAAACGGCTTTCGCCCAGGCGCCGGGAGGCACTCTATGAACGGATCCTAGAGGTGGCCCGGGTGGGGGTGGGGGAGATAGGGCCGCACATCATTGATCGCGTGGGCATTGTGCCCGCGACCCTGCAAGCCATGGAGGCCGCGCTGAAAGCCCTGCCCATCACGCCCGACACCCTGCTCATCGATTACATCCCCCGGCCTTTGGGCAACTGGCCCCAGCAGCGGCTGGTGCGGGGGGAGCAGGCCTCCCTGAGCATCGCGGCCGCGTCCATCGTCGCCAAAGTTTACCGCGATGAGCTCATGGTACGGCTGGAGCAACAGTATCCAGGGTATGGTTTTGCTCGACATAAAGGGTATGGGACTTCGCAACACCGTCAGGCCCTGGAGACCTTAGGGCCATCGCCTGTGCACCGTCTTTCCTGGGCCCCCTTACGCCAGCCCCGGCTTTTTTAGAGACTGTTCCGAAAATAGAGCCTCGCGACGTCATTCCGAGGGAGCGAAGCGACCGAGGAATCTAGCGAAGCGCAAAAACCACGGCATGGCGCTCGCTTCGCTCGCTAGATGCTTCGCTCCCTTCGGTCGCTCAGCATGA
>JALWZT010000301.1 GCA_027002405.1 Anaerolineae bacterium | reverse complement strand
GAGCAGCCAACATCCATTGAGCAAGCCGTTGATACAGGCCTGGCAGCTCCTGGTCGGAAGTGAACTGGTAATTATTTTGGACAAAATTTAGGTCGGAGGTCTGCGCAGACCCTCCGAGGTCTCATGCTCACCTGCCACCTGCGACTTGCCACTTGCAAACCCGCTTAGCGGCCTTTGCGTCTTCGCGTGAGCTTTTCATCCGTATCGGCGAGCCGTGGCTGGTGGTGCCTGTCCCTAACACAAACCCCGGGCCATCAGCATGCCCATCCCTGCCAGGATCACCCGTTCCCGGATCTCTCCCTTGCGCACCGCCTCTTTCACCCACTCCCATGAACGCCAGGCCGTGGTGATAAACTCCGCGGGATCGAGCTCTACCCGGCCCGTGGGGCGCAACTTGTGGGCCAGATACAGGTGGATCTTCGCCTCCCCCAGCGCGGGGTTGGCCCAAAACGCGCCCAGATACTCCCATACCTCGGCCTCGTATCCGGTCTCCTCGGCCAACTCCCGCTGAATCGCGGTGAGCGGGTCTTCATGCGCATCCACCAGCCCCCCCGGCAATTGCCAGATGACTTGATCCACAGGGTAACGGTACTCTTGTTCCAACAACAGCCGCTGTTGATCATCAAACGCGAAGACCGCGACCCCATCGGCCAGGCGCCGGATCAGGGTGTACTCATACACCTGGCCATTGGGCAGGCGGACATCGTCCAGTTCCACACTGAGCCACTGGTTGGAAAACGCGGTGCGGCTGCGTAGCCGCTGCCATGATGTCAGGGATGATGAGGTCATGGGATTTCGGGAGTCAAGAGAGAGTTAGATATATCCCAGCTCCCGGGCCTGGCGCCGGAGGTCCGCCCGAAAGTCGGGATGCGCGATACCAATGAGAGCTTCCACCCGTTGACGGATGGTCTTGCCGTAGAGATCGGCCACTCCATATTCGGTGACCACGTAATGGACATCGTTACGGGTGGTGACCACCCCCGCGCCCGGTTTGAGCATGCCCACAATCCGGGAGATGGTGCCCCCCTTAGCCGTGGAGGGCAGGGCGATGATGGGCTTGCCCCCTGGGCTGCGGGCCGCGCCGCGCACGAAATCCACCTGTCCCCCCACGCCGCTATAAAACTTGGGGCCGATGCTATCCGCGCACACCTGCCCGGTCAGGTCGACTTCGATGGCCGAGTTGATGGCGATCATCCGTTCATTCTGGGCAATGATGAATGGATCGTTGACGTAGTCTTGCGGATGAAACTCCACCATACCGTTGTCATCGATGAAATCATAAAGCCGTTGGGTGCCCAACACAAACCCTGCAATGATTTTGCCGGGATGCAAGGTTTTGCGTTCGCCCGTGATCACCCCCATCTCCACCAGGTCCACCACGCCATCCGAAAAGAGCTCCGTGTGGATGCCCAGGTCCCGTTTATCCTTCAAAAAATAAAGCACACCATCAGGGATCGAGCCAATGCCCATTTGCAACGTGGCTCCGTTGGGGATCATCTCGGCAATGTGTGCGCCAATGGCCTTTTGCAAGGGCCCTGGCTCCCCTTGGGGGAGCTCGGGCAGGGGGTAATCCACAGGGACGATATGGGTTAATTTGGAAACATGGATGAAGCTATTACCCAGGGCCCGGGGCATACGGTCGTTGACTTCGGCGATGATGACGCGCGCGGATTCGGCCGCGGGTTTGGTCAGACCTACCTCCACGCCAAAGGAACAAAAGCCATGTTCATCGGGAGGAGAAAGATGGACCAACGCCACATCCAAAGGGATAATCCCCTCCTTGAAAAGCTTGGGCACCTCGCCCAGGAATACAGGGGTGAAGTCCGCCCGCCCCTGGTGCACGGCCTCCCGCACATTGGGGCTGATGAACATGGTATTCACCCGGATTTTCCCCTCCATCTCCGGCGCCACATAATCCGCATCGCCAATGGTGAGGATCTGATGAATGGTGACCTGGTGGATGGCGTCGGCTCGGGCCCGTTCCACCAGAGCGTGCAGCAATTTCTGGGGCACCGAACAGTTGCCCGTGAGGAAAACCTGATCTCCATCAGAAATAGATTGAATCGCTTCCTCTGCGGTGGTGAGCTTGGAGCGATAGAGGCGTTCCCAAGATCTCATGCATCGGCCTCCTGTAGGAGTGCATGTTTCAAACCTTCGTGGATGATTTCGCCGTGACAGATGTTGATGCCCCGTCGCAGTTCGGGGTAGCCCTGTAGGGCTTCCTTCAACCCATGATTGGCAATGGCCAGAAGATAGGGCAAGGTGGCATGGGTGAGGGAGTGAGAGGCGGTGCGACCCACCACGCTGGTGATGTTGGGCACGCAATAGTGCAGAATGCCTTCTTCCATATAAGTGGGGTTGGCGTGGGTGGTGGGCCGACTGGTTTCGGCACATCCGCCCTGGTCGATGCTTGCATCCACAAAAAGGCTGCGAGGTCGCATGGTGCGCATGAGCTCTCGAGTGAGCAGGATCGGTGTTCGTTGGCCCGGCACATAGACCGCGCCGATGATCGCGTCGGCGAAGCGAACCACTTTGCGCAAATTGTAGTCGGTGGCAGCCATGGTCACCCCGCGACCTGCCAACCGGCGGTTCAACCGTTCCAGGGCCCGCAGATTGATATCCAGCACATAGACCGAGGCATTGTTGCCGGCCAGGGCCAGGGCTGCTTCGGACCCAAAGGAGCCTGCACCCAAGATCACGATCTCGGCCGGAGGGACCGTGGGGCATCCGCTCAGGGCCACGCCCCGCCCGCCCTGGTCATTTTGCATAAACCGCCCTACGATCTGGGGCATCATGCGCCCTGCAATGGTACTCACCCCTCGCAGCACCGGCAGGAAGCCATCCTCCTGCTGCACGGTCTCCCAACCAATGGCGCAAGCCCCGCTTTCTTGCAAGATCCGGATTTTGCCACGCCGGCCCGCGGCCAGGTGCAGGAACCCCAACAGGATTTGATCTTCGCCCAACATGGCGAATTCTTCGTTGGTGGGCCGGGCCACCTTGGCCACGATATGACCTCGGGCCAGGGCTTCTTCGTGGGAATAGACGATGATTGCACCCACCGCGCGATACGTTTCATCATCGAAGCCCGAACCCAGGCCCGCGTTGTGTTCCACAAACACCCGATGGCCGGCCTGGGTCAAAGCATGCACCCCGGCAGGGGCCAGGGCCACGCGGTATTCATGAGGCCGCACTTCCCGGGGGATACTGATGTCGGTCATGAGAAGACTCCTGCTATGAAAATAGAATGATCGCTGGTTGCTGAGGAATCGCCAGGCCGACGTTGGGCGAGTCGGCAAAGGTTCGTATTGCGTATTCCGTATTCCGTCCAGTCGTTACGCAATACGCAATACGTGTAAAGTCTCAACACATCGTTTACAACTAAAGTCTCAAGACATAGTTGACAAGTACGGCTCAAAAAGTCTCAAGACATAGTTGACACTTATGCTAACCTTTGGGGAGATTCATCTTTCCG
>JALWZT010000300.1 GCA_027002405.1 Anaerolineae bacterium | reverse complement strand
CCTCTGCCCGAACAGCGCGCTATCGCCCACATTCTGGGCGCGCTGGACGATAAGATCGCGCTGAACCGGCGCATGAACGCCACCCTGGAGGCCATGGCCCGGGCCTTGTTCAAGAGCTGGTTCGTGGATTTCGACCCGGTGCGGGCGAAGATGAGCGGGCGATGGAAGCGAGGCGAGTCTCTGCCGGGCCTGCCCGCGCATCTCTACGACCTCTTCCCCGACCGCCTCGTCCCCTCCGAACTGGACGAGATACCGGAGGGGTGGTATTACTCAACAATCGGCGAGGAAACTAAGGTTGTTGGTGGCGGCACCCCCAGCACGAAAAATCCCCAATATTGGGAGCAAGGACAACACTTCTTTGCAACTCCAAAAGACATGTCCCGATTGGAGACTTTCATTCTCTTAGAAACTGAGCGTCGAGTCACCAATGCTGGGCTTTCCAAGATTAGCTCAGGTCTTTTGCCTTCCGGAACAGTTTTACTGTCTTCCCGCGCACCTGTGGGATATTTAGCAATTTCTCAAGTGCCAGTGTGTGTCAATCAAGGGATTATTGCTATGATTTGTGACGGACAATTATCGAATTACTACGTGTTGCTTTGGGCTAAGCAAAATATGGCAACAATTAAGGGAAGGGCGAGTGGAACAACCTTTGCTGAAATTAGCAAGAAAAACTTCCGTCCAATTCCCGTTTTGGTTCCCGACAAGCCGGAAATCATGAAAACATTTGACGCAATTATATCGCCAGTTTTTGAGCGGATTACATTTAACCTGCTGCAATCGCGTGCGCTGAAGAATCTTAGAGAATTGTTATTACCAAAGCTAATCATGGGAGAACTAGCATTAGACCAAGCCTCTTTGCCTATCTTGCAACAAAACATGAGATAGGAGTACCGTCATGACTTTTGTGATGGAAGGCGCAAGAGACATTCTCGAATTGGCAGGTAGTGCCTTATATCTTGAGCAACAAATTTCTGCTCTCGAAAAGGCAGTTTCGGAATCGCCTAATTTAGTTCCGGATCTTGCTCGGACGTTAGTCGAAACGATCTGTACGACGATTTTGAATGACAGGGGAATTGAGAGCAATAGCTTAGGATTCAAGGACCTGCTTCAGCAAACCTATAACTCTGTTCCCCTACTACCGTTAGAGAAACAAGATTCTGGCAAAACACTTGAAGCAATTCAACAATTGATAGATAGTTTAGATAATGCAATTGGTTCATTAACACAATTAAGGCACAATGAAGGATTGGCATCACATGGAAAAGATGCTTATTTCATCCCATTGGAAACAATTCAAGCTGAATTTATCGCACGCTCAGTTGATGCAATTGTTACATTTCTTTATATGGCGCATAGGCAGTATGTCAAAGAGCCAATTCATAGATTGATCAGCTACTCGGATTATCCTGATTTGAACGATTTCATCGACGACAACAATGATCCAGTTGTTATTTTTGATCTAACTTATCCACCAAGCGAGGTGCTTTTCAATATAGACAGACAAGCATATCTTGCAACGTTAAATCAATTCCTTGAAAGTGCCTCAGATGACTAACTTTACCGAAACAATCGTTGAAGCTGCGGCCCTGGCCTGGCTGGAGGCGGAAGGCTACCCCGTGCTCCACGGCTCGGATATCGCGCCCGGCGGCGCGCGACAGGAACGCGTGGACTTTTCCCAGGTCATCCTCATCGACCGCCTGCGCAACGCCCTCTACCAGCTCAATCCCCACCTGCCCGCCGAGGCCCTGGACGACGCGTTCCGTCAGCTCACCAATCCCCCAGGCGCCACCCTCACCGCGCGCAACCACGCCCTGCACCGCATGTTGGTGGAAGGGGTCACCGTGGAGTTCCGCCGCGAGGCGCGCATTGTCGGGGCACAGGTGCGGGTCATCGATTTCGATCACCCGCGATTCAACGATCTGCTGGCCGTCAACCAGTTCACCGTCATCGAAAACCGGCGCAACCGTCGTCCCGACGTGGTCCTCTTTGTCAACGGCTTGCCCCTGGTCGTGTTGGAATTGAAGAACGCGGCCGATGAAAACGCCACCCTGCGGGACGCGTTCAATCAGTTACAGACCTACAAACAGGACATTCCCTCCCTGTTCGAGACCAACGCCCTGCTGGTCATCTCCGATGGCGTCGAAGCCCGCGCCGGGTCCCTCACCTCGCCCTGGGAATGGTTCAAACCCTGGCGCACCATCGATGGCCGCGATCTGGCCCCGGCCAGCTTGCCCCAGCTCCAGGTGCTCATCCAGGGCATGCTTACCCCCGAACGCTTGCTGGACCTGATCCACTACTTCATCGTCTTCGAAGGGGGCGATGGAGAAGATCTGGTGAAGAAAGTGGCTGGCTACCATCAATACCACGCGGTGAACGTGGCCGTGGAGGAGACCTTGCGGGCCACGGGCATGACGCCCGAACCCCAGGCGCTGGGCGAAGAGAAGCAAACGGGCCGGTATATCAGTGAAGCGCAGTTTCGGGGTCAACCGGGCGACCATCGGGTGGGCGTGGTGTGGCACACCCAGGGCTCGGGCAAGAGCCTGACCATGGCCTTCTATGCCGGGCGCATCGCCCAACACCCGGCCATGAAGAACCCCACCCTGGTGGTCATCACCGACCGCAACGACCTGGACGATCAACTGTTCGGCGTGTTCTCGCGCTGCCAGGAGCTATTGCGGCAAACGCCGGTGCAGGCCCGAGATCGGGCGCATCTGCGGGAGCTGTTGCAACGCCAATCGGGCGGCGTCATCTTCACCACCATCCAAAAATTCCTGCCCGATGAAAAAGGCGCATCCAACCCTGCGCTCTCCCATCGCCGAAACATCGTGGTCATCGCGGACGAAGCCCACCGCAGCCAATACGGCTTCATCAAGGGATACGCCCGCCATATGCGGGAGACCTTGCCCAACGCGTCCTTCATCGCTTTCACCGGCACCCCCATCGAGCTGGAAGACCGCAACACCCGGCAGGTCTTTGGCGATTACATCAGCATCTACGACATCCAGCGGGCCGTGGAGGATGGCGCCACCGTGCCCATCTACTATGAAAGCCGTCTGGCCAAACTGGACCTGCCCGAAGAGCTCAAGCCCCAGATCGACGCCGAATTCGAGGAAGTGACCGAACAAGAAGAGGTGGAGCGCAAGGAAAAGCTCAAGAGCAAATGGGCGCAACTGGAAGCCGTGGTGGGTGCGGAAAAGCGCCTCAAGCTCATCGCCAAAGACATTGTCATACATTTCGAACAACGCCAGGAGGCCCTGGAAGGCAAGGGCATGATCGTGTGCATGAGCCGTCGCATCGCCGTCGATCTCTATAACGAGATCATCGCCCTGCGTCCTGAATGGCACAGCGATGAGGACGCTCAGGGCAAAATCAAAGTGGTGATGACCGGCAGCGCCTCCGATCCCCTGGACTGGCAGCCTCACATTCGCGACAAACGGCGTCGCAAAGAGCTGGCCAAACGTTTTCGCGACCCCAACGATCCCTTCCAACTGGTCATCGTGCGGGATATGTGGTTGACGGGCTTCGACGCGCCGCCCTTGCACACCATGTACATCGATAAACCCATGCGGGGGCACACCCTCATGCAGGCCATCGCCCGGGTCAACCGCGTGTTCCGGGACAAGCCCGGCGGATTGGTTGTCGATTACATTGGCCTGGCCTACGAGCTGAAGCGGGCCTTGCAGGTCTACACCGCCAGCGGCGGTCGGGGGCAAACCGCCATCGACCAGGAAGAAGCCGTGCGCATCATGCTGCGGGAATACGATATCTGCAAAGGCCTGTTCTATGGCTTCGACTGGTCAGACTGGCGCAGCGACGATCCCCAGAAACGCCTTTCCTTGCTCCCCGCGGCCATGGAGCACATCTTGGCGCAAGAAAAGGGCAAAGAGCGTCTGTTGCAGGCTGTGAGTCGCCTGTCCCGGGCCTTTGCCTTGGCCGTACCCCACGAAGAAGCCTTGCGCGTCCGGGATGACGTGGCCTTCTTCCAGGCCGTGCGCAGTGCGCTGGCCAAACGCGCGCCAGGCCGGGCTGCGTCCGACGAAGAGCTGGACCACGCCATCCGCCAAATCGTTTCCAAGGCGGTGGCGCCCGAAGGCGTGATCGATATCTTCGAAGCCGCGGGCCTGCCCAAACCGGACATCTCCATCCTCTCCGAGGAATTTCTGGCCGAGGTTCGCGACATGCCCCAACGCAACCTGGCTGTAGAAATGCTGCGTCGCCTTATCGAGGAAGAGATCAAAACCCGTCAGCGCCGCAACGTGGTGCAGGCCCGATCTTTCGCCGACATGCTGGAACGGGCCATTCGCCGCTACGAAAACCGCACCATCGAGGCCTCCGTTGTCATCGAAGAGCTCATCGCCATGGCCAGGGAGATGCGCGAGGCGGACCGTCGCGGGGAAAAGCTGGGCCTCACTGAAGACGAACTGGCTTTCTACGATGCGTTGGAGACCAACGACAGCGCGGTTCAGGTGTTGGGCGATGAAACCTTGCGTAAGATCGCGCAAGAGCTCGTCGAAACCGTGCGGAACAACGTCAGCATCGACTGGACGGAGCGGGAAAACGTGCGGGCGAGATTGCGCGTCATGGTCAAACGCATCTTGCGCAAATACGGCTATCCTCCAGACAAGCAGGAAAAAGCCACCCAAACCGTCCTGGAACAGGCCGAAGTGCTGACCGAGTTTTGGCTTTCATCGCCCGGCTCGCCGTAACCATCATCGGAATAAGTCAATGTCTCTCATGCCCCTCACGTTTCGGATCCGCCCGGCCACGCCGGAAGACATCCCCCAGGTCATCCAGCTTGATTTCGAAGCCTTCTCACCCTATGGCACCGCGGAATCCCCGGAGATCATCCGCGCCCGCCAGCAGGTTTTCCCGGAAGGTTTTGTGGTCGCCGAAATAGCGGGCCGCATCGTGGGCTTTGGCAGCAGTGAAAAATGGTCGGCGATGCGCGAGCCCGGCCTGGATGAAAATCCCTACGACATCCACGACCCTAACGGCCCTATCTTCTGCATCACCGGCATGGCCGTGGCCGAAGCCCACCGCGGGCAAGGCATTGGCACCGCCATGACCCGTCGTCTCATTGATATCGCTCGCGCTCACGGCTGCACCCGTGTGGTGCTGGAAACCACCCACGCCCAGGCATTCTACCATCGCTTGGGATTCGAGACCCTGGCCGAAAGGCAGGAGCGCGGTGTGCAGTTGTATGTCATGGAAAAACAATTGAGCAGATAATCTTTCATCTTCGTGCCTTCGCCCTTCCCCCTCGTGCGGGGGATAGGAAGCGCTGATTCCTACTGATTACTGATGACTGCTCACTGATTACTCCTTTCACGTTGTCGCCTTGAGCCGTTCGCGATAGCGCAGCAGGCGCAGGGCGTTGGCGACCACCAGCAGGGTGCTGCCTTCGTGCAGTACCACCGCGCCGCTCAGGGCCACCACGCCCGCCACCGAGGCGCCGATCAGCAGGAAGATGACGCCCAACGCGATGGCCAGATTCTGCACGATGATGCGACGACTGGCCCGGCTCAACCCCACCGCGAAGGGCAGTTTCGCCAGATCGTCGGCCATCAGGGCCACATCCGCGGTCTCCAGGGCCACCGCGGTGCCCGCCGCGCCCATGGCAATGCCCACGGTCGCGGTGGCCAGCGCGGGCGCATCGTTCACCCCATCCCCCACCATGGCCACGGAGCTGTGTGTCTCGGCCAGGTCCTGGATGGCAGTCAGTTTGTCCTGGGGCAGCAACTCCGCCCGCACCTCGGTCACCCCCACCTCCCGGGCGATCGTCCGCGCGGCCCGCTCGTGGTCGCCCGTGAGCATGACCAGCCGCTCCACGCCCATCCCACGCAGCCGCGCCATCACCTGGCGCACCCCCGGCCGGGGCGTGTCGGCCAGGGCCAGCACACCGATGACCCGGCCATCCACCTGCACCCAGATGGTGGTCTTGCCCTGGGCCTCCAACTGGTTCAGCAGCCCCTCCATCTCCTCGTTCCAAACGCGGCCGTTGGATTCTCGGATCAGCGCGGGGGAGCCCACCAGCACAGGCTTGTCCGCCACCCGGCTGCGCAGCCCCCGTCCGGCCAGATTCTCCACCCCCTCGGCCAGGGGCGGGTCCAGTCGCTTCGTCTGGGCGGCTTCCACCACGGCCCGGGCCAGGGGATGGTTGGATTGCTGTTCCACGGCCGCGGCCAGGGTGAGTACATCGTCCGGGCTGGCTCCATTCAGGGGGATGATGTCGGTGATCCGGAATGTGCCCTGGGTCAGGGTGCCGGTTTTGTCGAAGGCCATGACCTGGATCATGCCCAGGTTTTCCAGGTGGACGCCCCCTTTGATGAGGACGCCGTGACGCGCGGCCTGGGCGATGCCCGCGAGCACGGACGCGGGCGTGCCAATGGCCAGGGCGCAGGGCGATGACGCGACCAGCAGCAGCATGCCCCGGTAGAAGCTCTCCTGCCAGGGCATCCAGCCCACCAGGGGCGGGGCCACGATGACCAGGGCCACGAAGATGAGCACCGCGGGCACGAATTTGGCGGTGAAGCGTTGGGTGAAGCGCTGGGTGGGGCTCTGCTGGCTCTGGGCTTCGGCCACCATCTGCATCACCCGATTCAGGGTGTTGTCCCGGGCCAGCTTCGTCACCCGGATGTCCAACGCTGCATCCAGGTTGATGGTCCCGGCGAACACCTCATCCCCGGGCGATTTCGGCGCGGGCACGCTCTCGCCCGTGATGGGGCTTTGATCCACCGACCCCGCGCCGCGGGCGACCACGCCATCCACCGGAATACGGTCGCCGGGCCGCACCACGACGATATCGCCGATGCGTACCTGCGAGACGGGGACCTCGACGATCTCATCCCCACGCTTGACCCGCGCGGTCTTGGGCATGAGCTTACCCAGGGCATTGACCGCGTCCCGGGCCCGGTCCAACGCGTAGTGCTCCCCCGCGTGGCCCAGGCTGAAGAGGAAGAGCAGGAACGCGCCCTCGGCCCATTCCCCCAGCATGGCCGCGCCCGCGGCCGCGGCCAGCATGAGCACGTCCGTATCGAACCGGCCGCGGAAGAGCGCGGGGATGGCATGGGTGGCGATGTCGTAGCCCCCTGCGATGTAGGCGAGGATGTAGAAGATGAGCGCGACGTTCGCGGGCAGGCCAAACCAGCGTTCTCCGGCCCAACCCATGAGCAGGAACACGCCCGCCAGCCCCACCAGGATCAGGGTCCATTGCTCCTGCATCCAATGGGGCAGGAACGCGGGCGCGTGGCCGTGGTCGTGCGCTTCCTCATGTTGATGGGCTTCCTCCTCCCCGGCCAGGGGAAGGTCGAGTTGTAGTTTTTCGGTCATGATGGATTGGTGGGTGAATATGGGAACGTTGACGCCCGCAACACGGATGAGCACGCCTCGCGGTCGGGTTGGCGTGGGAGCTGATTACGTATTTCGTATTGCGTAGTGCGTATTGCGTTAAGGCCTGATGAATACGGAATACGCAATACGGAATACACACTGTCGCCACCTCGCCCAACGTGGTCTTAACGATCCTTTCTCAATCAGCGTACTTGATTACAGAAATCTCGGCGTCTGGATTTTGTAGCGCAGGTATTCCTCGCCGTATTGCTCCTCCAGCCAGGGCTCTTCGGTTAGGGGGAACAGGATGAAGCTGATGATAAACAGCAACAGGATGGTCGCGGCACGGGCTGAATTCGCGATGAGAAGGATGCCCGTGAACAGGAGGATATCCCCCAGATATTGGGGATTCCGCGTGAAGCGATAAGGTCCGCTGGTGACGAACCGGTCCCGGAGGCCGTGGGTGTTTTCCATGCCCAGGGTGCGAACCCCCCAGAGCATGAGGCCCAATCCCAACCCGGCCAGGGGAAGGCCGACAGCGAAACGGATTTGGGCGGGGATGGCCCACGTATTCCAGTCGAGAACCATCACCCCCACGGTCAGTCCTGCCCCCAGGTAGAACAAGCCCCAAACGAGAAAGAGCTTCCAGGTGACTGCGGCCGGAGGCCAGATGCGGCGCTGGGGGCGCAAGATGGACCAAAGGAGCAGCAGCGTATAAACGTAGCCAATGATTATGGCGGCATAAAAAAGGATTTGAATCAGCATTGGAAAAACTCCTTCTTGCTAAAATGGATGATTATATGAGTAACTGTTTATGGGACGGCGCAAATAAAAAAGGCGACACGAGCGCTGGCTCATCGATACGGATGAAAAGCTCACGCAAAGACACAAAGATCGCTAAGCAGGTTTGCAAGTGGCAAGTCGCAGGTGGCAGGTGGCAGGTGGCAGATGGCAGGTGGAGGGAACGCAGATTTGCGCCGATGCGACACAGATTTCCGCAGATGTTCGTCATGCTGAGCGACCGAAGGGAGCGAAGCATCTAGCGAGCGAAGGGAGCGCCATGCCGTGGTTTTTGCGCTTCGCTAGATTCCTCGGTCGCTGCGCTCCCTCGGAATGACGTCGCAAGGCGCTACTGATTACTGATAACTGATCACTGATTACTTTATTTTCGTAGCATCCTCAACCAAAACGTACGTGGGCCAGGCCCTGGTCGAATAGATCGTGGATGTGCTCATCGGTCAGCGTGTAATAGACGTGGCGGCCTTCTTTGCGCCCGCGTACGATGTTCAAGTGGCGCAGCACGCGCAATTGATGAGAGACCGCGGGTTGGGTCATGCCCAGGACGCGGGCCAGGTCTCCTACACAGAGTTCGGAATGAGCCAACAGGCCGATGATGCGCACTCGGGTGGGGTCCGATAGGGCTTTGAACAGCTCCGCCACCCGGAACGCGGTGGTCTGGTCCAGGAGCAGCTCCGCGGTGGCCTGGGCCATGGTCTCGGGCGAATGCTCACCGGCGCAATATGAGTCTTTCACTTTTTCACGCTTTTTTCAAGGATATAAGTCGGTTTGCCTTCCAGGCTGAACCGAAATGGACGCGTTTTCTGCAAGTGTAGGCATTTTTCGCGATTTGTCAAACATGGCGTTGCGTGGGGGGCCTCCCAGGAATTTGGCATCTGCTATGTAAATAGGATTCGGATCAGGATTAGGATTGAGATTATCAGGACAACGTTGAGCGAGGCAACAACGAACGTCAAACGTAAAACGTGAAACGTCAGGTCATGACGCATGACGTTTGATGCTTGACGAAATCGGCTTCCCGCGCCAACCTGGCCGCGAGATGTTTTCATCCGTATCGGCGAACTGCCGTTCGTGGTGACTGCTTTATCCGCGTTATCCGCGGCCAATTCCAGATGCCCTTCGGTTCCTCAGGGCAGGCTTCGCTCCCTTCGGTCGCTCAGCATGACGAATATCTGCGGAAGTCTGCGTTGCGGAGCATCAGCGTAAATCTGCGTCCCCATTTTCCTCGGTATCGGCAATCCGTGTAATCCGTGGCAAAAATACCGTTTCGTCAGACTCCAGCGATGAATTCAGCAAGTCGTCATATCCTCTTCATCAAATCTTCACAAACTCCCTGTAGAGTAGAAGACGTTGGTTTCGGCACGCTTGTGTGCGCCTTTTTCCCATACCACCCCTTCGACAATCCATCCCTTCCATTGAGCAAACGAATCCCATGAAAAGAACCCTGACCCGACGTAATTTTCTCCGTTTAAGCGGCCTGAGCGCGGCCGCGGCCGCGATCGCGGCCTGCACGCCCGCGCTTTCCGGCGCAGCCACCTATGGCAATCCCCCCCTCTCCGGGACGAAGGCCACGTCCCCTCCCACGGCCACGCCGGTAAATACGCCCACGCGTGCCCAAACATCTTCCCAGGCGGACGTGGCCCTGGCCCTGCAAGCAACCCCGGCCACGGTCGCCATCTTCCCCGGCCGGCCCACCCAGGTGTGGCAATTCCGCGGCCAGGTGCAGCAAGGCGACCCTGCCGTCCTCCAACCCGTGCCCAATTCCTACCTGGGCCCGACCATCCGCGTGCAAAAGGGCCAGCGCCTGAAGATCACCTTCTCCCACGACCTGCCCCAGGAAAGCATCGTGCACTGGCACGGCCTGCACGTGCCCGCAGAGATGGACGGCCATCCCCGATACACCATCAACCGGGGGGAAACGTACGAGTACGAATTCGACATCTTGAACCGGGCCGGGACCTACTGGTATCATCCCCATCCCCATGGCATCACCGGGCCCCAGGTGTACGCGGGCATGGCCGGGTTCTTCATCGTGCATGATGAGGAGGAGCAGGCCCTGGGCCTGCCCTCTGGCGCATTCGACATCCCCCTGGTCATTCAGGACCGGGTCTTCGACGGAAACAACCAGTTGGTCTATCGCCCCAACGGCATGATGGACCAGATGATGGGCTTCCTGGGCGACCAGATCCTGGTCAACGGCCAGCCCGACTTCACCCGCTCGGTGGAGCCCACCACCCATCGCCTGCGCATCCTCAACGGGTCCAACTCCCGCATCTATAAGCTAGCCTGGCCGGATGGCACGCCCTTCACGGTCATCGGCACGGACGGCGGCCTGCTGGACGCGCCGGTGCAGCGCCCTTACCTCACCCTGGGCCCGGCCGAGCGGGTCGACCTGCTGGTGGACTTCAGCCGCTGGGCAGGCCAGACCCTGACTCTGCGCAGTCTATCCTTTTCCGGCGGTGGCTTCATGGGCGGGGGCATGAGCACTCTGCCCAACGGCGCATCCTTCGATGTCATGCGCTTCCAGATCAGCGAGGATGTGGCCACGCCCATGCCCTACAAAACCTTCGTGCCCCTGATGACGGGCCCGGTCGCGCAGGCGAGGGGGGCAGGTCGGGCGTGGGTGCAGGCCGACCGCGTCTTCCAGCTCTACATGCAATTCGGCCAGTGGACCATCAACGGCCGCACTTTCCAGATGGAGGCGGTCGCGCCCGATGAGACCGTGAAGCTGGGGACAGAGGAAGTGTGGGAGTTCGTCAACCAGCAGCCCAACGGCGGTGAAGGTGGCGGCGGCGGAGGCGGCATGGGGGGAGGCATGCCCCATCCCATGCACATCCACGGCCTGCAATTCCAGATTGTTGGGCGTCAGCCGCCCACGAATGCCCAGCAACGGGCCAATTGGGAAACAGTGAAGGATGGCTATGTGGATGAAGGCTGGAAGGACACGGTCTTGCTCATGGCTGGCGAGCGGGTGCAGGTGCGGCTGCGGTTCGAGGACTTCACGGGCCTGTACCTCTACCATTGCCACAACCTGGAACATGAGGATATGGGCATGATGCGGAACTACAAGATCGTGGCCTGAAAATCAGAGGAACACCGAGTCCGGTTTGTGTCTTGGTAACCGTCTAAAAATGAGTTTCCGTTTTTGTGCTCATCGACTGAAGTCGAACACTTAACCTGGATTTCGCACATTAACAAGCCGAATAAGAAGACATAATGAAGGGCTGCGGGTGAGGGAGAGCGCCGGAGAGGAGGAGAGCGCCTCCAAAAAAGGGGGCATGGAAGGTTTTCGGACGCGTTTCT
>JALWZT010000299.1 GCA_027002405.1 Anaerolineae bacterium | reverse complement strand
GCCGCCACTTTTTGCCACGAAGACACGAAGAAAAGCGAAGGCACGACGTATTTTTCTTTATTTTTCCTTCGTGTCTTCGAAAAACTTCGAGCCTTCGTGGCTTTTGGCGGCCTAAAGTCAAGTACGTTAGCAGTTACGTGGGGTGACTACAACAGTAAAACCATCAATGGCTCGTATGGCCGCGGTTATGGGATCACCCCCAGCTCGCGGCCCACTTGGGCGAATGCTTCCAGCCCGAAGTCCAGGTCCTCCCGGGTGTGGGCCGCCGTGTTCATCACCCGGATCCGGGCCTGACCTTTGGGCACGGTGGGGTAGCCAATGCCCATGGCGAAGACACCTTTTTCAAAAAGACGCTTGCTGAACTCCATGGCCAGGCCCGCGTCCCCCAGCATGATGGGGAGGATAGGGGTTTGGCTGTGGCCTGTGTCAAAGCCCAGCGCGTCCATGCCCGCTTTCAGGTATCGAGCATTTTCCCACAAGCGCTCGACCAGCTCTTCGCTTTCTTCCAGAAGGTCTACCGCGGCCAGACATGCTGCGGTATCGGCCGGGGTGGGCGCGCTGGAAAAGAGGAAGGGGCGGGCCTTCTGACGGATATAATCCACAATGATCTTCTTCCCCGCGATGACGCCGCCCACCACACCAAACGCCTTGGAAAGGGTGCCAATCTCCACATCGAACTTGCCATGCAACCCAAAATGATCCACGATGCCACGACCTCCACGCCCCAGGACCCCTTCGCCGTGGGCATCATCCACCATGGTTAAAAGCTGATATTTTTCCGCGACGTCGTAAATTTTGTCCAGGGGCGCGATATCGCCATCCATGCTGAACACACCATCGGTGACCACCAAACCCCGGCGGTACTGAGGCAGGTGCTCTTGCACTTTGGCTTCCAGATCCGCCACATCGCAATGTTCGTAGACCACGATTTTGGCTCGGGAAAGACGCGCACCATCGATAATGGAAGCGTGATTGAGTCGGTCCGAGAAAATCACATCGCCCTTCCCCACCAGAGGGGGGATCGCAGCCTGGTTGGCATTGAATCCACTTTGCACAAAAAGCGCGTCTTCCACCCCCTTGAATGCGGCCAGGCGCTTTTCCAGCTCCAGGTGCAGACGGGTGGTGCCGGCAATGGTCCGCACCGCGGCCGGGCCCACGCCCCACGCGTCCACGGCCTTTTTGGCCGCCTCTTTCAGACGGGGATGATTGGCCAGGCCCAGATAATTATTGGTACAGAAATTCAACACCCGTCGCCCATCCACCACCATCCAGCCATCCGCCGGGGATTCGATGGTACGGATATGGATAAACAGGTGTTCGGCCTTAAGCCGTTCCAATTCATCGTGAATAAAAGTCAGTTTCTCTTCCATGAGTAGGCCTCCGAAAAGCAAAATGAAGAAACGCCAGACATTGGGACTTACCCTGTTGTCTCTTGCGTCCCTTCTGGGAACATGACCACTTTACCGCTGCGGCCACTTTGCATCACCTCAATGGCTTTCTGAAAATCATCCAGAGCAAATCGATGGGTGATGATGGAGGAAAGGTCCACCAACCCGCGAGAGAGCAGCCCTTTCATCCGGTACCAGGTGCCCCAAATCTCCCGGCCCACAATGCCATAGAGGGTCGCCCCCTTAAAGATCACGCCGTTGTTCATATCAAAGGGGATATCCGAGGGATACAATCCCAAAAGCGCGGCCTCGCCGCCGGGCTTCAGGGCTTTGAACCCCATACTCGCGGCCTGAGGCGCGCCCGACATCTCCAGCAAGACATCCACGCCTTCTCCCTTGGAGTCCGCCAAGATGAGCTCCAGGGCGTTTTCCTGGGAAACATTGATCCCGAAATCCGCTCCCAGCTTCCGGGCCATCTCCAGCCGATAGTTGGAAATATCCGTGGCATAGATGGTCTGTGCTCCCGCGGCCTTGGCTACCATGATGGTCATCAGCCCCACGGGCCCACAGCCGGTGATAAGCACCCGTTTGGCGGTCAGGTCGGTGGCAAACGCGGTGTGCACCGCGTTGCCGAAATTCTCTTGCAGGCTGGCTACTTCGTAAGGCATATCGGGGGGATTCAGCCACATGTTTTCCGCGGGCATGAGGATGTAGTCCGCCCAGCATCCATCCCGATCGACACCGATGATCTGGGTGTTCTGGCACAAATGCCCTTTCCCGGTGCGGCATGCCTGGCACACATGACAAATGATATGGCTCTCGGCAGATACATAATCCCCCTCCTTGACTTCATGCACCATGGAACCTACCGCGGCCACCACCCCACTGAATTCGTGCCCCACCACGATAGGGGGCGTAATTCGGCTTCGGGCCCATGGATCCCAGCGATAGATATGGAGATCCGTCCCACAGATGGAGGTGGCTTTGACGCGCACCAGTACCTCGCGCGGGCCAGGACGGGGTACCGGAACCTCCCGCATGACCAACCCGGGGGAATCCTCCGGCTTGACCACCGCGCGCATGGTCTTAGGAAGACTCATAAGAAGCTCTCCATTGAGTTCCAAACCTTAATTGTAAGGGATAATCCAAGTATAGCACACCCCCGGCAGAAAGGAGAAAAGTGGTCAGTAATCAGTCATCAGTAATCAGTGTTCAGTATGACGAACATCTGCGAAAATCTGCGTCCCCATTTTCCTCGGTATCGGCGGGTCGCTCATGATACCTCCATTCCTTATTCATTCCCCGAAGGGCGGACCAGGGCCAGGCGCAGGGCATTGAGGGGGCGCAGGTTGCGGGTTCCCAGGCCCAGGCCGCGGGCCAGAAGGTCTGCTTCCTGGGGGGCGTGGCGGCAAAGCCAGACGGGATGCAGCGCGGCCAGCAGGGCCGCGCCGGTGGGCGTGAGCAGTTCCACATCCACCGGGCCCGCCACATGGGGGATGCGATAATGCCGGAGGATGGCCTGGGTCGCGGGCGCGGGCGCGGGCAACACCCCGTGGCTGAAGCGAATCATCCCGCCCCCTACCGCGACCGGGGAAAAACAGCCCACCTGCTGCATATCCACTTGCAGATATTGCAACCCCGCGGCCGCGGCCATGATGTCTAGCACGATATCCTGAGCTTCGTGCAAGGCCGCATCCTCACCGGCATGACGATGGGGGATGCCGGCTCGGTGCAAGGCCAGGTGGTCACTATCGGCCAGCCATCCATCATCCCCCAGCCCGGTCCGGTCCAGAGAGCGAATGTGAGGCTTGATGTCGATAATGGGGGTGCCATCGAACAGGTCCAAAGGCCCGGTCCACAGGCGATGGCCCTCCACCCCACGTACCTCGGTCAGGGTCAGGCCGATGGGGTTGGGGCGCCGGGGGGACCGACTGGCAAACACCCCTACCCGTCGTTTTTCCCCCTCCTGCCAGGGTGGGGTCACCTCCAAGGTGTAGTCCGGGCTATGATGCAGCCAGGAGAGGATGAAGACATGGGAGAAGGTCTCTACATCCTTCAGTCCGGCCGCGAATTCGGGGAAAAGCTCCACGTAGCATGGGCCCGGCGCCTGGTCCTGGGGTTGGTAAGGG
>JALWZT010000298.1 GCA_027002405.1 Anaerolineae bacterium | reverse complement strand
CGGCAGCGCATCTTGAAGTTCATCGACTACTTCAACCGCACGATGGCCAAACCATTCAAATGGACTTACACCGGTCGACCATTGAGGGCCTAAAGTGCCGAAGGATTTAGGCCGCGGTGTACTAGCCTCGGCGCTACTGAACACTGAACACTGAATACTGAACACTCCCATTGTTGCCTCGCCCAACGTAGGCCTGGCGATCCGCAATCCTAATCCTGATCCGAATCCTATCTACAAAGCAGTCACCCCGAACGGCAGTTCGCCGATACGGATGAAAACATCTCGCGGCCACGTTGGCGCGGGAAGCCGATTTCGTCAAGCGTCAAACGTCATGCGTCATGAGCTGACGTTTCACGTTTTACGTTTGACGTTCGTTGGTGCCTCGCTCAACGTTGTCCTGATGATCTCAATCCTAATCCTGATCCGAATCCTATCTACAAAGCAGGCCCTACCATGGCCACCCTAACCACCCCATCGATACGCCCTTTGGCGGAATTTTCCGTTCCGGATCGGTATCATGCCAACCGGAAGGGCCCCAAGCGCTGGCTTTTTTCCCATGCCATGCGCTATTGGTATCTGTGGGTGCTGTTGATCATCGGCGCGGTGTCCAACGCCCTGTTGGCGTCGGCCATCCCTATCCTCACGGGCCAGGCGTTCAATGGGATCCTCGCCCATCCCCCCCTGCTTTCGGTGCTGCTGCGCTCGGCCGTGCTGATTCTGCTTTCCCAGTTCACCCGCAGCGGGTTGCAGTTGATGCGCAATTTCAGCGCGGAGTTGATCGGGCAGCGTTTGGAACGAGACATCCGGGATGAGCTTTATGTGAGCCTCTTGGGGAAGGATATGGCGTTCCACAGCGTGCAGCCGGTGGGGGACACCATGGCCCGGGCCACCAATGATGTGCGGGAGATCAATTTCATGTTCAATCCCGGCATCAACCTGGTGATCGGGTCTTTGAACTTCATGTTCATGCCCATTCTCATGGCCCCCCGTTATCATCCTGCGTTGGTCATCACGCCCATGGCGTACGCGGTGCTCTATGTCTTAGCCCTTTCTCAATATCTCCGCGAGCTGGACCCCATCACCCGGCGGGTGCGAGAAAGCTTCGGCAAGATGAACACCCGCCTGGCCGAAGTGCTGGATGGGATCGAGACGGTGAAGGCCGCGGCCCAGGAAGAGCAAGAGGTCGGGCGGTTTATCCAGGTGGCCCGGGCCTATCGGGATGCGTTCGTACGCCAAGGGGACGTGGAAGCCCGGTTTTTGCCTCTGCTTTTGCTGGCCCTGGCCAATGCCGCGGGGTTTTTGCACGCGACCATCCTCTTCCGCCGCGGGCTCATCGATGTGGGCGCGGTGGTGGCTTATATGGGCCTGCTGCAACTGCTGGGTTTCCCCACCTTTGTGTCGCTGTTCGCCTACGCCCGGGTCTCCTCCGGGATTTCCGCGGCCCGTCGCATCCTGGAGCTCATCAACGCCGAAACCCACATCGATCAAAATCCTCAAGGTTACGCGGGGGAGATGCGCGGGGAGGTGGTGTTCGAAAGTGTCTCCTTCACGTATCATACCCAGGATGCCCCGGTGTTGGAAAATATCTCCTTTCGGGTTCAGCCGGGCCAACGGGTGGCGCTGGTAGGACAAACCGGCGCGGGCAAAACCACCCTGGTGAAGTTGATCAATCGCACCTACGATACCACCCAGGGCAGGGTGCTGGTGGATGGAGTCGATGTACGGGATTGGAATATCGAAGCACTGCGGCGTCAGATTTCCATCATCGAACAGGATATTTTCCTTTTTTCCCGCACCATTGCCGAAAACATCGCGTTTGGTCAACCGGGCGCCTCCATGGACGCGATCGTGGCCGCGGCCAAAGCGGCCCAGGCCCATGATTTCATCATGGAACTCCCCAAAGGGTACCAAACGGTGATCGGAGAACGGGGTGTGACCCTTTCGGGCGGCCAGCGGCAGCGACTGGCTTTGGCCCGGGCTTTCCTCACCGACCCCGCGATCCTCATTCTGGATGATTCCACCAGCGCCATCGACAGCGCCACCGAAGACAAAATCCAGCGGGCCATTTTTGCCGCGTCCAAGGGACGGACCACGTTTATCATCACCCATCGCCTTTCTCAGATCCGCTGGGCCGATGTGATCCTCGTCTTACGCCGCGGGCGCATCGCGGCCATGGGAGACCACGAAACCCTCTTGCGCACCTCGGAAGCGTATCGACGCATTTTTGCCGGATGACGGAGACCGTTTCATATGAGTTGGAAGACCCGCGCCCAGCACCAAGCGCTTTTGCAGAAAGAGCAAGGCACCATCTACAAGGATTGGGGAGGCCGCCTGGTGGTGGCCCTTGCCTTCCCCAATACCTATTATGTGGGCATGAGTTCCCTGGCCTTGCAGGTACTTTATCGCGAGTTCAATGCGTTTCCCCATGTGGTTTGTGAACGGGTTTTTTGGGAAAAAGGTGCCGCGGCCGCGGGACGCCCTTTGCTGACCATGGAATCGGGTCGGCCCGTGGCCGAGGTGGATGTGTGGGCTTTCACCATTTCCTATGAGATGGATTTCTTCCATGTGGTGGAGATGCTGCGCCAGGCCGGCGTGCCCCCTTTAGCCCGAGATCGGGACGAAAGCTGGCCCTTGCTCCTGGCCGGGGGCCCGGGCGTGACCATGAACCCCGAACCTCTGGCCCCCCTTTTCGACGCGATCGTCATCGGCGAAGGGGAAGAGGTGTTGGCGGAGCTGGTGGACCTCTTTCAACAGGCCCTGCCTGATGATCGAGATGCCTTATTGCAGGCGTTGGATCGTCTGCCCGGGGTGTATGTCCCGGCCCTGGTGCCCCCTGTTGAGGACCAGCAAGGGGAGCTTCGTCGCATCAAACGTTTGTGGGTGCGAGATCAAAGCCGATATCCCCCCATCAGCAGCCTCTACACCCCCGAAACGGAATTCAGCAACAAGCATCTCATGGAGATCGCCCGGGGGTGTGGGCGGGGGTGCCGATTTTGCCTGGCCGGGTATGTGTACCGCCCCCCGCGGGAGCTGCCCATGGACCTGCTGCTGGATTGGGCCCGGGAGGGATTGCGGTATACGGATCGCATTGGGCTTATCTCCGCCGCGGTTTCAGATCATTCGCAGATTGACGAACTGGCGCCGGCCCTGGTGGCCATGGGCGGGAAGATCAGTGCCTCATCCATGCGGGTGGACCCCATTTCCCGGCCTTTGATCCGGGCCTTGCGGGCCAGTGGGGCTCAGACCCTGACTATTGCGCCGGAGGCGGGCTCCCAACGCCTGCGGAATGTCATCGCGAAAACCCAGACCGAAGAACAGCTTTTGGACGCAGTGGTCCTGGCCGCGGAGGAGGATTTCCCCCAGATCAAGTTTTATTTCATGATCGGGCATCCCACCGAAACCCAAGAGGACATGGAGGAGCTGGTGGCTTTTGTACTCAAGGCCCGTCAGATATTCAAGCGCCGCATCGCCATGAACGCCACGCCCTTTGTGCCCAAAGCCCATACGCCCTTCCAGTGGATGCCCATGACCGATGCCCGTACCCTGAAAAAGCGGCAGCAGTTCCTCACCCGGCAACTGGCCCGGCATAAAGTCACGGTCCGGGCCGATTCCCCGGCCTGGGCTGAGGTACAGGCCGTGCTTTCGCGCGGGGATCGGCGACTGGCCCAGGTGCTGTTGGATATTCCCCGCTTGAGCGTGCGGGATTTCTGGCAGACCATGGCCCGGCATGGGTTGGAGCGAGAAGCTTATCTGGGCGCCCTGCCTCAGGACCGGCCCCTGCCCTGGGAGATTGTGGAGAGCGGGGTGAAGGCCTCCTTTTTCCGATATGAATGGCGCTTGGCCCAGCAGGGCCGGGTGGGGCCCCACTGCCCGCCCCAGAGTGCCGGGTGTCTGACATGCGGGGTGTGCGATCCTGCCTGGGCCTTTCGGTTTCAGGACGCGATCCCTGCTATGAAAATAGAATGATCGCTGGTTGCTGAGGAATCGCCAGGCCGACGTTGGGCGAGTCGGCAAAGGTTCGTATTGCGTATTCCGTATTCCGTCCAGTCGTTACGCAATACGCAATACGGAATACGAGTCACGCCGCCCTGGCCGCGAGGCATTTTCGTCGGTATCGGCGCGGGGTGGCCCGCCGTCGGACTGCTTTGTAAATAGGATTCGGATCAGGATTAGGATTGAGATCATCAGGACAACGTTGAGCGAGGCGACAACGGGCGTGATGCGTGAAACGTAAAACGTGAGAGCCTTACGCATCACGCATTACGCATCACGAGCTCGGCTTCCCGCGCCAACGTGGCCGCGAGATGTTTTCATCCGTATCGGCGAGCTGTCGTTCGTGGCGCCTGTTCAGGGTTCGGTTTCCAGAAGCAACTTAAAGAGCTGCTGGGCATCTTTTTTGAAGTAATGGTTCATAGCCAGCAGGTCTTCCGGGCTCAGGCGCGGGGTGGGAGGTTGGCCCGGATGCCCTTGCACCCACTGTTGCAATCGGGGGAGATATTCGAAGACCCCGGCCAGGTCCATGGGATAACGTTTGGGATTCACCCCGATCCAGGTAACGGCCGCGATCTGCCGCGCGATCTCTTCCCAGGCCGATGCGGGAGGGGTATCGGGCGGTTGGGTAAAATTGGGAATCAGGGAAAGCAGCAGCGCGGGGACATCCTTGGGCACGTAGGGGATCATTCGCTCCAGAAATTCCAGGCTATCCTGGGCATTAAAGGGCATCCACAAGGGCAACAGGTCGGAGCGCAACGCCGCGGTGGGATTGATCTGGCTGAAGGTCTCAATCAACAGGCCGTTGGGGTCCCGCTGATGCATCCGACTTTCCCATAGATAAGCGAGATAAGCCATGATGCTGAAATCTTCGGGATGTTCCCCATACAGGACCCGGAACTCATACCCCTGGGCCCGAGCAAAATCTTCCACCCTCTCCCGCAGCATATCCTCACTCCCCCACTCCGACTCCCGGGCCATCTGTAACCGATCCTCATAGCGAGGCAAGACCCATCCCCCTCGATGATGACTCCCTTCCTGTTCGAGCCAGGCATCCAGAACCGGAGTCCCATGCAAAAATTCCCGATCTTCAATGCCCCCCAATCCCCCCACCTGAAAGCGGTGGCGATGATCCAGGTGGTACTGTAGCCAGGAGTAACGATTGTCCACGTAGAAGATCACACCCCCGGGGGCAAGATGACGGTGGATAAAGGTCTGATACGCCTGGGGCAACCTCAGTAACTTGAGGCGGACATGATTCACCTCACCCACCAGAAAACGATCATGCACGGGATCGTAATGATTGATGGCCAGCAAATCCGGATTATGATGAAGGATGGTGCGGATAAGCTGGCTGCCCATCCGTTCATAGCTGAGGATATCATCGGGATGGGAAGGGTGTAGGAAGCTGAACAGGAAATGCCCGGGCAGGAAGGGGACGCCCAAGAGCGCGGCCAAGTACGCAATGCCCCCATTGGGGGCTCCGAGGATCACGGCCGGGTAGATCCCGTGGTCTTCCAAGAAATGATAATGGGCGACCGCCTGGCGAGCCAATCCCTCGGTGCGGATATGGCGGGCTAATTGCGGGTCCAAGGCCCGACGCCGGACCTCCCGGGCGATCAGCTTTTGGACCAGAGCTCGAGGCCACGACGCGGCCACCCGGGCCATGACTTGCTCCACCGAGGAAACATGATGAGGCATATGCCACGCGTTATTCAGGGCTGCGATCACAGCCCGCAACGTGGCAGCCGAACTGGATTCGGGCGCTTCCCGGATGCGTAAATAGGGCATAATGAGCTCCAGCAAGAGGGGGACGGGGGAAACAAATCAACACTTACATCCAGGATAGATTATAACATACCCTGAACCCAATGCCATCTCGTCCCTTGGGCAAGGGCGCGACCCAAACATGGTCACGAAAATGGGAACGCAGGTTGCAGGTTTGCAAGTCGCAAGTGGCAGTGGAGGGAACGCAGATTTGCGCAGATGCGACACAGATTGACGCAGATAATCTTTAACCACAAAGGACACAAAGAGCACAAAGACACCAAGACACAGCCAACCTACTCACTGAATACTGAACACTGGATGACTGATCCTGACTCCCCTGCGGAAAGGTTACTCACCGCAGAGGACGCAGAGAACGCAGAGTCAACTGAACACTGAACACTCACATTGTCGCCTCGCTCAACGTTGTCCTGATGATCTCAATCCTAATCCTAATCCTGATCCGAATCCTATTTACAAAGCAGTCACCACGAACGGCAGTTCGCCGATACGGATGAAAACATCTCGCGGCCAGGTTGGCGCGGGAAGCCGATTTCGTCAAGCGTCAAACGTCATGCGTCATGAGCTGACGTTTCACGTTTTACGTTTGACGCTCGTTGGTGCCTCGCTCAACGTTGTCCTGATGATCTCAATCCTAATCCTGATCCGAATCCTATTTACAAAGCAGCCGACCGAAGTGGCGTCTGCCACGCCAGCCCGCCCGGCGATGAAGTCGCCGGGCTATAAAACGGCGCCGGATAATTCCGGCTAGGCACGCAGCGCTGTTTCTTCTGCTCGGGGCGAAACCTCCGAGCTACGGATACGAAGCCCTGCGGGCTGGCCACGGGAGTGCTACTGAACACTGAACACTCGCTGATCACTGATTACTCCTGCTCGCGCATAACCTCGGCCTGACAATCCTCAATCCTAATCCTGATCCTATTTACGGAACAGTCGCCAGGTCGTTTATAATCATAAGGCCATGGATTTGAAAGATGTGCAAGAAAATTGGACTCGCTTTGGCGAGACCGATCCCTTTTGGGCTGTTTTAGCCTGGCCCGGCATGGAAGCAGGACGCTGGGACCCCGATGCTTTCTTCGCGACCGGCCAGGAAGAGATCGCCCAGGTCATGGCCGACCTGGCCGCGCTGGATTTACATCCTGACCGCCACACAGCTTTGGATTTTGGCTGTGGTGTGGGAAGATTGACCCAAGCCCTGGCCCAGTACTTCGACATCGTGCATGGGGTGGACATCAGCCCCCCCATGTTGGAATTGGCCGAGACCCTCAATCGGCAGGGCGATCGCTGCCGGTTTCACTTGAATCCCAACCCAGACCTTTCGCTTTTTGCCGACGCCACCTTTGATTTCGTCTATTCCAACATCACCTTACAACACATTCCGCCCCGCTACGCCCGAGGATATATCCGAGAATTCCTGCGGGTGCTCAAGCCGGGCGGGGTGGCTGTGTTCCAGGTTCCATCCCGGCCCCATGGTCTGGTCCAGCGGCTTTTGCAGCCCATCAAGCCCACCCGGCTTTGGCGAGGCTATCAGCGTCTTCGGTATGGTCAGCAGCCCGTGATGAACATGTATGGACTGCCCCGCAGGCAAGTGGTGGACCTGGTCACCCGCCATGGGGGAGAAATTGTCGAAATCCGCAGCGATAGCAGCGCCGACGCGGCCTGGGAGAGCTATCGCTATACCATCCTCAAAGCCTGATTCCTTGAATTCGCCATGCCCCTTAAACCAACCCGCACCGTCCGCTATTCCGTTTTGATGCCGGTTTACAATGAATCGGCCACCCTGCGTACCATCATCAATCAGGTACGCATGATGCATGATTTCGATTTGGAAATCCAACCCCTTTCGGGGGACCCTCCTCGGGAACTGGTGCATCTGCACCAGGAGATCATCGCGGTTGACGACGGCTCCCAAGATAATAGCCTGGAAATCTTGCGAGAAGCGGAAGCTGAAGGCATTCTAAAAGTCTTCGTCCACGAAAAGAATCAGGGTAAGGGCGCGGCCATCCGCACCGCGATTCAGCACGCCACGGGCGAAATCCTGCTCATCCAGGACTCGGACTTAGAATACGATCCCAGGGATTATCCCCTCCTGCTCCAACCGATCCTGGAAGGACGCACGCAAGTGGTATACGGGTCCCGTTTTCTGGGCGGCCCACGGAAAGCCATGCTCTTCCGCCACATGTTGGGCAACAAATTCCTCACGTTTCTCACCAATCTGCTCTACGATTCAATCCTCACCGATATGGAAACCTGCTACAAGGTTTTCCGCAAAGAGGTGCTGGAAGGTGTGCCTCTGCGTGCCCGCCGTTTCGAATTGGAGCCGGAGATCACGGCCAAAATCCTCAAACGGGGGTACCGCATTTACGAAGTGCCCATCAGTTACACAGGCCGCGAGTACGAGGAAGGGAAAAACATCACGTGGAGGGATGCCTTCCCGGCCATTTGGGCCTTGATCAAATATCGATTTGTGGATTGATGCATGAACTACTGATTTTGACACCGATCCTTTTTTTAGGTGCGACAACCCTATGGCTGTGGCGAAAGCGGCGCGCCATGGCGGCCACTTGCCAGGCTTCTCAGGTAGCGCTTCGGGAAGCTCGCCGCGAAATCGAAACCCTGGAACAATTCCTGGAGGGCATCAGTCTCACCGCCCCGGTGGGGCTTTTTTTGATTGACGAGCGGGCGCGGGTCGTATGGTTCAGTCATGAAGCCAGGGGTTGGTTGATGCGCGGGGACGCATCGCTGCCTGTTTCCGTCCATGAGTTGATTGTCATCCCCCCCTTATTGTCCCTGATCAACCGGGCTTTGCAAGAAGAACGGGAAGAGGTGCGGGAATTTCAGGTGGAGGATCGGTGGTATTGGGCTCACATTATCCCCTTGCCTCTTCCCTCGCGCTTATGGGGGCTGACCGTCAAGGATGTAACCGAATTGCAGCGCCTGGGGCGAGCACGACGGGATTTTGTAGCCAATATCTCCCATGATTTGCGTACGCCCATCACGACCATTCAGCTTTTGGTGGAAATGCTGCAAATGGAGGCGGTGAAAGACCCGCAAGAACGCCAGCAATTGCTGGAAAGCATCGCGGACCAAACATGGACCCTGCAACAAATGGCCCAGGAACTCATGGACCTGAGCATGATCGAGTCCGGACGCATGCCTTTGCGCCTCCGCCCCACCCCCCTTCATGCCATCATTGAACCGGTGCTCACCCGCCTGGATATGCAACTGCGTCGCAAAAATCTGGCCTTGCAGCGGCGCTATGAACCAGATCTCGCCATCCTGGCGGATGAGGAGCATATGCAACGGGTGATTCAGAACCTGCTCCATAATGCCATCAAGTTTACACCTGCCGGGGGGCGCATTACCATTGGGGCCCGGATCATGGGCGAGGATGTGGATGTGTGGATCCAGGATACCGGGCCCGGGATTCCCACCGAGCACCTGGATCGGATTTTTGAACGGTTCTACAAAACCGATCCCGCGCGCAGGGGAACCGGATCGGGGCTGGGGCTTTCCATTGCCCGGCATATCGTGGAAGGGCACGGGGGACATATCTGGGCCGAAAATGGCATCGAAAGCGGCGCCATCATTCATTTCACCCTGCCCCGGGCTTGATCCCCCCTCGCTCGCCGGGCGATGGGATGCTTCGCACCGCGTCGCGGATCAAGGTCACCGTTTTCATCACATAGGGTTGTCCATCGGGCAGCGTGGCCTTGAAATCAAAATAATCCCCCCGGCCCGTGTGGATCATCGGGCCCGGTTCCAGCCGGGTCAGTTTGCCCGCGCGCACAAAACGATTCCACGCGGATTCTTTGATCCAGGGCCAGCGCCCGGGGAAAAGCACGTCTCCGATCAAGGGGAATTTGTCTTTACTCCCTTGCAGATGCCACAAATGCGCTACAAAAGCCACGCCCGGGTCATCGGTAAGCACACCGCCGATGGAAACGGTATAAACAGGCGCGTCCATGCCCAGATGCAAGAAAGGCGCGACCCCCACGGCGATCTGCCCGCCCCCGCTCCAGCCCATGGTCACCACCGGGATGCCCCCGGCCAAAGGGTACCCCCGACGGTAAAGGCTTTTGGCGATCTCCCGAGCCACCCCCGCATTGTTGATGGGCCCATACCGGGGATCGGCCGAAACAGCCACGTTGAACAGATTCCGGGCAAAGATAAAGGAGGCCAACATCCCGCCGGTCAGGGTTTTGCGCTTTTCGTGGATTTTGCGCCACAACCAACCAAAGAGCCGTTCCCCCGTCAGGGGATTGTTGGTGACCGAAAAGGGGAACACATCGCTGATGATCTCGGCTTCGGGCAATGCCTCCTGCAACAGTTGTAAAAACCTTTGCTCTCGATGAGAAAGCTCCTGGGCCGAAACCCCACCGATGGCCGTTAAATAGACCAGGTAATAGGCCGGATGGCCGGCGGTGGGCAAGGTTGGCGCATGTTCGGCGTCGATTTCCTCCAGCGCCTCCTGGCTGACTTTGTTGGGCGTGGGGGCCTGACTGCTCCACCCGGCCCACCAGGTCAGGGCCTCCAGGGGGGAAAGCAAGGCCATGATAAAAAGCAGCCCCAAAATCAGCCCGCCCAGGGCCAAAGCCGACGTCAGCAGGGTGTTCATGAGCCCTCCTCACGCTTCAACGCGGCTTGCAAAGCCAGCAATCGTTGCGCCCGCACATATTCAAATACCAGGTCATCCGGGTCCCGGTATTCGGCTTTGCCGGTGGTCAACTTCAGAAACCAACGCTTCAGCACATCCAGGCGCAAGAAGGAAAGGCTGGTGATAAGCTCGAGCAAAACCCAGCCCAAGATAGAAACCACCAACGCTTGAAACAGATTGAATCGATAAGCCTGGGCCACATGTTGGATCAGGTTGATCACCACCCACACTCGCAGCAACGCGTAAAGATACGGGCCCAAATGAGGGAGCAACACCAAAAACCCCCAGATAAAGGGCGTGAAGCTGTAACTCACCAGGATGAAAACTTCCCAAGGCTCCTTTCGGACGCCAAAAAGTGTGGTCGCCAGAAATTGAACTGACAACATCCAAAAGAGAAAAGAAAGAGCAAAAAGAAAGGCAAAGGCCAGCAGGGAGCGGATAAATTGCCCCCTGCTGACGCGATTGGCAAAAAGCACCACGCTATTGCCAATGAGAAGGGAGAGGATGGAAAGGAAGAGGATCAGCAGGGCATGCTGCCATGTTGGGGATAACATCATGGGCTCTTCTCAAGAATGATTGCTGATAGCGTCCTGGACTTTAAGCCTCCTACGAAGGACGGTTGTGCGGCTACGGCGAAAGCCGTTGGAACGTCAGTTGCCAGTGATCCTCCGTGAAAAGAAGCAGTTGTTGGCCCGAAGGATCGAGTTGGTATTTTGTTACCCGGGGGAGGAGGCTCAAGTAGGTGGCTTCCTGGTCCATGATCCCTTCGGGCGAGGCGCATTGCTGCCTGGTGACGCCAGGGGTCTCCATGGTCAAAGCGCCTTCTTCGCCCAAATGGTAGGTTCCCTGATAAATGTTGCATCCGCTCTGACCCTGATACCTGCCATCCTCCCCCCACTGAAGGGTGATTTGGGTGCCTTCTAAAACCGGGACAGGAGCCATTTTGGCTTTGGCCCAGGAAACCAATGACCAGACCGGGCCGATGAGGTCAGGCGGAGGTGTGGGCTGGGGTTCCTCGGTGGGAGGTGGGGTGGTGGCTGTAGGCTGAGGTGAACGGGGATGGGGGGGGTGGCGCTGGTGAGGCCGGTCGTGAGGGGTCGGGAGGAGGGCAAGGGGGCGGGGGCGGAAGGGGGCGGGATGGAAGAGGTCGTCGAGGGGGGTCT
>JALWZT010000297.1 GCA_027002405.1 Anaerolineae bacterium | reverse complement strand
CGGCGGGCCACCCCGCGCCGATACCGACGAAAATGCCTCGCGGCCAGGGCGGCGTGACTCGTATTCCGTATTGCGTATTGCGTAACGACTGGACGGAATACGGAATACGCAATACGAACCTTTGCCGCCTCGCCCAACGTCGGCCTGGCGATTCCTCAGTAACCAGCGATCATTCTATTTTCATAGCAGATGCTCATTCATCCACGTTACCACCTCTTTCAAATAGGGTTCTCGGATCTCGGGGATCTCGTTGTGGATTTCGTGGTACGCGCCCGGGTAGGTCCGAAACGTCACATGGTCGCCTGCCTGCGCCACAGCCTCGCGGATCAATCGGGTATCCACCGTCACATCCTCTTCTCCCATCGCCACAAAGAGAGGGATATCGATCTTTGCCAACAGGTCCTTAGCCTCCCTGGCAGCGCGCAGATACTCCACCCCCCAACGGGGCGTGGCATAAGGATGCACCAGGGGGTCCGCATCCCAGGCCTGGGCTTGGGCGGGGTCATGGCTCAGACGATAGACTTCTGAACCGCCTCGGTCGATGGGATGCCGGGGCAAAATGCGAGCAATCAAGGGCGCCAGGGCCACCAGCCACTTATTTTGGTCGGGGCCGGGCCCGAAACCGGGCGCAGAAATCACCGCGGCCCGGAAGGCATCGTACCGATAAAGATAGTGCAGGCCAATGGTCCCTCCCATACTGTGGGCAAACATGCCTCGGGGCAAATGGGGATACGCCTCCTGGGCGTGTGCAACCACCAGTTGCATGTCCTGAAGCACATGCTCAAACCGTTCCCAATGCCCGCGGATCCCGCCCGACTTCCCAAATCCTCGGTGATCATGCCCGTAGATGACATAGCCTTCTCTCAGAAACGTCTCGACCACATAAGGGTACCGGCCCGCGTGTTCGGCCAGGCCGTGCACCAGCATCAGCAGGGCCCGAACCTCGCGCGTCTCGGGAGTCCACACCCGCAAAAAGATCGGGGTGCCATCGAATGCCGTAAGAAAAGTCTCTTGGTAACTCATAGCAAAGGGTACCTCAAGCATGCATTGTACCACAGATGCCCTCAACAGCGGTCCTGTGGCGAACAACAATTTCCAACTTCATCCCTCGGTGCGAACTACGGCCCGGTCACCCATAACGGCCGGGCCAGGTCAATGGGGCGGATCGCGTTATCATGGCCGCTGCGGCTGGCGGCCTCCGGGCCAGGGTACACCCCCACCAGACGCCCGTGCTCGTCCAACGCGGGCGCGCCGATATTGCTTTGGCTCAGTGCGATGTCACTCACCAGCCAGCCTCGCTGGGTCTGGATGGAAGGATCGGGCAAAATCGTCAGCAAATGCCCTTCCCCCAGGGCCAGAGCCTGATCAGAATCCGGTTTCATCGCCTCCCCTTCTGCCGGGAAACTGATCACCCCCAACCGCGCGCCAGGTTCCAGCCCCCCCACCTGGCCCAGAGGCACGGTCGGCAGAGTGAAGCTGTTGGGCAGCAGAGCTCCATCCTGGCGGGCAAAGACCTGCACCACCGCCAGCTCCCGTTGTCGGTCCGCGCGCACCACATGGGCCCGATACCAATCCAGGCTTCGCAGGTCTTGGCGCCGCAATACCCCTACCATCACCTGATTCTTGCGATTATAAGCCCGCCCCGTGGTGGGATTCATCACCACCCTGTACGCGGTGAGAATGCGCCCTTTCTCCGTGAGGATGATCCCTGTTCCGGCCCGGCTGCTTCCGGTTTCGCCCACCGGGGTGAGCAAGAAAACCGTGGCCGGGATCGCCTGGGCATAGCGTTCATAGGGTGAAGGCGTGGCCGGAGGCGGGGCCGGGGCATGAAATTGAGGAAGCACAAGATAAACAGCCACCAATCCCAAAAGCCCCAACACAATCCCCAACACCACGTACGGCGCGTAAGAAACCGTGGCCCCTTCAAACCCCGTAGGGATGGGAGAGGGCGCTATCGGTTCCTCGGGGGGAAGATACACCATACGCAAAACCACATCCCCCACCTGAATCGCATCCCCAGGGTGCAACAGCACAGGGCCTTGGATCCGCTGACCTCGGAGCCAGACCCCATTGGCACTCCCTCGATCATAAAGCCAGGCCTCCTGCCCGCGTACGCGGATATACGCGTGATATCGCGAGACCCCGGGATCGGTCAGCACCACGTCATTATCCGCCGCGCGACCGATACTCAGGCCTTCCTCATCATCCTCACTGATGGGGTAGCGGTAACCAGAGGGTTCAATCAGAAACCAGGGCATGGGGAAAATCTCACGCAAAGTCGCAAGTGGTAGGTGGCAAGTGGCAGGTGAGCATGAGACCTCGGAGGGTCTGCGCAGACCTCCGAGGTCTGGGGCCACCACGCCCGCCCGGCGATGAAGTGATACTGTTGGTTTACTGCGCGAGTACGCCGAATAAATTCAGGTCTGAGGGCGTTCCGCCGCATGTCCCCCTTCGAGGACATGTTTTCCGCCCGGTTGGACCTGTCTGCGCAGGCAGACAGGCGGCCCAGGCAATCCGCCTTCCTCATGTCCTCCCCCACCGGGGGAGGAACCCAAGGAGGGGGCCGGCCCCCAGCCCCGACTTCGAGTCGGCGGGGCCAAGGCGCCCAGCAGCCTGTATGGAGTTTGCCAACAGCATCATGAAGTCGCCGGGCTACAGAACGGCGCCAGATGAATCCGGCTAGGCCCGCAACTGATTACTGATGACTGATCACTGATCACTTTCTTCGTGCCTTCGCCTCCCCCGCGTGCGGGGAAGCCGAAGGAGGGCCTTCGTGCCTTCGTGGCTCTATTTTCGGAACAGTCGCCATGAGCCACGGCTCGCCGATACCGAGGAAAATGCCTCGCGCCAGGTTGGCGCGGGAAGCCGTGCCCGGGATGCGTCATGCGTGATGCGTAAGATTATCACGTTTCACGTTTCACGCATCACGTCCGCTGCAGCCTCGCCCAACATGGACTTCGAGTTGCTTTTACAAACCAACGCAACGCTATTTACGGCTCAGAAATTCATAAGCCATCGCAGCCATGAGCGCGGCAGCCAGGGGCAGTGCGTCTTCATGGATATCGAAACGGGGGTTATGGTGCGGCCCGTGGGTGGTGCCTTGGGGCGCTGCCCCCAAAAGGACGTAACAACCAGGCACCCGACGGAGGATCTCCGACATATCCTCCGAAACCATGATCGGGGGGATTTCCATGATGTCTGCGGGCGGGAAGAGGGTTTCGGCCGCGGCCCGGGCCACCTGGGCCATGGCCGGATCGTTAATCACCGCGGGGGTGTACTCCTCTTCGATGACGTTGAAACGATAGCCTGCCCCATGGGCCCGGGTGATGCCATCCAACACCTGGTCCATGCGGCGCAAAATCAACGTCCTGACGGGGGGGTCAAAGGTGCGCAAGGTCCCTTCCATCTGGGCCTGTTCACTGATCACATTGAACGCATCCCCTGCCTGCAAACTGCCAATGCTCAGCACGGCCCGAACATGAGGGGAAACATTGCGACTGACGATATGATGCAGCGCGTTCACCGCCTCGGCAGCCACCAATACCGCGTCGATGGTGTCTTCGGGCACCGCGCCATGCCCGCCCCTGCCCTGGATCTCGATCTCAAAATGGTCCGAAGCGGCCATCAATGGGCCCGCTTGCACCACGACCTTGCCCAAAGGCAAAGGATTCCACAAATGCAGGGCGAACGCGGCATCGGGGACGGGATCGGCCAGGACCCCATCCTCAATGACAGCCCGAGCGCCACCCAGGCCCTCCTCCGCGGGCTGGAAGAGCAACTTCACCCGGCCCGGCCAACGCGCCCGGGTGTGGGCCAACAACTGGGCCACGCCCATGCCGATGGCCGTATGCCCATCATGCCCGCACGCGTGCATCACGCCGGGATGGACGCTGGCGAAAGGCAAGCCCGTGGATTCTGAAATGGGCAGGGCATCCATATCGAAACGGAGCAGCACCGTAGGGCCGGGCCGTGCGCCTTCCAGAATCCCCACCACGCCGGTCTTCCCCACCCCCGATATCACCTCCAGGCCCAAGGCTTGCAAATGCTCTGCCACCCGGGCCGCGGTGCGGAACTCCTGAAATCCCAACTCAGGATGCTGATGAAAATCCCGCCGCCAGGCGATCAATTGAGGGGCTAAGGCCTGGGCCAGTTCAAGATAATCGGACATAGGGGAATGGTATCAGATTCACCCCCCGCGCCGCAAGCGACGCAACAAAGCCCGTCGACTTTGCAAATGCCGCTCCGCATCTGCACTGCTTCCTTCAAACCCCTGGGCCAGCAGGGCTTCGGCTTCATCACTGTCCAATAGATCCCGATGGATTTCAAAGGCTCGCCGCGCGGCCGCGTCATTGCGGGCCTGCACAAAGCTCATCAATGCCTGGGCCAAAGGCGTGCGCTGCTCCTCGGCCCGCAGCGCCTGGAGCTCTCGCAACACGTCCAGGCGCTGCTGTAAAGCCTCGGCCACCCCGTACTCCCCCCGATCCAGCGCGGTTTGAATGGCCTTTTTCAAGGCATCCAAAAAGCTTTGCCCCAGAATCATGGGCAACTCCTCGGCTAGGGCCTCCAAAGCAGGGCGATCCTCGGCTTCGGCCACCACCTGGATGGCGTGGGTATAAAGCCAACGGTGGTACGCATCCGAAAGCTGAGGGTCTGCCTCCAAAGCCGCGTAGAGGGTGGTTTCGTCTTTCACACCTGCGGCCAGCAGGCGATGTTTCAAATCTTCGGGGAGCGGGGGGAGGGGGGTCATGATCGCGGGTTTCCCTAGATACCAAGATAAGCTTCCTTAATCTGGGGATTTTCCATGAGCTCGTCCGCGGGGCCAGACATGACGATCCGTCCCACGTCCAGCACATAGGCCCGGTCTGCCTGTTCCAGGGCCAGGAACACATCCTGTTCCACAATGAGCACGGTCATGCCCCGTTGGATCACCTTTTCCACGGCCTTGTAGATATTTTCCACCACCAGAGGCGCCAGGCCCAGGGAGAGTTCGTCCACCATGAGCAGCTTGGGCGCGGCCATGAGACCCCGGGCCACCGCGCACATCTGTTGTTCCCCGCCGGAAAGGCTGCCCGCGGCCTGGTTCAGCCGTTCGGCCATCCGGGGGAAAAGGTCCAACACAAACTCAAAATCCTCCTGCACGGCCTTTTTATCCTTACGCAAATACGCGCCCATCATGATGTTTTCCTTCACCGTCATGCCCGCGAAGAGGTGACGGCCCTGGGGCACCTGGCCTATGCCTAAGCGTAACACTTCATCCGCGGGAAGCCCCGCGATCTCCTTGCCCATGAACTGAATACTACCCGATTTGGGTTTGAGCAAGCCGGAGATGGTGTAAAGCAAGGTGCTCTTTCCCGCGCCATTGGCGCCGATGAGGGCCACCACCTCCGACTCGTGAATTTCCATATTCACGTCCCACAGAACTTGCACTTCGCCGTAGGCAACGTTGAGATCGGTAATTTTCAGCATGATTTGCCTCCAGTCCTTGCTTACGCGGCCTTTTGCTGGCGGAAGAACCGCTCCACAAACTTTTCGCCCAGATACGCCTGGATGACCTCGGGGTTGTTCAGCACCTCGTGGGGCGTGCCTTGAGCCAACTCCTGGCCGAAGTTCAACACGAACACCCGCTGTGTGACGCCGACGATGGCCTTCATCACATGCTCGATGACCAGAATGGTGATGCCGCGCTCATTGATTCGGCGCACCAATTCCATGGCCGATTCGATCTCCTTGGTGTTCAAGCCGGCCATGACCTCATCCAGGAAGAGCAATTCCGGGTCCATAGCCAGGGCTTTGGCCAGCTCCAGCCGTTTGAGATAGGGCAATGTCAACTGGTCCGCGTGTTTATCCCGAAGATGGGCCATGCCCACGAATTCGATGATTTCATCCACGTGCTCCAGGGCTTCCCGCGGGCTGCGCTTATGACCACCATGCCCGAACATGGCACCTACGGCCACGTTTTCCCGCACGGTCATCCCCCGGAAGGGCTTGACGATTTGGAAAGTGCGGGCAATGCCCAGGCGCCCCACCTTATACGCGGGCCAGCCTGTGATATCCTGACCTTTGAAATAGACCTTGCCCGCGGTGATGGGCAGCATCCCTGTAATGATGTTGACAAAGGTCGTCTTGCCCGCGCCATTGGGGCCGATAAGCCCCAAAATTTCGCCTTTGTAGATTTTCATGTTCACCTTTTCCACCGCGGCAAGACCGCCGAAGTGTTTGGTGGCATTTTGGGTTTCGAGGATGACTTCTCGTTCCATGGCTATACCCTATAAGTGCGAATGTTTTCCAGGAGCGCATTGACAGAAAGCTTCTTCTTCCCACTGAGGAAGTCCATCAGCCCCTTGGGTGTGAAGACCATCACGAGAATGATAATCACCCCCAGGATGGTGGCATGAAGCTGCCCCACGGGCAGGAAGAAAACCAGCAAGGTGATGAGGATATAATAGATGAAGGCACCGATGAAGGGACCGAAGATGGTGCCTGTGCCCCCCAACACCGCGGCCAGAATCATTTGCAGGGTGTATTCGATCTTGAAAACCTCTTCGGCCAGGACGAAGGTCTTCCAATAGGCGTAGATCCCGCCGGCCAGGCCCGCCATCAGCGCGCTGAGGGCAAAGGCCATGACCTTGGCCCAGGTGGTGTTGATGCCCATCATATTCGCGGCATCCTCATCTTCGCGAATGGCCACCCAGCTATACCCCATCTTGCGATTGAGGATGAACCAGGTCAGCAGCAGACCGCCCATGGCCAGCAAAAAGGCCATGTAATAGAAAAACTGGCCGCTCCATTCGATGGGGCTGAAGAAGGGCAGGGTGATGCCCGCGGCACCGCCCGTGAAGCTGGTCCAACTGTCCGCGATCTCCCCCATGGCCGTGGCGATGGCCACGGTGGCGATGGCAAAATAATGGCCCTTAAGGCGCAGAATGGGCAGCCCGATGAGGATGGCGAACACCATGGCCGCGACCGCGCCGATCATCAGGGAAGGGAAAAAGCCCAACCCCAGGCGGATCATGCTCAATCCCGTGCCATAGGCACCAATGCCAAAGAAGGCCACATTGCCGAAAGCGGCGTAGCCGGTATATCCGCCGATAAAGTTCCAGCCGATGGCCATGGCTGCCAAGAGCAGGATCAACGTCAGCGTATTCAGCCAAAAACCACTGGCAAAGGGCAACAAGGGGAAAATGGCCAGGAAAAGGGCAAAAAGGGCAAACAACCCCAACAGCACCCCCTGACGCCCTTTGAACAAACCATCCAAAGGGGAATACCGAATAGGCGCTTTTTTCTTTTCCTTATCACTCATCATCTCTTGCTCCTTTTAATGATAGAATGCCTTGCCCGCGATACCGCTGGGACGAACGATAAGCACCAGGACCAATACCAGCAAGGCGATGGCGTCTTTGAGACTGGGGAACCAGATGCCGCTGAAAACTTCGATGAAGGAGAACAACAAAGCGCCCAACATCACGCCGGGGATGCTACCCAGACCGCCCAGCACGCAGATGACGAAAGCTCGCAGGGTGTAGGCCCCCCCCATGGTGGGGTCGATGGGAAAACTGATGCTGATGAGGGTTCCTGCCCCTGCGGCCAGCGCCGTTCCCAAGGCGTAGGTCAGGGCATAGGTCTGGGGGATGCGCACCCCTTGCAACCGGGCCGCGTCGATATCCATGCCCGTGGCCCGGATGGCATTTCCTGTCTTGGTATAGGTCATAAAGACATGCAAGAGGCCGGTCAGAATCAGAGAAATAATGAATGCGGCCAAGCGTACATAGGGAATCTGCACATTGCCAAGGGTGAACCCTAGTCCTGCATAGTCGGGCGTGACCGAACGCAAATCCCCCTTCCAGAAAAAGGTCGCCAGATTGATGATCACAATCTCCATGGCAAAGGTGAGCAAAAAGGTCACCAGCAATGGGGCCCGGATCACCAGATTGATCAAATAACGTTGCACCGCGTACCCCACCAGGAACATGATCGCCATGGAAATCGGGAGGGAAAGGAAGGGGTCAACCCCGTAAAGGGTGAAAAGCCAATAAGTGATATACGCGCCCACCATGAGAAAGGCGCCATGAGCCAGATTGATGATGTTGAGAATGCCCCAAACAATAGAAAAACCGATCGCGACCAATGTGAGCGTGCCGCTAAGCAAAATGGCATTCACAATGCCCTGCGTGAATTGCAACGATTCCATAGTCTCTCTCCTGTGCCAGATATAAAAACGCGGGGGCTGATTCCCACATGGGGAGCCAACCCCCGCCATCTTTACACGGCGATTACCGTTGATCCCAGGGAACGAAGGGGTAGAGGAATTCCTTCACAGCCGCTTCCTTTGGCCACACGGTGTACAGATTCCCATCGGTGTAGTTCTGCATCACCGCCATGGGCTTGTACACATTCATACCCTGCTCATTAAACTTGAGCTTGCCATAGAAGGAATCATAGTCCAGCGCGGCCAGAGCATCCCGCACCTTGTCCTTATCCAGGCTGCCCGCAGCCTCGATGGCTTTCTGATACGCAATGAGCGCGGCCGCGGATTCCGCCGCCTGGTAGGGCGGGATCTCGCCATACTTGGCCTTGTAGAGCTCGGTGAAGTGCTGCGGCGTGCCGAAGATATCGTCGCTCTGATACTTCAGCTCCGGCGTCCACTGCGCGGCACCGACCACGTAATCCGCGTCTTTGCCCAAAGCCTTGCGGAATTCGGGAGAGGTGGGCCCCACGCTGAAGCCAAACACCTTGGGCGAAAGCCCCAGATCCTTGGACTGCTTCATCACCAGGATGGTGTCTTGCAGGTGCCCGGCACCCAGCACGATGTCCGGGTTCTTGGACTTCATGGCCGTGATCAGGGAGGACACATCCTTGGCCGCCTTGGCATACTTATCGAAGTACACCACTTCCAGGCCCTTCTCCTCCGCGTAGTCCTTGGCACCTTGGGCCACTTCCAGAGCAAACGCGCCATTTTCAATGACAATGGCTACGGTCTTCAAATTCGGGTCCTTATCCAGGGCCATGTCGATGATGCCGCGCAGATAGTTGGGGGCCGGCGACAGGACCGCGAAGGAGTATTTGAACCCACGATTGAAGATCTTGGTGGCTGCACCGTTGGCCTCCACCATGGGCACCTTGTACTTCTCGGCAATGGCCGTGGTGGCAAAGGTGTTCCCCGAACCATACGGCCCAAGCAAGAAGGTGACTTTATCTTCGGTGATGAGCTTTTCCACCAATTGGGCGCTGCGGTCCGCGTTGCTCTCATCGTCGTAAATCTTCAGTTCCACCTTGCACTTCTTGTCGCCCACAGGGATCCCCCCTGCCTTGTTGATCTCTTCCACATACAGCTCATACCCGTTCTTCACATATTCGCCCTCTTTGGCATACTTGCCGGTCAGCGACACCGCGGCACCAAAGACCACCTTGCATTCCTCACCGCCACCAGATGGAGCCGCCTGCTCTGTTTTTTGCTCCGCGGCAGGTTTTTCCTGGGCCGGTGCTTGCGTGGCTTTGCCGCCGCCACACGCGGCCAACGCCATGGCCGCAATGAGCAACAACGCCAGTAAGATAAGCAATCTCTTCGACATTTCCTGACTCCTTTTTTTGGTTGAGTTGGATAGACGGACAAAACGATAACGAGGAACCTGGAGAAGCAAATCGTATACTTCCCCTTGTTATATCACATCCGCTTTTCAAGCCCCACGGGCCTATCCAACATAGACGCGCGGGCCCTGATGAAGCGGAAAGATAACCATGACATAACTATCAAACAGACCTTCTTCCAACGCGCCAGCACAAAACCGGCAGGCATGTTTCCATCGTAAAAAACTCCCCTTGAGAAAGTCAATCCAAAAGGTGGGCGTGCATCCGCACCAAACGGACGGGAAAGGGGACATCACACACTCTTTGCTGTCATGAACGCCCGGCGCCAGAAAGCGCGTGCATCAAACAGGGGAGTCATCTTCATTTTGCGGAAATGTCGAGTATTTCCTTTGCCTCCGATCATCCTCGATCGCAGCAGCAAGCTTTTACGAAAGTTTGAATAAGTTATATCACTAAACCCCCCGCATCGTCAAGAAAAACGATCCCCCTTGAGCACGAAACAACAAAAAACGCTTGCGACGAGAGCGCGGCAGCTTCGCCGAGCCAGATATGGCATCTGCTGCCTCGCGCGGTATAATACCCCCATGCTTCCTACCGGACACATCGAATGGACCTGGGCAGGATTAAACCTGTTCCAGCGTTATGCCGGCCTTTTTGAAGAGGCCGATTATCGCCTGATTGCCCTGGCCGCGCTCGCCCCCGATATGCTGGATAAACCCATGGCCTGGTTCATCTTCCCCGATGCCAACGCGGCCCTCTTTTTTGGGCACACCCTCCTCCTGCATGGCATGGTGTGGGGCCTGGCCTGGGCCACGGGACGTTTACGGCGCTGGCTGCCCTACCTGCTGGCTTTTTCCGCCCATCTGCTGGAAGACCGCATGTGGAACTTCACCGAAACCCTGCTGTGGCCCTTGCGTGGATGGGGCTGGCACCCCTGGCGGCATGTGGGGAACCCGACCGAAATGTTCCATGCCTATCTCCAGCTTTTGATACAGGAACCTATCCTGATCATCCTGGACATCCTGGGCGCGGTCCTGCTCCTGTGGTTCATCTGGGATCGAAAGCTCTTTTACAAAGACCGCCTGCTGACCTTCCTCCGTACCGGCCGTATCCCTCCCTGGAAACGGGCGGTGCTGCTTTGTAAATAGGATTCGGATCAGGATTAGGATTGAGATCATCAGGACAACGTTGAGCGAGACCACAATGGGAGTGTTCAGTATTCAGTGTTCAGTGTTCAGTAGTTGAACATAAGACCATCTGCGGAAATCTGCGTTGCATCTGCGCAAATCTGCGTTCCCTCTACCTGCCCCCTGCCCCCTGCCACCTCCTACCCCCTTCCATAACCAACATGCGCGTTATTGCTGGTCGTGCCAAAGGCCGTAAACTGGAATCTGTTCCCGGCAACGCCGTGCGCCCCATCACCGACAGGGCCAAAGAAGCCCTCTTCAGCATCCTGGGAGACCGCATTGTGGAGGCCCGGGTTCTGGACCTCTTCGGCGGCACCGGTGCCGTGGGCATCGAAGCCCTGAGCCGCGGCGCGGCCCACGTCACCTTTGTGGAACGCTTCCCCCCTGCCCTCAAGGTTATCGGCCATAACCTGCAAGCCACTCGCCTGGCCGATAAGGCCTACGTGGTACGGGGAGACGCGTTCAAATATCTGCGTCGTCAGCACATCGGCCCCTTCGACATCATCTACGTGGCGCCCCCCCAGTACCAGGGCCTTTGGCTCAAAGCTCTGAAAATCATCGATGCCCGGCCCGAAATCCTGACTCCCCAGGGCCTGGTCATCGTGCAAATTAATCCTCGCGAATACGAGGAACCCCACCTGCGCCATCTGCAACGGGTGGACACCCGCCGCTACGGCAGCGTCCAACTCGATTTCTACACCGCCCGGCCAACGTCGGGGGATGCGTGATCCTGCTATGTAAATAGGATTCGGATCAGGATTAGGATTGAGGTCGTCAGGCCGACGTTGAGCGAGGCGACAACGGGCGTGATGCGTGAAACGTAAAACGTGAGAGCCTTACGCATCACGCATTACGC
>JALWZT010000296.1 GCA_027002405.1 Anaerolineae bacterium | reverse complement strand
TGAAACGTCAGGTCATGACGCATGACGTTTGACGCTTGACGAAATCGGCTTCCCGCGCCAACGTGGCCGCGAGATGTTTTCCTCGGTATCGGCGAGCCGCCGCTCGTGGCGACTGCTTTGAAAATAGAGTAATCAGTGATCAGTCATCAGTGTTCAGTGTTATTCAGTAGCGCCGAGGCTAGAAACAGCGCCCCTGCGGGGCTAGCCGGAATTATCCGGCGCCGTTTTATAGCCCGGCGACTTCATCGCCGGGCGGGCGTGGCAAACGTCACTTCGGTCGGCTCAACGACGCCAAATGTCTGCTGTGAAAATAGAGCCACGATGGAAAAGGCGACAACGAAACGTCATTCCGAGGGAGCGCAGCGACCGAGGCATGTCCTGAGCTTGTCCTGAACGAAGTGAAGGACCTCGTCGAAGGAAATCTAGCGAAGCGCAAAAACCACGGCATGGCGCTCGCTTCGCTCGCTAGATGCCCTTCGATTCCTCAGGGCAGGCTTTCGCTCCCTTCGGTCGCTCAGCATGACGAACATCTGCGAAAATCTGCGTTGCATCTGCGTCCCCATTTTCGTCGTGATGCGGTGAGCCATCGCTCATGGTGACCATTCGATTTATGACAAGGCTTGCGCTTCCATCTGCTTTCGCAGACCGGTCTTTTCCTTCTTGGGCAAGAAGGTGCGCATGGCAATACGCATATTACGAGGCAGATTCACCCAGAAGTCTTTCTGTTTCACGCGGCGCCAAATGGGCCCGGGCCGCAGATAGAATTGACGATACGCCTTGCGATACATCTCTTCCATCAATTCGGCTGTCAAATCCCCCAATTCAAAGCGGGCCTTCTGCTCGAAAAAGACGTAATCCTCCCAGTCTTCGATGAGCAAACGCCCTTCTCGTTTGACGATCTCCCAAACCTTCGTGCCCGGGTAGGGGGTCATCATGCTGAAATTGGCGATGAGCGGGTCCAGCTCGATGGCGAAGTTGATGGTATCTTGCATGGTCTCGCGAGTATCGCCGGGCAGGCCGATGATCATGAACGCGATGGTTTCAATCCCTGCTTCTTTGGTGATCTTAAACGCTTCCCGGATGGTATCCAGATCGATGCGCTTGTCAATGGTCTTTAGAATCTCGGGATTCCCGGTTTCCACCCCGAACGCGGTGCGCTTCAGTCCGGCCTTCTTCAGCTTGAACATGAGCTCCCGATCGACCAGATTGGCCCGAATGCCATTGACGAAAATCCAGGGCACATGATTCAGTTCCTTTTCGATCAGCAGATCTGCGATCTGGTGCAGGCGTTTCTTGCGGATGTTGGCGCTATCATCCAGGACGCCGATCTCCTGGGCGCCCAGGTCTCGCACCAGGTGTTCCCATTCGGCAATGACATTTTCTGGGGTGCGGCTGCGCCATTTCACGGGCATGATGGACTGGGAACAGAAGGTGCAGCGATAGGGGCAGCCGCGGCTGGTGAGGATGCTGAAGCTCTTGGAGCCATCCACCGCGTCGGTGGCAGGCTGGAGGTTCGTGTAACGGTCCATCTTGAACAGATGGTACGCGGGCCAGGGCAGGCTATCCAGGTCATTGATAGCCGGGCGATCGGGATTTCGATGCATCTCGCCATCGGTGGTCTTGTAGGTAATCCCCAGCACATCCTTCCAAATCCCTTTGGCCGGATCCATCAGCTCCGCGGTGGAAAAGGTGGGATGATGCCGCAAGAAATCCTCCACCTTTTCAGAAATTTCAATCCAGGTGGCTTCCCCCTCGCCCCGAACCACCATATCAATCGGGCCTCGAGTCAGGGACTCGTAATCCAGGTCTTCTGAAACCACACTGGGGTGCGGTCCCCCGATGACAATGGGAACATCCCAGACCTTTTTGATTTCGGCCGCGTGGCGCCAGGCCTGCTTCACCTGGGGGGTATTGGCCGTGATACCAATCAGATGGGGTTTGTATTCCTGGACGAACTCGCTTAGGGGTTGATCTTCCACATCGGCATCGAAAACGACAACTTCATCCCCTCGTTCTTCCGAGACCGCGCCCAGGTAGGCAAGCCCCAGATGGGGGCTGGTGCGGGTATCGATGGGGAGTCGGAAGCGGGGATTGATAAGCAGAATACGCATGAGTAAATACCTCAGAGGAATTGCGGGATCAAAACGACAATCAACTATTTTACTGCAGGAACCGGCCCAAGAGCCAATGGCCGCGCGGCCATTATAGGCGCGCGGCGCCAAGTTGTCAAATTTTTATGAAAGATTTCATAAAAATCCCCCCCCTCAGTGATGGCACGCCCCATAACGGCGAAAATGGGATCGCAGATGCGCCCTGATGCTTCGCAGCCCCCCTGAAACCTGAAACAAAAACAAAAAAATACGTAGATCTACGCATTGACAAATCCCCCTTCCTCCCCGTTAAAATAGTACATGCATAGATGCCTATGCGGAGTCGACTTCCTTTTTCATATTTCTAGCGGAGATGTATTGTGAAACGTTCTTCCTATCGTATCCTTCATTTTCTGGCGGTGGTGGTTGTGCTGCTTTTCACTTTTGCAGCGACTAATGCCAAGGCAGACTAAAAGGTATTTTCTCAATAATCCGGGGCGAAGTCGACATGCCCCCTTGGATAGCCGCAATATGTAGTATTTGTCGGTGTGCTTTGTCCTACATGCTGTGGTATGAGGTAACGACTCTTGGGGGGACCCCGAAATTTTGAGAAAATACCGTATTTGCACAATATGTTGAGGAAGTAAGCTGTCAACATGGAAAAAACAGCAAATGATAAAAAAGATTGCTAAGCCAATGAAGAGGCATATTAAAGATGCTAAACCGCAAGAGAAGCAGAGAGGTAACTTGACAGATGGTAGCCTGCAAAGAAGTATTCTCTACCTGGCTTTGCCGTTGATTTCGGAGGCTGTGATTATCAATATAGGCCGTGTATTGAGCACCTACTGGGCAGCTCGATTGGGGGTGACCGCGCTAGCCTCCCTAACCATTGGTTCTATCATTTATTCGGTGATTAAAGCTTTGGCTAATGGATTAAGTGTAGGTGGGATGTCCGTGATAGCACGACGAATCGGTGCGGGGAATCAAGCAGAAATAGAACATGCAGTGTGGCAAATGATCCTACTGGGCTTATTCGTATCATTTGTAGTGGGTAGCTTGGGATTCTTCTTAGCCCGCCCGTTACTGGTACTTCTTGGAGCCGACACTGCCGTTCTATCTGTGGCTCTCCCTTACCTTCGAATCGTCTTTGTAGGCCAATTTACTTTTATCATTCTCGCGGTTATCAATGCCATGCTACGAGGGGCTGGGGAGGTTCGTTTGACGATGAAACTACTTTTCATTGGGACGGTAGTTGCCGTGGTGATAGAGCCTGTGCTGGTTTTTGGGCCAGGTCCGCTTCCGTCTCTTGGGGTGGCTGGTTCTGCATGGGCCACTGTCCTGAGCTTTGGTGTACAGTTAGTGCTCCAAGCGGTAATTATTCTGCAGGGTAGAACACGGATCCGTGTCAATTTACGGGACCTAAAGCCAGACTTTCCTCTGATAGGCCGGGTTATTCGTGTGGCTTTACCTAGCGCAGTGCAAACAACGCTTCGCTCCTCTTCCCAGTTGGTTATCGTTGGGTTGGTGGGGGCATATGGGACTCAGGCGATGGCAGCGTATGGGGTCGGTAGACGCCTGCTGTTGCTTGTTACCATTCCAGGGATCGGTTTGGCCAACACTGCTGGCGTGCTAGTAGGACAGAATCTAGGAGCATATAAATCTGAACGAGCAGAACGGAGCGCCTGGTTATCCGGCGCCTATGCCTCTGGCTACATGGCTGTTATGACGGTCATCCTCTTTGTTTTCGGCCGCCCCATAATTGCCCTGTTCAATTCAACACCGCAGGTGTTGAGCGAGGCCACTTGGTACGTGCGTATTGTAGCACCTTCGCTAGTTTTCAGCCTCTTGGGGTTAGTACTGGGACGTGCCCTTAGCGGGGCAGGAGATACGATGCCTCCAATGGCACTTAATCTTTTCACTTTATGGGGAGTAGCTGCACCACTTAGTTACGTGCTATCTAAGTGGCTAGGGTTAGGTGTTGCCGGCATTTGGTGGGGTCTAGCTATCTCTAATTTGACTAATGGTCTTTTATTTGCTTACTGGTTTCACCGTGGGCAGTGGAAACAGAAGAAACTTTGATCCACAACGATAGGAAAAAGGAGAAGTCCCATGCTAATTTTGACTGGCCCAACAGCAGCCGGTAAAAACACTGTTGGTTTCCTGCTGGCTAAACAGCGTCAACGATGTGCAGTCATCGATTTTGGTGCAATTCGCGGGATGTTTGTCCAACCGCATCGCAAACCCTGGGAGGGTAAGGAAGGAAAGGACCAAAAACTGTTAGGTGTGAAACTCATTTGTATGCTTGCAGAGGGCTTCGCTATGGCTGGATGGGATGTGATAATCCTGGACGTCCTCACAGATGAAACAGTAGTCATATATCGTCAATTACTAAGTCGCTTTGGACTCCGAATTGTACAACTCTTGCCTACATTCTCGGAACTTGAACGCCGTCTTGATGAACGGAGCCCGCATTGGCCTCGTGATCAATTCGCCAATGTCTATCAGCAGCAGTGTGCGTATGAGCATTACGACCTTCGAATCGATAATACTACATTATCGCCTAGCCAAGTTGCGAAATTGTGCGCCGATTTGGTATAGCGATATGTGGCGCATTTTTACGATGCTTCGAACCAATAAGAGGTGGTATAACGGAGAAAATCATCTCCAAACCTCATCATTTTCTTTCTCCGTGCCCTCTCCCCCCGAGCATCGGGGGGAGCCGGAGGGGGGCTGTGTCTCCGTGGTTAAGGTTTTTTTCAGGACATCCAAGATTACGCGTCGAAGGAAGGAAAGGGTGTTGTTAGACTTTGTTGAACGCAATAAATCAGAGATACAATCGTATAGCCTTATCCCCGTGTAACTATACAGCTTCTTCTGCAACACGTTTTTACCACGAAGGCACAAAGCCACAAAGACACAAAGAAATTTTTTATTTTCCCCTTTGTGCCTTAGTGTCCTTCGTGTCCTTAGTGGTTTTTGCCTTGCTATGAGAGGGTACGTGTATAGTTACATCCCCGTTTCAGAATATGAAGACAACAATTTTAATCCCAAGGATGTTAAGGAGCAAGATTCCAACTCATCTTTGGGCTCTCTGAGCGCAGGCAATACGCGGAGGAGAGTAGTTCATAAAGAAATTCCTCTCCAAACCGCACCTTTTTCTTCCTCTGCGTGCTCTGTGCCTCCGTGGTGCAGGTTTTTCAGAAGAGTTAAGCCCTGATATCGTTTTGCAATAGGATGCAATGATGAAGAAGAGAGTATTAAAATGCCTGGGTTTCCTTTTTCTTGTTTATGTGATCGTGTGGAGTACCCTCTTTATTCCGAGACCGGTTCAGTTTCCGGAAAGGATAGTGAAGTTAGGGTATCCTATCTCCTTTGTGACACTCGACTTTAGCACGCTAACCACACCCATGGGAGGCGCGCCGGATTATGTCCTAGAGCGTAGAAAATTCAATATTACATCTTCTTGGGAAAATACCACCAGAAAATCGCAATCGAGATTTATCATCTCGTACGTGATCGTGCTCTTCGTCATGTGTGGGTTTCGGTGGATTATTGGCAAAATGATCCGGAAGGTGCGCAAACATAAGTCAGGTTGGTGGCCGTAGGCCGAGACCTTGAAGGTCTGGGAGACGCTTCAAGGTCGGGGCGGGCGGTGGCTGGCGGCAGCAACGCCGGGGGATAAAGCGCCCGAGGCTGAACGAACCTGTTGGCAAACCTCAAGCCGGGTACCGGGTAAACCGGCAGGGGCAGTGATCCGGCCGATGGGCCCCCACCCCTGCCCCTCCCCCGCAATCGGGGAAGGGGTGATCACCCGGAACGGAGGGGCTACGTAAGACCCATCCTCTCTTGGGGAAACAGTCGGGAGGGGGTATCCTCAACGTATCGAAGTAAGTCAACACCGGATTCTCAAAAAACTTGAACCACACTGATTACTGATCACTGATTACTGATAACTTCCCAATCCCCCCCGGCTGTGGCATAATCTAAGCCATGGAACTGGCCCAACGTGATCTGGATTATTTCGCCCGGGGAGAATGGCAAAACCCTCGGTTCTGGCAGCGTTTTGGCGGCCCGCCCGACTTCCGGGGAAAGCAGGTGCTGGATGTGGGCTGCGGGCATGGCAGTATGGTGTTCTACATGGCCCAGGCCGGCGCGGCCCGGGCGGTGGGGCTGGATTTGAACTGCCGCCTCATCACCTTTGCCCAAACCTATCTGCAGCAACGACAACCCCAGCTTGCCCATCAGGTCCATTTTCTTTGCCAGGATTTGCAGGATTACCCTCCGGACCCTGTCTTTGATATCATCGTCTCCAAAGACAGCTTCGAGCACATCCTGGACCTGCCGGGCATGTTGGCAGCCATGAAGCAACGCCTGAAACCAGGGGGGCGGGTTTATGCGGGCTTTGGCCCCCTCTACAACAGCCCTTTTGGGGATCACGGCCACGCCCGCTCGCGCATCCCCTGGCGGCATCTCATGTTGGGGGAAGCCGGGGTCCTGGCCCGGGCCCGGGCCCGCTGGCCGCAACTGACCCTTCACTCCCTGGCCGATCTCGGATTGAACGGCCTGAGCCTGGCCGAGTACCGGCGCATCTTTGCCGCGTCGGGGCTGCGCATTGTGGATTTTCAGACCAATCGCAGTGAAAAATGGCTCGCCCGGCTCTTCGCCCTCCCCGCGCGCCTCCCTTTCCTGGAAGAATACTTCACCTTCAACATCTACGTGGTGCTGGAAAAGGCCGATGATGATATTGGATATTCTTGAGGGGACGCAGATTGGCGCAGATAATCTTTCACCACAAAGGCCACAAAGAGCACAAAGGCACTAACAATCCTCAATCCTAATCCTAATCCTGATCCTAATCCTAATCCTGATCCTATTTACGGAACAATTATCCGCGTTCATCCGCGTTCGTCCGCGTCCTATCTCTGGATGAGCACCGCCCGGGCGGGCGCGCCGTCCGCGCCCTGCAGTTTGAGGGGGAGGCACACCAAAAAGGAGGCCCCTGGCGGAGCCTGGGTCATATCCAATCCTTCGACCACCACCACGCCCGCGGCCAGGAGCACCCGATGGGTGGGGGCCAGATCGTCATAAGGCGCGACCGAAAAATAATCCACCCCCACCAGGACCACCCCTGCCTCGACCAGCCACTGGGCCCCATCCTCGGTGATGGCCACGAAATCGGGGTGGAACTGAGGGGAACGCATGAGGCCTCGAGTCGTGTTTTGCGTGCGGAAGAGTACCCGCCGGGCCGTGCTGGGGATCTCCAGGCCGGCCAGCAGGGAGGCGGTAATCGCGGCCGCGGGGCCTGTATCCACCACCCAGGCCGGGCCTATCAGCGCGTCCAAGGGCAAGGTATCGGCGCCCGCGCCGTCGGGCAGATAATGCGCGGGCGCGTCGACATGGGTGCCTGTATGCGCGCTGAAAGCGAGTTCGGTGAGGGTAAACGCATCCCCGCGGGCGAGGTGGTACGGCTGCCTCATGATCACGCGAGGGTCCCCTGGCCATACCGGCAGGTCCGGGGAGATGGTGGGGGAAAGATCGATGATGGTGGGCTCAGCAGGGGGAAGGCTCATGCTTCGCGGAGTTGGGGTTGGGGAATGTTCGGGCCATGGCCTCTTTTGTAGACCATGATGGCCCGCTTGAACGTGATGACCACCACGCCATCCTGGTTGTAACCGACCGTGCGCACGGTAATGATCCCCCGATCGGGGTAGGTGCGGGACTCCCGCTTACTCAGCACCTCGCTGCGGGCGTAGAGGGTATCCCCATGATACACCGGCGCGGGCAAGCGGACCTCGTCCCAGCCTAAATTGATGCCGTTCTGCGAAAGATCACTGACCGTCAGCCCGGTGATCAAGGCCAGGGTGAAGGTCGAATCCACCAGCGGGCGTTGGAACTTGGTTTGGGCCGCGTAGTGATAGTCAAAGTGAATGGGATTGGGGTTATTGGTTATCAATGTAAACCACACATTGTCGGCTTCGGTGATGGTCCGTCCCACGGGGTGTTGGTACACATCACCCACCTCAAAATCTTCGTAGAACCGACCACGCCAACCGGTTTTGAGGGGCATGAGGAACCTCCTTATCGAGAAGATGCCACGAGCGACGGCTCGGCAATACGAATGAAATCATCTCGCAGTCAGGGCGGCGCGGGAAGCCAGTCACGTAATGCGTAATGCGTGATGCGTAAGGCTCTCACGTTTCACGTTTCACGCATCACGCCCGCTGCTGCCTCGCCCAACGTGGGCTTCGGGTTGCTTTCGCAGACGAACGCAACGCTATTTTCAAAGCAGTCCGACGGCGGGCCACTCCGCGCCGATACCGACGAAAATGCCTTGCGGCCAGGGCGGCGTGACTCGTATTCCGTATTGCGTATTGCGTAACGACTGGACGGAATACGGAATACGCAATACGAACCTTTGCCGACTCGCCCAACGTCGGCCTGGCGATTCCTCAGCAACCAGCGATCATTCTATTTTCATAGCAGTCACCACGAACGGCAGTTCGCCGATACGAATGAAAACGCCTCGCGGCCAAGTTGGCGCGGGAAGCCAGTCACGTAATGCGTAATGCGTGATGCGTAAGGCTCTCACGTTTCACGTTTCACGCATCACGCCCGTTGGTGCCTCGCTCAACGTGGGCCTGGCGATCCGCAATCCTAATCCTGATCCGAATCCTATTTTCAAAGCAGTCCGACGGCGGGCCACCCCGCGCCGATACCGACGAAAATGCCTCGCGGCCAGGGCGGCGTGACTCGTATTCCGTATTGCGTATTGCGTAACGACTGGACGGAATACGGAATACGCAATACGAACCTTTGCCGACTCGCCCAACGTCGGCCTGGCGATTCCTCAGCAACCAGCGATCATTCTATTTTCATAGCAGCGTATCCCGCAAACGGGCGGCGGCCTGGCGCAACGCGGCTTCCGCGTCCAGCCCCGCGGCCTGAGCCTGCTCCACCAGGTGCAGCAAAGCCTTACCCAGGGCCTCCTCTGTCAAACCTGCCACCGCCTCCTTTTCGGGCAGAGGGTAGCCTATCCGGGCCAGACGTGCCACATACGTTTGAGCCAGGGCCAATGCCGGCAGCGCGGTGGGCACCCCATCGAGCAAGGTTTTCCCCTGAGCCTCCTGGCCATTGGCAACCCGCTCCTGGGCCTTGATGCGCTCCCAATTCCGGGCCACGTCCTCCGCGTCTGCCACCTGGGTGTCGCCAAACACATGGGGATGCCGACGGATCAACTTGGTTACCACGTGCGCGATGACATCCTTCAGTTTGAATTCGCCCTCCTCGGTCGCGATCTGGACGTGCAGGGCCACCTGGATCAGGAGATCCCCCAGCTCCTCCTTCAGTGCGTCTGGATCCTCCGCGTCGAGCGCGGCCAGCACTTCGTAAGCTTCTTCCAGCAGATAGGGGCGTAGAGAATGATGGGTTTGTTTGCGATCCCAGGGACACCCATCAGGCGCCCGCAGTCGAGCAATGATCTCCTGCAAATCTGCGTACGTGGCGGGCTGGGGTAGGGGAGGCACCCACAGGGTGGTCATGTCATCCCAATCATCGTGGCGATCCAGTTCATACAGGGGCATGGTGCGCAGGCGCAATGCCTCGCTCCCCGCGCCCGAAATCAAGGTGACTGGATGATCGTCGGGGTAGGCATTCATCAACGTCAATTTCACATCCCCGGCCAGAAGACGGCTGTAAAGCTGGGGGACCAGCAGGCCCTGACTCAACGGGCCGGGTGGGTGATGCCTCGCGGCTACCTGCTGAGCATCCAGCACTTGCATGCCCTGGATGGGGTCAAAGGCCAACGCGGCCAGGGTAGGTTCCAAAAAGCTCACGCCGGCATGGAGGATGACCGGTATCCCCGCGGCCGCGGCCCGCTGGCGGATGAGCTGAGGGGTGCGTTCGGCCACGGCCGGATCCCCGGGCGTGGCATAGAGGACCTCGCCCTGGCGCTGGGCCCGGGCAACGACATCTTCGGCAATGGCCACATAGACCGCGTCGAAGTCCTCATATTCCTCGTAAAACGCGTCGTAGCTATGCACCTGAGTATGGCGGGCGAGGGCGGGCACAGCCGGGTGCTGCCGTGTGCGCACCCAAAGGGCATCGGCCTGGGTCATCATCTCCCAGGCCCGGCGGGTGATCAGACCGGGATCGCCTGGGCCAAGACCTAGTATGTGGATCATGCCCCAAGTATAACAATAAAAGGAAGGGAATGGCTAACGGAGTGAGGTCAAATAATGAACGCCCAAACCATCAAGCCCGACAGTGCGTGACTGCCGGGCTTGTTTGTTGGCTGGCTCGTCGGCTCAACCCGTCATGCAGGACTGCAGGATTTGGGAGACAGACCTCGTCGCACCATCTATGGATTGCCCGAGCCGATGCCCCATAGACGGTGGAGTAGATCGACTTTATCGGCCCAGGGAGTCTGCCAGTCATCCTGCAGGACGCCGCCGGTATCGCCACTATCAGGATTCCAGGACCAATAGAAGACGCTGGTCATGCCCTTGCCGATGAGATAATCCACCAGCGCATCCTGCCAGACCCGATCCTTTGGATCACCGCCATGACCATACTTTCCGCCCCACTCTCCCAAAATCACCGGATGGGTATCGGCGAATTGGCCGAAATGGGCTTCCCAGATGGCTGGCATATTGTCAGGAAAAGTGGGATCGGAGAAATAGGGTTGAGAATACACATCGGGGCCATACACATGGGGCGAAAGCACCAATCGAGAAGCGGGGATGTTCAGTGGGAAGCAATTTTGAGGTTCCAGGTTGCCGCCCCACCAGTGATTTTGATTGCCACTGCAAACCGGATTATTGCCCACCCCCTCGACAAATACCAAGATGTTGGGGTTGGCTGCATTGATGGCCGCGGCAGCCCGTTCGGCGGCCAAATTCCAATCGGTGCTGATGTTGCCTGTGCCCCATGTCGCAGCACCGTGAGGTTCATTCTTGAGATCAATCCCCAGGAAATGAGGCAACGCGGCATAGCGTTCTGCCATGAAGACCAGATCCTCTATCCAATCACTTTCGCTATAACTGTCGGTGTACCACAACTCCGAAATCCATTGGCAATCGGGTCGATGGTGGTCCAACAAAATGTAAAGTCCGCGAGCATCCAATCCTTGCAATATCCGGTCCAACAACGCCAGACTATCCAGACCCTGGAGATCCGGATTCTTGTAATAATCAATGGAGTTAGGCGTCACACCATGCAGCGTATCAGGACAAACAGGCACTCGCACTGCGTTAAAACCCAGGGAAACCATTTGATCGATCATATCCTGCCAATTCCGCGCCCACAGCCCATGGACCACATGCGTGCTGGTCTCGAAGCCAAACCAGTTCACCCCACGCAATTGGATCACGTTCCCCTCATTATCCAAAATGTGATTGCCAGAGACGGTAAAGCCGACGCCTGAGGGCGGCAGAGTCGGTGTAGCTGTCGGTGTAGGTGTGAAGGGAAGGGACGTGGGGGTGGGAGTCGGGGTGGGGGCGCACTTGCCGCCTCAGGTGGGGGGCGTCGGGCAGGGGGCGGGTGGGCGAGCTATGCCAGAGCTGTGCACTGGATGGAGC
>JALWZT010000295.1 GCA_027002405.1 Anaerolineae bacterium | reverse complement strand
CACCACGAGCGATAGCTCACCGCATAACGACGAAAATGGGGCGCAAGTGGCAGGTGAGCATGAGACCTCGGAGGGTCTGCGCAGACCTCCGAGGTCTGCGGCCACCACGCCCGCCCGGCGATGAAGTGAGGCTGTTGGCAAACCTCGAACGGGCTGGCGGGCAGTCCGGCAGGGGCGGTGATCCGGCCGTTCGGCCCCCACCCCCTGCCCCTCCCCCACTTGTGGGGGAGGGGTGACCCGGTTCGGAGAGGGAGAATGCACAAGACATGAAGCCTTCTTGAGAGAAAAAAATCTCCTCCCCCGCTTGCGGGGGAGGTTGGGAGGGGGCCTTTACCCCCTTGTCCGAATAAACCAACAGTATCATGAAGTCGCCGGGCTATAAAACGGCGCCGGATGAATCCGGCTAGCCCCGCAACTGATTACTGATGACTGATCACTGATTACTCGTGCTCGCGCCTAACTTCGGCCTGACAATCCTCAATCCTAATCCTGATCCTATTTACGGAACAGATACCGGCCCCAGAGACATTTCCCCAATTCGACGGTGTTATGTATAATGAGAGTAACCTCCCCCTCCTTCCCCCTTTCCCTCACTATTTCCCAAAACCATGATGAAACGGTATCTCTTCCTTCTGATTGTGGCTTCAGTTTTGCTGGGGCTTTGGACGCGGCCCGGGGTGGCTCGAGCCGAAGGCGCCCCGTTGATCCATCAGGTGCAAGAAGGTGAAACCCTGGCCGATATCGCCCAGCGCTACGGCGTGAGTGTGCAGGAACTGATGGCCCTGAATCATCTGCGCCAGGGCAATCGCCTGGTAGCCAACCAACGCCTGGTGATCAACCCCCCACAACAGGACCCCAATGGTCGCATCTATGTGGTGAAACAGGGTGACACCCTCATGGGGATCGCACGTAAAATGGGGGTGAGTGCCGCAGCCATTCTCAAAGCCAATAAACTCCAGAGCGGAGTCATCTACGTGGGCCAACGGCTCAAAATCCCCAAACGTCAGAACCCTGCCTCTCAGGCTCGAACGCAAACCGTGACCCACGTTGTGCGCCGGGGAGAAACCCTCAGTTCCATTGCGGCCCTCTATGGGGTGACTGTAGCGCAAATTCGCCAAAACAACGGCCTGAAAGATGGCGATTTGATCCAGGTGGGGCAAAAGCTGGTGATCTCGGGGCAGAAGAAGAAACCACAGGCCAAGGCTGCTCGGGGCGCCAAGAAATTTGTTGTCGACATCTCGGAACAACGGTGCTGGCGCTATGAAGGCGATGTGTTGCTGAACACCTGGCGCTGCTCCACGGGCCGCCATAACTCCACCAAAACCGGCCGTTTCCGGGTCCAGAGCAAACTCCGCAAGGCGTATGGGTCCACCTGGAATATCTGGATGCCCTGGTGGTTGGGGATCTATTGGTCCGGCCCCGTGGAAAATGGTATCCATGGCTTGCCCTGGAATGCCAAGACCGGTGCCCGTACCTGGGCCGGGCTGGTGGGCACCCCCATCACCTATGGCTGTGTGATGCTCAACGACAAGGCCGCCGAAACCTTATGGCGTTGGGCAGATATCGGCACCCTCGTTATCATCAAACGTTAGCCTCCCCATGGGTACCATTAAGCTCCTTGCCACCCTGCAGCACATCGATTCCGATCTGGACGCGGCCCGACGTCAATTTGCCCAAAACAAAGCGGCCATGGAGCCCCCACCCCGGTTGAAAAAGCTGGCCGCGCAAGTCAAGGCCGCGGAAGCCCAACTGGAACAATGGCGCCGGACCCGCAAAACCCGGGAAGACGCGGTGGCCGCGCAACATGCCAAAATCCAGGCGGAAGAAGAACGCCTCTACAGCGGCCGCATCAAAGACCCCCGGGAACAAATCGCCTTACAGCAGCATGTGGAATCCCTAAAGCGCCATCTGGACACCCTGGAAGACCAGGCCTGGGAAGCGCTGATGGAACAGGAACAAGCCCAAACCACCTGGGAAGCGCTCCGGCAGCGCTTCACCGCGGAGAAGGCAGCATGGTTGGAACAGCGTCAGGCCCTGGAAAAAGAGCAAGCCCGGTTGGTGGAACAGGCCCGGGCCCTCAAAGCCCGACGGGAAACCATCGTCAAGCAATTGCCCCAGGCCGAGTTGGCCCGGTATGAGCGCCTACGCCAGAAGCTGGGTGGTGTCGCGGTGGTGGCGCTGGATGGCCGAAGCTGTGGCGGTTGTGGCGCTTCGCTGCCTACGTCGGTAGTGCAGAGCATTCAGGCGGGCGAGATGGTCCGTTGCCCCATCTGTGGCCGATGGATCTACAAAGCTTCGAGCTCATCATGACATCGAAACCCCCTACCATTGATGCCGAATACCGGGTGGCGCCCCTTCAACCGCAGGCCGGGGACGAAGCCCAGGCCCTCTACGAATCCTTCGTGCGCTTGTTGGTGGGGGCCGCGCTTTGGGGTAGCGAAGAGCTTATCCAGCGGGCCCGCACATGGGAACAAACCCATCTGCAGGAAGAAGCGCCCTCCTCCCCTTCCATGCCCGAATCCGAGCTGGTGATCCTGCGACACCTGGTGATAGGGATGCTCTTCCTGGGCCCGGCCCTTCTCAGCCGGCCCCTGGTTTCCCTGGTCAATGTCGCGGATCGCGCAGTGGGCCTGGCCAGTGGCCTGATGGGGCCGCTGATGCGCCTCCCTTTCTTCCGCCCTGCCCAGCACATGTGGGATGCTTATCAGGATCGCCTGGTGGCCTTGTTGGAGGCATTCATCGAAAAAGGACGCCGGGAAGAGCCCCGCAGCAGGGACATGGCCCAGGCTCTGATCCCAAACATTTTGGATGATACCCTCATAGCCCTCAGTCAGGAAGTGGAAGGGGTTCAGGTATTGGTGCGAGATCAAGTCAGCCGGTATCTGGCTTATGTGCAGGAACACCCCGAGGAGCTGGAAGCCCTGGTGCAATTTATCGGTGATCGCTACCTGAATTATCTGCAAGAGGAAAACCCCGAAGCCTTGCAAACCCTGGTCCAAGGCCAGAGCATGAGTCTGGTGGGGGAGATCACGGATGAATTGCGGGCCCGGACCGTGACCGCGGATTCCACAGTGGAACTCATTGTGCGCGGCTTGTTGCGTCGGCCTCCCCGTGAGGAATTGCCCCTGCCCCCGCCCGAAGTACTGGCCCAGGCCCGTTTTTCCGCCCAAGAGGTCCTCTCCCGCCGCCGTTCTCAACCCAAGCCCCATCACAAGAAAGATGCGTGAGGAATCGTTGTTCACCTCGCAACCTACCGATCTTCGAGGCCATTACGCGGGCTTTGTCAGTCGGCTTACCGCGTTTCTCATTGATCACGCCATCATCATCGGGGTGTTGGCCATAACCACCGCGGTGGCTACTTACCTTTTCAGCCTGGTGGGGCTTTCGGTCACCCAATGCCAGCCGGGCCCCTCCTTGGAAGGGAGCTTGTGCATCGGGGTGAAAGGTGCGTTGCTGCTCTTTGGCATAGGATTCGCGCCCCTTTACACCATTTTGTTCTGGGTTCTGATTGGACAAACGCCGGGGAAATACCTGGTGGGATTGCGGATCTACCGCCTCGATGGGCAACCCCTGACCCTGGCCCGGAGCACCCGGCGTTATGTGGGGTATGTGTTATCCTTTCTCCTTTTTGGCCTGGGCTTCTTTTGGATGATCCTGGATGATCAGCGACAGGGGTTCCATGACAAATTCGCAGATACCTGCGTGGTTTATGTGTGGGATGCCTTTCAGAACCAACGGCTTCTCTATCGTATGAGCCGACTATTCCGCCATAAATAGAGGACGCAGATGAACGCTGATGAAAGCTGATCGTTCGTATGGAAAAGCCAACACAGAGACGTCATTCCGAGGGAGCGTAGCGACCGAGGAATCTAGCGAAGCGTAAAAATCCACGACATGGCGCTCGCTTCGCTCGCTAGATGCTTCCAATATGAGCGAAATCAAAATAAAAAGGGTGCGTCCTATTTCGGTTGAGGCTGTACTCACCGACTGAAGTCGGACACTTAAGGCCTATGGCCAATGGACGGCCTTCGCCGTCCAGTCGTCCGGTCGACGGAGGTCGACCGTCGGCGCGAAGCGCCTAAAGAGTCCGAGTTCACTCGGATAGGAGGCTGTGTCAATCTGCATTCTCCTTTTCGTCGTTATGGAGTAATCTATCGCTCATGGTAACTCCCCGATAAAACATCATGAACCGACAACGAACCTTCTTCCTTTTGGCTGCGCTTCTGGGCGCGTTGGCCGTGATGGCGGGCGCGTTTGCAGCCCACGTTCTCAAACCTCGTCTGGACCCCGCGCTCATGGCCAACTGGGAAACCGCGGCCCGTTACCAGTTCTATCATGTGTTCGCACTCATGGTCACGGCCTGGTTGGTGGGACGCGCGCCTCAAAGTCGGGCGGCCCACGGGGCCGGATGGCTCTTTGTGGCCGGGATTCTGCTCTTTTCTGGCTCCCTTTATCTGATGGCCCTCACCGGCCAACGGTGGTGGGGCATGGTGACCCCCTTTGGCGGGGCCGCGTTCATCGCGGGCTGGCTTTCTTTGGCCTGGGGGGCTCGTACACTTGCCAATTCGGGCGGGATCGAGTAAAATAACCCGACCTTCACCTTCCCGAAGCCTTTCGATGTCCCGCGACTCGAAAGGCTTGTTCACGTGTGCATTGAAAAATGAATCACTTAGATTCCCTGCAATATAATGTGGCAGGGTTGCTCACCGGCCCTCGAGGGGGCACCCGAACGCACCAGCTTTATGTGCCAGTTTCGGAACTGGACCAACTGGACGAGGACTTTGATGTGGTGGAACCCTTTCAGGGAACTGCCCGATTTCTGTGGACCAATGAACACATTTTGGTGCTGGTGGAAGGTGATACCGCGGTCTCGATGCGCTGTGCCCGATGCCTGGAACCTTTTATCCGGCCGGTGCATGTGAGCATCGAAGAAGCATTCATCCCCACGGTGGATATGGCCACGGGCCTCCCCATTCATCAGGATGAATCGGACACCGCGGTCCTGATTGATGAGCACCACATCCTGGACCTCAGCGAGATCCTGCGACAAGCCATCCTGTTGGCCTTGCCCCTCACCCCCCTTTGCCGGCCCGACTGCAAAGGGTTGTGTCCTATCTGTGGTGCGAATCTCAATCACGAAACCTGCACCTGTACCACCGAAGAGATCGATCCCCGCTGGGCCAAACTCCAGTTCTTGTTAGAAAAATAATCTTTTCAGGAGTATTTTCGTCATGACCCCTCATCCCAAACGCAAAATTTCCAAAGGTCGTCGCAACCGGCGTCGCGCCCATGATGCGTTACGGCGCCCTCATCTGATCACCTGCCCCTCTTGCAAAGCCAAAATCCCTCCCCATCAGGTATGCCCCCATTGCGGTACCTACCGCGGCCGCCAGGTCTTCGAAGTCGAAGAAGAAGGCTAATTGGCTCCACCGCAAAAAGGTTTTCCAACACGGAGACACGGAGGACACAGAGAAAAGGTTGGAGGTGGCAGGTAGCAGGTGGCAAGTGAACGACTTGCAAACCTGCCACTTGCATACTTGCCACTTTTCCTTCTCCGTGCCCTCTCCCCCCGAGGCTGGGGGGGAGCCGGAGGGGGCTGGGTCTCCGTGGTTAAGGTTTTTTCAGGACATCCATTCCTGATCACCGAGCACTGATTACTGACTACCGCCCGCGTCGAGGAAGAACCCCGAATCCTCATGGTCATGATGATGGCCCAAATAAAGCGCGGCCTGCTCTTCGTCGAACACATAGGGATCGGGGTCTTCGTTGATGATGGTCACCTCCCCTTCTAACACGATATTTCCTTTGAAAATCACATCCCCCCGTACCACCAGCTTATCACAACGCAACAGGGAAGGGGGGCCGTCAGGGAAGCGGCGATCAAAGGCATCGATGAACTTGTAGTAGGCGGGGTCGAGGTCCACCACCACGGCCCGCCTCTGGCGCTGGGGATGAAGGGTGACCCGATAGTCGGGGGTCAGCACGAACGCATCAGAACGGACAGCCAAAAGCTCATTCGTGGTTTTCACCGGGGAAAAACGACTGCGGGGCACGCGCAGGGCCTGGGCCCCAGGGAAGACGGCAATGGCCGAGCCCATGGCCGTTTCCAGTTGATAAACCGGGGTGGATTCAGGGTCGCGGGGGTCCACCGTTTTTCGGTTGACGATCATGGGCAACCCCAAAATACCATCTCGCTCCTCCATCACCCGCCGGAGGGTGGGCAGGTGATACCAGAGATTGTTGGTGTTGAAATACCGGTGCCTGTGAATGTCCTGAAACGCGTCTTCATCTTCCTTGGCACATTGTGCGGTCTCCCGCAAAATAAGCTGACCATCGGATCGCCTTCGGGCCAAATGCCCGCCTTTTCTATCCGCTTCCGTGCGCTCGGTGACTTCCATCATGAAAGGCAGCTCGTGCTCAACGAAATAGCCAAAAATCCCTTCATCCAGGGCCGCGCCCAGGTTATCCGAATTGGAAACAAACGCGTATTCAATCCCATGGTCCAACAGGGTTTGGAGCATGCCACTGGTCACCAACGCGGTGTAGATGTCGCCATGTCCCGGGGGGGCCCACTCCAGCGCGGGGTTAGGAGGCCAGGAAACGGGCTCCAGGGTGTCTTGACGGACCTTGGGTGCTTTGTGTTGGAGAAAATCCAGGGGGATCTCCCCTTCCAGCTCGGGATATCGCTTCAGCAAAGCCAGGGAATCCTCCCGGGTGTTGAAACTGTTCATGAGCACCAGAGGGACGCGGTGATGAAGGGCATGACGGGCGATGATATCCAGAAAGGTGAGTCCATCTTTGACGGGCAGCAGCGATTTGGCCTTGCGCAGCCCCATGCTGGTGCCCAAACCGCCGTTAAGCTTGATCATCACAATCCGATCCCGATAGGCCCGGCCCGTGGCCCCGTAGTGCGCGGGCAAGGTCTCGGCATCCACCAGGTCTTGGACGGGCTCGATGGCTGATTCGGGGATGATGCCCCGATGTCCGGCCTGGAGTTGTTCGTAATAATGGCGGAAGGTGCGGATAAAAAGATCGGGCAATCCCTCCGCGCGCATGCGGGTTTCGAAAGGGGTAAAGGAGGTGTGTGTGGACGATATCATGGTGCCCTCAGATATGGATGGCGTGGCCCAGGGCCGCGTGCGCGGCTTCCATGATGGCTTCGGAAAGGGTGGGATGAGCGTGGACATTCCGCCCGATCTCTTCTGGGGTCAGTTCCAACATGCGGGCCAGGCTCAGTTCGGGCAGGAGCTCGGTGACCTCCGGCCCCACCATGTGGACTCCCAGGATTTCATGATACTGCGCGTCCATCACGATCTTGACAAACCCTTCCCTGTCTCCCAGGCCCAGGGCTTTGCCGTTGGCCTGGAAGGGGAACTGGCCCGTTTTCACTTCGTATCCCTGCTCTCGGGCCTGGGCTTCGGTAAGGCCCAGGCTGGCCACTTGCGGATGGCAATATGTGCAACGAGGCATGTTGCTGTAGTCGTCGATAGGAACGGTCTCCCCCCATGCGATATGCTCCGCAGCCACAATCCCTTGGGCGCTGGCCACGTGGGCCAAGGGTAATTTGCCGTTGAGGTCCCCAATGGCGTAGATGTGGGGGATGTTGGTCTGCATGACTTCATTGACCTCCACCCAGCCCCGGGGATGGGTGCGAACCCCCGCGGCCTCCAGGCCAATGCCCTGGCTATTGGGCCGGACGCCGATCGCAATCAACACCTGATCCCCTTCCAGGACCTTCTCCTCCCCCGAATCCAGATGCTTGACCCGGATGCGCACCCCGGTCTCCGTGGTTTCAATGGCTTCGGTGCGGGTGCCTTCCAGCAAGGTGATCCCGTACTTATGGAACGCTTTGGCCACGACGGCCGCGACTTCCGGCTCTTCGTTGGGCAAGACATGGGGCAGCATTTCCACCACGGTCACATCTACCCCGTAGGCATTGAACACATAGGCAAACTCCATGCCGATGGGCCCCGCGCCCACAATGATCATCCGTTGGGGAAGCTCATCTTGCACGATCGCCTGGCGATACGTGATAACACGCTGCCCATCCACCTCCACCCCGGGCAGGAGTGCGGGGCTTGCGCCCGTGGCCAGGATGATGTGCCCTGCGGAGAAGGTTTTTCCATCCACCTCCAGGGTATGAGGCCCGGTCAAACGACCGACCCCCTGAATGACCTGGATGTGGTTCTTGCGCATCAAAAACCCCACTCCTTTCACCAATCGATTCGACACCTGACGGCTGCGCTTCACCGCCACTTGGTAATCAAACTCCAGGCCCTGGACCTTAAATCCAAATTCCTTGCCTCGTTGGAAAAGATGGACAATATCCGCATTGCGGATCAGGGCTTTGGTGGGGATACACCCCCAATTCAGACAGATGCCGCCTAGGTGCTCCTTTTCCACCAACGCGGTCTTTAGACCTAACTGGGAAGCGCGGATCGCGGCCACGTATCCGCCGGGTCCGCCCCCCAAAACCAGGACATCATAGTCAAACTGGTTGCTCATATTGGGCTCCAAAGAAGGGATCGAGGTGAATGAAATCGACATGCATTATACCACAAAGGATCAGGGATAGATGCCTCGCGCTTCCACCGCGTCGACCACGCGCTGGATGGCGATGGTGTACGCCGCGGTGCGCATATCAATGCCCTGTTCCCGGGAGGCTTGCCATACCTGTTCAAAAGCCTCAGTCATCAATCGTTCCAGCCGGGTGATGATCTCCGATTCGGTCCAGAAGAAGGACATCAGGCCTTGCACCCATTCAAAATAGGAGACGGTCACGCCCCCCGCGTTGCAGAGGATATCGGGCACGAATTCCACCCCTTTTTCCAGGAGGATGCGTTCCCCTTCCAGGGTGCAGGGGCCATTGGCGCCTTCGGCCACAATACGGGCCTGGATGTCGGGCGCCACCTGTTCATCGATCTGACCTTCCAGGGCCGCGGGGATAAGCACATCGCAGGCCGCGGTCAGGGTCTCTCGATTGGTGATCTGGTCCCCTTCGGGGAAGTCCCCCACCGTGCCCGTGCGGGCCACATGCGCGAGGAGTTTGGGGAGATCCAGGCCCCGGTCGTTGTAAATGCCTCCATGCACATCACTGACTGCCACCACCCGGCAACCGCGTTCCCACATCTTTTTGGCAGCCACCGAGCCCACGTTGCCAAACCCTTGCACCGCCACCCGGGTTGTTTCCGGTTTCATACCCAGTTTTTCCATCATGGCCGTGGCCGTGATCATGACTCCGATCCCTGTGGCTTCGGTGCGCCCTTCCGAACCGCCAATGCTCAAGGGCTTGCCCGTGACCACCGCGGGCGTCGCGTGGCCCTGGGCCACCGAATAGGTGTCCATGATCCAGGCCATCACCTGGGGATTGGTCCCCACATCGGGCGCGGGGATGTCTCCTTCCGGGCTGATAAGCACGCTGATTTCGCTGGCGAAACGTCGGGTCAGCCGTCGCAATTCGTTGCGAGAAAGCTGAGAAGGGTCCACGGCCACGCCCCCCTTGGCACCGCCGTAGGGGAGGTTCATCAGTGCATTCTTCCAGGTCATCCACATGGCCAGGGCCCGCACTTCATCCAGATTCACATCGGGATGATAGCGAATGCCGCCCTTCGTGGGGCCGCGCACCGTGCTGTGATGCACGCGATACCCGGTATACATGGCCATGCGCCCGTCATCCATATACACCGGGAAATGCACAATCAGCTCCCGTCGAGGTCGGCGTAAATACTCCACCAGGTCGGGGTCCAACTGCATATGGGCCACGGCCCGTTCGAACTGGGCCAAGGCCACATCCGAAGCACTGTAACGTCGTGGTTCGTTCATAGAGATCGCTCCTATTTTGGGACTACCTTAACAATGTCACATCGTCATTCCGAGGGAGCGAAGCGACCGAGGAATCTAGCGAAGCGCCCTTCGGGCTAGATTCCTCCTCCCTTCGGTCGTCGGAATGACGTGTTTAGAGGGAATTTGACATTGTCGAACTCTTGTAGCGAGTCCAAAAACCACAAAGAACACGAGACATGGGGGAAAAGATTAAAGACTAAAGACTAAAGATTCTCAGCGGCAATCCGCGCTGTATCTGCGGGCATCTGCGTCCCCATGTTCGTCGTTCTGTGGCGAACCGGTGCTCATTCAGAAAGCCCGATCATCTTCCGTAAATCCTCTTCATGAATGATGGGAACCCCTAATTGTTGGGCTTTTTGCAGCTTGGAGCCGGGGTTTTCGCCCAGCAGCAGAAAACTGGTGCGGCGGGAGACCGAATTGGTGACTTTGCCCCCATAGCGTTGGATAATGGCCTTGGCCTCCTCTCGGGTCCAACTGGGCAGCGTGCCCGTGATGACAAAGGTGAGTCCGGCCAAAGGTTGAGCCGCGGGTTCGGGTTTTTCTTCCTCGGGCAGGGCCATTTGCAGGCCGTAGGCTTTAAGCCGGGTGATGGTGCGCTGATTCGCGGGATGCGAAAACCACGCCCGCACCGATTGGGCGATGCGCGGGCCCACGCCCTCGATGGCTGCCAGGTCCTCCTCCCGGGCCTGGGCCAAAGCCTCGATAGAACGGAAGTGGTCCAACAGCAGTTGGGCCGTGATGGGCCCCACAAAGCGAATGCCTACCGCGGTGAGCACCCGGGTGGCTGGCTGGTTTTTCGACGCCTCAATGGCCTGCAAAAGATTGGTGACCTTCTTTTCCCCATACCCTTCCAGAGCCAACAGCTCCTCTCGATGTTCTTTCAGGGTGTAGATATCCGCGATTTCCCGGATAAACCCTTTCTCGCAAAAGAGCTTGGCCTGCTTGGGCCCGAATCCTTCGATATCCATGGCCGGACGAGAGACAAAATACTCCACCCGGCGCACCAATTGGGCCGGACACGCGGTGTTTTCGCAATAGTAGGCCACTTCGCCCGGATAACGCACCACCGGCTCCCCGCAGGAAGGACAGGTCTTGGGCATACGCCAGATGATCTCCTGGCCCGTCCGCAGTTCCTTCACCGGGCCCACGACTTGGGGGATGACCTGCCCCGCGCGGCGGACAATCACCATATCGCCAATGCGGATATCCTTTTCCACAATGTAATCTTCGTTGTGCAGGGTGGCCGAAGAAATGGTCGCCCCCGCCAAAAAGACCGGTTCCAACACCGCGCGTGGGGTGAGCACGCCCGTGCGCCCCACCTCCACCACAATATCCAGCAGGCGGGTGATGGCTTCGGCCGCGGGGTACTTATAGGCGATAGCCCAACGAGGCTCTCGCCCCACAAAACCCAACACATCATGCAACGCCAGCTCGTTGATCTTGATCACCAATCCATCCACTTCGAAGGGCAGGGTGTCCTTCACTTGCGCCCAGTTGACGCAATAATCGGCCAGCGCGTCGAATTCGCTATCATCAAAGGTGCGACAATAGGCCAGGGCCACAGGGAAACCCATATCCCGCAGGTAATGCAGGGCCTGCCATTGGGTGGTGGGGCCTTCCCCCCCCTCGATCAAGACGATATGATAGAGGAAGACATCCAGCGGTCGGGAGGCCGCCACCTTGGGGTCCAGGTTGCGCAGCGCACCCGCGGCCGTGTTTCGAGGACTGGTGAATTTGTGCCCCAGTTTTTCCTGCTCCTGACGGAACCGTTCAAAGGCCGCTTTGCTGATGTAGGCTTCGCCCCGCACCACCAGCCGGGCGGGCGGGGCGAAGCCTACATCAGCAA
>JALWZT010000294.1 GCA_027002405.1 Anaerolineae bacterium | reverse complement strand
CTACAAAACCGTATTCTTCAGTTGTTAAAGTTCTCTCCCTCCATTTATACCAGTTTAGCTACCAGTTTAGCTCATCCTGCGCCTCTTCCGCCTTAGTTCGATAAAATTTCAGCGAATCAGAAGTAAAACTTTGGGTTTGTCTTTGATTTCGGCATAAGATAGCATGGATGGCACCTCCTTGGTTTTTGAAACTCATTTTACCATCCATTGAGCGTGCTATCCTATTTCTGATTTGCCGCACTTGCTGCTAAGCTTGGTAGTTTGCCGATCAGGTATTGACATAACGTTATTTCCGATAAAGTCTAATAATTTAAGTATACAACTCAAGGAACTTAAGCGCTCTTCTAGCACCTTTATGACTTGGATAAATAGCAAGAAAATCATTCAACTCGTCAATAGCGTCTACTATGTAAGAAATGGAAACTTTCTCTGTTAATGCTTTATTATAAAATATTGATGCATCCTCCCATCGGTCATCTAAAACATAATATAATGCTAAATCAAAAATATCTTCCCAATCTGCTTCTCCGGACTGATAACGTTTCTCAGCGAGATCAATGGCTTTAGCGAGATCTTGGCTCGCTAATTCTGGCTGGCCAAGTGCCAAATAGACTAAATTTCGTTGATAGAAATATCTCTTTCTTTTCTGTAGAGATATTAGTTTATTAAAATCATTAAGAGCATGTTCGTATTTCTTCATCTGCAGATACGTCTTTCCTCGTTTTTCATAAGCCCATCGATATGGTTTATTATTTTTTTCAATAGCCTTATTGAACATGTCAATGGCATTAAGATATTGTTTTGTCTGGCGGTATGTTTCTCCGAGGCTTGCATAAGCCCACCAATACCATGGACTTATTTCTATGGCTTTTTCAAGATATAATATTGCATTTTCAAATTGTCGCATTTGCCGATAAGTCTCACCTCGGCGCGCATACGCCCAAGCATATCGAGGTTTGTATTGTATAGCCTTTTCAAAATTCATCAAAGCATTCTCAAATTGTCGCATTTGCCGATAAGTCTCACCCCGGCGCGCATACGCCCAAGCATCATTTGGATTGAGTTCTATAGCCTTTTCAAAATTCATCAAAGCATTCTCAAATTGTCGCATTTGCCGATAAGTCTCACCCCGGTGCGCATACGCCCAAGCATCATTTAGGTTGAGTTCTATAGCCTTTTCAAAATTTATCAAAGCATTCTCGAATTGTCGCATTTGCCGATAAGTCTCACCCCGACGCGCATACACCCAAGCATCATTTGGATTGAGTTCTATAGCCTTTTCAAAATTTATCAAAGCATTCTCGAATTGTCGCATTTGCCGATAAGTCTCACCCCGGTGCGCATACGCCCAAGCGTCATCCAGATTAGTTTTTGTACTAAACTTAAGAGCCTTCTCGAAATCTGAGATCGCCTTATTTCGCAATTCCCTTTGTTGCTGATGTCCCGAAATTTCAGCCATCTGACGGTAGGTCTCTCCTCGATGTGCATAAGCCCAAGCATGCTTGGGAGCGAGCTCAAGAGCCCGATTGAAATCTTTAAGAGAATCTTTTCTTAGTTTTCTTTTCTGCCGTTCATGTTCTGCCATTCGACGGAAAGTTTCCCCTTTGTAAGCAAGTATCCACGCATCGTCAGGTTGTAATTTGTTTGCTAAAGTAAAGTCAGCCTTAGCTCTTTTTAAGTTATTTTTAGTAAGATAAAGAATCCCTCGCTTCATATACGCATCCGCATTGGTAGGATCGCGGTTTATTATTTCATTTAGTTTATATAAGTCGTCTTTATTTTCCCCTGTATTTCCACCACCATCTTCCGAATCTAAATCTAATTCATCAACATCAAGCACATCAACATCTTCCTCTATTTGAAATTGAAACATTAAGGTGAAATATGGTTGTATTTCTTCTTCAGTCAAAGAACTAAACCTTTTATCGTCATTATCGTCTTTTGAATCAGAAGATGTCAGAAAAATCTTTTGTAAAAAATAATCATTCTTAAATTGATTTAGCTCACTTGGTAAATCATCATCATCTCCAGAAAGTTTTAGCTTTTTGAGCATATGAATCTCGAGCTGTTGTATTAATTCCATATCTTGACTTAAAATTTCATAAAGTTCGGGATATATACGACGTATAACTACCAATTTTGCCAACCTAACTGGCTCAATTGCTTCTGCAAGCCCCTCTCTTGTCTTTGCTAGAAATGTTAACAACAAAAAGGTGTTGATAAGACGTTTTATTTCTCTGGGATTAGATCTTGATCCTGCTATCACGAAAATCTCTTTACATTTATCGCTTGGAAATGTAATGGGTAAATCGTTAATATATCTTAATATCTGTGCGCTTGTTAATGGAGGTAGCACAAACTCTAATTCTATGATTTTTTCTATATATCGTTGTTGTGCCTCTTTGTCTCCAGGATACTTCCTAGTTAGAGCTTTGTTAATCAATTTTCGGTCAGCTCCGAGGATGTGTACACAACGAGGGACATCTATGAAAACTTCTATTGCATCTAAGACTTGAATAATACTTTCTAGGGGACAACGATCAAGATCGTCGATGAATACAATAAGCTTTTTTTCCTTTTTTTCATTGTTCGATTCTAGATTTGATCTCTGCGATGGCAGACTTTTTACAATATCTTCAAAATGATCATGAAATTCGTCCAAAAATGCAATATGATCTTCATAATTTGAGGTTTTCTGAAAAGACGAAAAATCGACAGTGATGTTATTCCGTACAGCAGAGAAAAGGGGTTTGGCAAATCCAAACAATCCAAGCATGAATGTAAATATTCCTCCCGCCCAAGTAATAATTTCTTGACTAAAAAATTGCTTAAAAAAATCTTGGCTAGGCCGCCACATAATAAAAATGAGTGGAGTGAGTGCTATGATAATGCGTATAGAGTAATTCACTATCTGCCCCAAAAGTTTTTCTGTGTCTATTCGATAACGCAATAATTTGACTGTAAATTTTATACTCTGAAACAAGTTCATCTGTCCTTTAATTTGATTCAGTAGTGATTGTAAAAAAGCCGCCCAAAGCTCATCTTCCCGACTATATTGCCATGCGTTAAACCAAACGCTTATTATGTTTTGGTTCTTTTGGTTAAGTGCTCTCTCAATTCCCTTCAGTAATGTCGTTTTCCCAATTCCCCAACTCCCAAAGACACCTAATGTTAATGGCGTTTTAGTATCGGGTAAAAGGATCATCTCAGCCAATGCCTTTGCATAATCATCGTAACCCAGTGAATCCTTCTCTGCAGGTTGATCATCAATAATTCCAATAATCCCTTTTTGATCCTTCTGTACATTTGGGGATTTTCTTAATGGGGAATTAATTTCAGAAAATGCCATCGGGGAAAGCCTCATGAATAAACAGTTATCTTAGGGAGGAGAGGGTAATGGACAGATAACAAATTTTAATCGATCTTCATTGAGGAGGAAGTGGTAAATATGAGTGTTAACTTCGCCGGGCACGTCTAGCCTCGGAACGTTCGAAGTCGCGAATGCGGGCCAGCACCGGCTTTGCGTTTTTCTTGCCGACCTGGTGGACGACGCCCGCGCGCAGGGCCTCTATCAGACGGCGGTTGACCACAGGGCTGTCGCCGCCGTCCTCGATCTGCATGGTCAGAGCGTTAAGGATGCCCAATAGTTTACGTTTGCGGATGACCGGGAGGCCCAATGCGTCGATGGCGTCGCGGATGGGTTGGAGTTGCGCCACCCGTGCCTCATCATAGGGGCCGGGAATGTTGGATGGGGTCATTTACAAGCGTTTCTCCTGATTGGAATTGACGAGATCAATCACAACAACCTCATCTGCCCGCTATCCTCGGCAGATTTGGTTTTGGATTTCTTCGTGGACTTGCGAGCTTCTTCGCCATGCAACCCCGCGGCGACTTCCTCCGCATACCGCTGGTGGTTGAGCTCCAGCAGGCGGGCGATGTCCGCCGCGGTTTCGTCGGGATCGTGGAAGCGGTTGTAGGTTTTGGTGAGGCCCTCCCAGAGGAAGGGGCCGGAGATCTCCAGCAGGCTGAGCCATTCGGCGTGGTGTCGGGCGATGGACATGGGGCGGAGGTCAGAGGTCGGAAGGCGGAGGTGGGAAGGCGTATCTTTGCGATCGCTTGCAGGGAGGTTGGTATTCGAAAATTCGAAGTGGGGGTTGACAATCCACCCATTTGGGTGTATATTATTGATGGGTAAGGTGCCCCGGACTGTACGGGGATTTATAGCGTGGCTGAAATGCCATGCGCCTGCTGGCTGTCAAATTCGCCGGTCTCACATCGTTCATCGTTGTGAGGCCGGTTATTTTTTATGGGATACGAAATAGCGTTGTTTTTTCTGAAATACGCTGAAAAGCCTCCAACAAGGGAGCCGATCGTCGTCTATCAGGGGTAGTTTCATTTGCAACGAAGTCGACCAGATAAGCAGTGAAGTCGGCCATCTGTAATCCTGCATAAAAGGCGCTGAATCCAAACCAGGGCACATCTACCAAATGACTGTGGCCCCGGCTGTGCAACCACTCCTGATAAGCCTGAATGGTGCGCTTGTCCTGGATACTTGAATGCAGATTGGAACGAGCATCCATGAGCGTCATGCCAGAGCGATTCCGCGCTACCAAATCAGCCTCTATCGCATCCAACAATCGCCAAAAAGCTATTCGGTACAGCTCTGTATCCGTCGAGATGTATTCGGGTAAATCACGCGTGTCAACCTGTACAGCAATGATGTGGCAAGGGAAATCCGATAACAAGGTGGCAATGTCGAGAAATATTCGAGAACGTTGTTTCCAATCGAGACTCTTGAAGGCTTTGTTGCCTCGGCGTAAATCACGCCCCTTGATTTCGAAATCTTCTGGCCTAGCCCAGCTCACCATATCACTTTTCAAATCGATGATAGCCTGATTCAATGCTTGATTGTTCTCTGCAGGTATAGCTATGGCTGAAAGGACAAAGTATGGGCTTCTGGTATCTTTGAGACCCGTGCCGCTTTCGTCGATGTAATAGAGAATCATATCTATCGCTCATGCTTTTGGATATGAATGGCTAAATCAGCCTCGTCGGAATAAGAAACGTCACAGCCACCGAAAACACCCTCGGCTGCGGGTCGGCGTAGCGGGCGTGGATGGCTTCGGTTTCCCGCAGGATTTCTTCGGGGATGGCGCGCAGGCGGGCCTGCAGCGCCCGTTGGTTGCGGCTGTATTGCTCCCGTTCCGCCTGGGAAAACAGGGAAAGTTGCACGAATTCCGGTTGATCGAGTTCCCGTTGAATGGTGGCGGCCAGTTCTTCCAGAATGGCGCGCATGTCCTGGATTTCCTTCTGCTCTCGCTCCGCCAGTTTTTTGCGCAGGCTGTCGGTGCGCTCCCGCCCGCGCACTTCCACCGCCCGTTGCAAAGCGCTTTCGATGCGGGGCCACACCCCTTGCAACCGGGCCAACACCTCGGGCGAAGGCTCCTCATCCGTGGCCGCTTGCAAAAGCTCGGCCACGCGGGTGACGCCCAGCCTCCGGAATCGCCCCTCGCGGATCTCGCCGCCCACTGTGGGGTGTGGCCGTGAGGAAAATCTAGCGTACTGCGGGCGATATCGGTCACCACAAAGCGCCGCTGCCGCACCCGCACCAACTGGCCCACTTCGGGAATGGAAGCGTCCAAATGCGCCCTATGCCACGCGCGATTCCTATGGGGATCGTTCTGATTCACAATGATTGCGCCTAAAGGAAGTCATGCATTGCGATAAACGGCAACCCAAACGGAGGGGAGAAAAGGTAACGTCATCATAGCAGGACGCGCCTATCCTGTCAAACGCCGGGTACAGCATGGGTGTGTCCCAATTTCTTGGCAAGCATTTGCTGAGCCAGTGCCGGGATATGAAGTTCCCGGCTAGAAACGGCGCCCCGGCGGGGTGCCGGAATCATCCGGCGCCGTTCTGGTGCCCGGCGACTTCATCGCCGGGCGGCCTCCCTGGCATCCTACCACGCTGCGGGCCCACGCGCCACCGCCCGCCGGGCCAACGTCCATTTCCTCTTTGCGCCCTTGGCGACTTGGCGTGCGTTCTTCGCGCGGCCCGCCCTGGTGAGCGAACCGTCAGCGCTGGCCTCTAAACCAAAGGTATTTTTCAAACACCGGGTTTTTGGCGTCTCCGCGCCCGAGGCTAAACGATACTGTTGGCTTACTATCGGTACGCTGGGGATGCCCCCCTCGACCGTTTCTGCAGGAGGGGATGAGTCTTACGTAGCCCCTCCGATCTGGACGATCACCCCTCCCCCGCTTGCGGGGGAGGGGCAAGGGGTGGGGGCCGAACGGCCGGATCACCGCCCCTGCCGGACTGCCCGGCAGCCCGTTCGAGGTTTGCCAACAGCATCCTAAACCCTCGGGCTACGCGTACAAAGCCCCTGCGGGGCTCACGTCGCCAGCCCGTAGGGCTTCGCATTTGTAGCTCGGAGGTTTCGCTCCGAGCTTCCTTCTATGCTATTTTCTCTGGCTCTGCAACATAGAACTCCACATACCCACAGGATGGGCAAAAGTACGGCTTGATGTCAGCTCCTTTTAGAACGGTCCCTAATCCCGTTCTCTCGGCGAAAGCATCTCCTTTCTTGACTATTTTTAGAAATGGCGCCATGGGGCCTAACACGGCCTCAACCATCTCTGTTTGGCATTTCGGGCATTTCATAGCCATCCTCCTTTCACTTCTGCTACTATTGGATTTGGTGAGTGGTTTTCATGACGGTCTTTGTTAGGCGTTGCCATCACTCATCCTAATTTTACATTATCGCCAGCGAAATGGCACACTCCCCCTCGACCACTCCCAATTAGCCATTGACCATTGACAATGTTCGCTCCCCTTGATCGGGCTAAACTCAACCCAATAGATTTCACCCCGCTTCACGCTCATTGTTCCACACCTCCTCCATCGCATCATCTTGGGAGATGGCGGCACTAACAGCCTCTACGGAGGCTTTTGCAAACGCCACAGCCTCCTCAGCATAGAAGCGATACCCTTCCGCAGCCATTCTGGGCCTGGCCACGCCCGGCCATGTGCGCGCGGTGCGGGGCACGGGCGTCGCGCCCATTTTTGCCCCAGCAATCCATGCGGGAAAACGCGCGCATGGGCCGCACGCCTCAACAGGTCATCGATGACGCCATGTGGGGGGTGTTCCAGGAAGGCTGGCTGGAAGGCTACGGCGTGGACGCGGATCATCTGAAAACGCCGGAGGATATCGATCGTTGTGTGGCCGCGGGTTATACTTTCTTCACCATCGACCCGGGCGACCACGTGGACAACGCCGCGCACACCGCACCCCTGAAGGAGCTGGAAGCGTTGCGGGTTATCGCCCGGGTGAATCCGTCCCTTTTCCGAAAGATCCTGGCCCTGGCCATCACGCGCTATCCCACCGACCGGGCCACGTATCACGTCTCCGCCCGGTTAGAAAACGTGCCCGACCCGGCCACGGTGCCCGACGAATTCCTGGATCGCTATCTGGGCCAGTTTGACGCCCGCCAGGTGCTGCACGTCACCTATGGTTCGGCGCTGGAAGCCTATGGCGACGCCATCCTTCGCACGCTGCGAGAGCACGAGGAGGCCTATCACCATGCTCTGGAAAGCCACTTTCGCAAACACTTGCAAACCTTCGCAACACCTGGTAAAACCATCTAAATGAAATTCGCTATCGTACTTTCTACATGAACATCGAAGAACCCAACATGGAGGAAAGCATCCGCCTGGCAGGAGACCGGATTTTCCACTTTCATGTCGCGGATTCCAACCGCTGGTACCCGGGCGCCGGGCACCTCGATTTCGTCTCCTTGTTGGGAACGTTGTACGAAACCGGGTATCAAGGGTTTGTTTCGGCGAGTTCATGCCCGAGCCGGACGCAGACACCGCGGCCGAGCGGGCCATTGCTTGTTTACGGATCGTCGAAATGAATTTAAACTATCAATCAAGACACCAATAAGCGATCCGCTGACATATTCGCTCGAAACGTTTCTTATCGACTGTCCCCAATTTAGCAACGATAAGGTGACAATCCACAGTCGCCAGTCGCGAAAGCCGGATGACAGAAGTAGCTTTTAGCCCGGAAGAGGGAAAATCGGCATCGTCAGAACGAATAAGGTCATCAAAGTCTTCAATGAGTTGATGTGTTCGCGAGGATATCATGGCAAGAAAAACATCCCCATAGCGTCCGGGCATCACTCTCAAGCACAGCGCTGGTCGCAGCTTGCCCCTTTTCAGATCAGTTTGAGGAAAAGCCACCAACACAATGTCGCCCGGTCTCATTTTTCGTAAACCTCAACAGCATCCTCAAGGGTATATACCACTTCGTCTTCATCGTCACGGAAAAATTGTTCCAGAGCCATTTTTTGCCAGGTCTCGTCATCCCAATCTTCGATTTTCTCTCGCAAGCGGCGTTCGACAACAAACGCCATAAAGTCCGCAATCTCATGCAGAATATCTGCAGGCAGGTTGTCAATCTGTTGGTGCATTTTTTTGCGAAGCAAATCAACTGCCATCGTGCTTTACCTCTCACAAGATACTTTATTTTAGCCTACTTCTCCTAATTTCTCAACCTCAACATCTCCATCCATGAGTAAGGCTTCATGCCTTCGTCTCTCCCCCCCACGCGGGGGAGCCGGAGGGGGGCTTCGTGGCCTTTTTCAGGAAAGTCGCCACGAGCGATAGCTCACTGCATAACGACGAAAATAGGACGCAGGTGGCAGGTGAGCATGAGACCTCGGAGGGTCTGCGCAGACCTCCGAGGTCTGGGGCCACCACGCCCGCCCGGCGATGAAGTCGCCGGGCTACAAAACGGCGCCGGATAATTCCGGCTACTCCCGCAGGGGCGTTGTTTCTAGCCTCGGCGCTACTGAACACTGAAGACTGAACACTGATTACTGATAACTGATCACTGATTACTCGTGCTCGCGCCTAACCTCGGCCTGACAATCCTCAATCCTAATCCTGATCCTATTTACGGAACAGCCAAATCCGCAAACATCTCCAACCCTTCGCGGCTGTGACCACCCGCTCTGGATGACCATGACACCGGTCACCCCTTCCTCACCCCGGATCATCCTGCTGGATTCCATCTCCTACATTGCGGAGGACGCTCGAGACCAGATCGTGGTCTCGGGCTCCCATGGGGGCTCTGCGGCCGCGCGTTACGCGTTGCCCGTTCGTCCCCGGCTGGTGGTTTTCAACGATGCAGGGGTGGGCAAAGATCAAGCCGGGATTGTGGGGTTGGCCATGTTGGATGAGGTCCGGGTGGCCGCGGTGGCCGTGGCCCACACCTCGGCCCGTATCGGCGAAGCGGCAGACACATGGGAATCGGGCATCATCGCCCATGTTAATCAAGCTGCGGCCAGGTTGGGCCTGCGGCCCGGGATGCGGCTGCAAGAAAGCATTGCAAGGCTGTGGCCCGATGCCGTCGGCCGCACGCGCGGGCAGGGAGGGGCTTCAGGCCAGATATGATCCGTCAAACAAGGACCCTTTTCACCCGGTTTTCTTCAGTCTGGATCTGGCTTGGGGTGCTGGGGCTTGCTTTGGGCCAGGGGGTCTTTTGGATGCTGCACACGCCCCCCTGGGCCGCGCCCGATGAGCCGGGGCATTTTCTCTATGTGCAGCGAATGGCCGAGTTGCAGCGTGTGCCCCATCGCGAAGATGTGCGGCCCGAACATTGGCAGGCGATCCTGACCAGCATGGAAGCCCATCATTGGCAGGGGTATGTGCACCCCCAGGGGGCAACCACCCCATTGGCCCAGGACCCCCTCCTGGTGGCCAGCGGTTGGCAGATCGATCAAAAGCCCCCGGGGTATTACCTCCTGGCCGCGCTCTGGCTCCGGCTGCATCCCCATTGGCGCTACCTGGACCCCGCGCAGCAACTGCATTGGCTCCGGGGATTCTCCCTCCTGCTACGAGGGCTCATGGTAGCCTTCTCCCTGGCCTGGGCGCGGCGAATGTGGCCCCAGGCGCCCGCGCGCAGCCTGGCTGTGGGGTTGGTGATGGCCCTCCTCCCCATGCCAGGATTCATTGGCACCAGTGTGAACAACGATGCCCTGACCATGCTGTGGGGGACGGTGGGATTTGCGTGGCTGTGGCAGGCTCGTAGCGGTCGGGCCTGGGCCCGTACAATCCTGTGGCTGATTTTGGGGGTGGGGCTGGTGGATGTGGGGCTGCTTTTCTTATGGCCCCTGGCCGTGCAACGGATTCTCGCCAGGAAGGGGGTCCCTGCTCGCCGGGTCCTGCTGGCCATGATGGTTTTCATGCTGATGTGGCTTCTTCCCAACCCCCATTGGGCCGCGGGGTGGCGTCGCGCGTCGTGGGGGCCCAGCCGCGCGGCTCGTCCCTGGCTGGCGTCTTCGCCTGCCGGACGATTGTGGCTGGATGCCAGCCAGGGCCCCGCGCATCTCCATCAGACCCTCAGCGGGCTGCTCATCCTCCAACGCCAGGGCCAGCCCGTGTTCCTGCGGGTTCATGGGCGGGGCTCCGGGCCGGTGCTGGTGCGGTTGACGGAAGAGGGCGGGCAAGTCGTACGCAAGTGTATGCCGCAAAGTCAGCCTTGCGAATTCTCATACATCCTCAGCCATCAGGCCCGCCATCTGAGCGTCCATCTCATCCTTCCTGCAGGCCGGGCCCGGGCCTGGGTGCAACTTACCGACGCCCAAAACTTTTCCCTGTTGCTCAACGGGCGAGGCACCTACCCCGCGGCCTGGAGCGATCCCTTAAGCGTGTGGTTGGAAAAGCACCTCCCCCTGCCCGCGGGGTACTTCAGCCGTCTGTTTTATGGTCAGGTATGGGATGTGCCTTCGTTGATACGCTATGGAGTTTATGGGGCTCTGACCTGGATGGGCTTTTGGGGGTGGTTTGGCTGGTTGACCCGGCCCATGCCCTGGTGGGTCTATGGGGGGCTGGCCTTGATGAATGGGATGATTTTGTTGGGCTTATGGCGAAGCCGTTTCTTCCGCGATCCCCTGTTGCGCTTTGCAGCCACGGCCGTGGGCTGGATGGCGCTCATGGTTTTTGCGCCCATGCTGGGTCAGGCGTGGCAACCCCAGGGCCGTTACTTTTTCCCGGCCTTGCTGCCAATCACCTTGCTGCTGGTGCAAGGGGGAACGGCCGGAATTGCCCCTTGGACCAAACGTTGGACACAAGGCTTGAGGTAAGCTATAATTTTCAAAAGAATATATCTTCTCACTCTCAAGGAGGATATCTCATGCTCAGATCACTCGTCATCCGCTGGCTCGTGATCGCCGCGGCCGTTTGGGTCACCGATTTATTGTTTAGCGGGATGACCATAAAAGGAGGCTTGCTCGGTCTGTTATTCGTGGCTCTGGTTTTCGGCCTGGTCAACGCGATTATCAAACCCATTGTTCAATTCCTCACCTGCCCTTTGATCATCCTCACCCTGGGGCTTTTTACCCTTGTCATTAATACCCTCATGCTCTTGCTCACAGCCCAATTGGTACCCGGCTATTTGTCCCTGAACGGCTTTTGGACGGCCTTTTTCGCGGCCATCGTGATCTCCATTGCAACGACGCTGATCAGCGTGGTCGTGCCCGATGGAAGCGATTAGGGGCTCACGCCCGCGTTGGTGTCCCTTTGCAAGTTTGACAGGAACCCCATGGTTTCGTTATAATGGAATTCGGTCACATGAAAAGTGTGGCCCGCTAGCTCAACTGGTAGAGCAGCGGACTCTTAATCCGCGGGTTCGGGGTTCGAGTCCCTGGCGGGTCACCA
>JALWZT010000293.1 GCA_027002405.1 Anaerolineae bacterium | reverse complement strand
GCGCTGAAAATAGGGCTTCAGCGGATTGCACTTCTCCCGCATGGGCATACAAAAACTGGAGGAGTTGGTGTTCAGTGACGCTCAAATCCCGGATTTCCCAGGCAGGGGGCCCTTCGCCTTGCTCTTCGTCCTGGCCCGGCCGACGTACTCGCACCAGGGGGAGGGTGCGATGCATCGCTACATCGGCGCGTATTGGTATCCACATGGCATCATCCGGGGATGCCTCCTTGACAATAGGGGCGGCAGGTGGCGTCGGTGCCGATGTCTCAGGCATGGCGAGCGCCAATACATGCCAGCCTTTACCCTTTTCGTCCTGCACGGGAAGCGTGATCAACACCATGTCGGTCCGAGGCCAATCACGCACTGTCACATGGCGTCCTTCTGTGGCCGTTTCCATCACAGCATCCCAAAATCGATCATCGAGCGCTCCTGCGGTTTCCCGATTCATTTCTTCGGCCGCGTCAGAAAGAGCCTGCAATCCTTTCTCTGGACTGTAATAGAAGCAAATGTCGCGATTCAAAGCGGGGGCATGGCGATGCAGTGCCTCCCCCATGGAACTCCCCCGCCAGACGCGCACCAGCAGCCAGCCGAAAAGGACGAATCCTATCGTGGCCACAAGAAGCGCCTGCCAGAGAGGCACATGCCAGTAGAGATACATAGAAAAGTCACGGAATCATTGAACGAAGGTAACTATACAGGTACTCTCTCACAGCAAGGCAAAAACCACGAAGATACGAAGGCACCAAGGCACGAAGGAAAAAATAGAAGGTTTTCTTCGTGTCTTCGAAAAGCTTCGAGCCTTCGTGGCAAAGCGTTGTATGGGATACGTGTATAGTTACAAATTAATTCCGTTTTTGTGCTCATCGACTGAAGTCGAACACTTAAGGCCTACGGCCAATGGACGGCCTCCGCCGTCCAAAATCACGCTGATAAACTGGTCGGCGCAGGCCGACCATTGGCGCAAAGCGCCTAAAGGACACGAGTTTACTCGGCAAGTGTTGCGGCAAAAAAGGGAAGTTATTTCTGGACGCTCACTTGCATTTTACAGGATCGCCCCCTTTTGTCAAACTCCCCCCTACCGGCCCCCTTGAACACGGGCTGCTATGAAAATAGAATGATCGCTGGTTGCTGAGGAATCGCCAGGCCGACGTTGGGCGAGTCGGCAAAGGTTCGTATTGCGTATTCCGTATTCCGTCCAGTCGTTACGCAATACGCAATACGGAATACGAGTCACGCCGCCCTGGCCGCAAGGCATTTTCGTCGGTATCGGCGCGGGGTGGCCCGCCGTCGGACTGCTTTGTAGATAGGATTCGGATCAGGATTAGGATTGAGATCAGCAGGACAACGTTGAGCGAGGCGACAATGGGCGTGATGCGTGAAACGTAAAACGTGAGAGCCTTACGCATCACGCATTACGCATCCCGGGCTCGGCTTCCCGCGCCAACTTGGCCGCGAGGCGTTTTCCTCGGTATCGGCGAGCCGCCGCTCGTGGTGACTGCTTTGAAAATAAAGTAATCAGTGATCAGTTATCAGTGTTCAGTAGCGCCTTGCAACGTCATTCCGAGGGAGCGAAGCGACCGAGGAATCTAGCGAAGCGCAAAGACCACGGCATGGCGCTCGCTTCGCTCGCTAGATGCTTCGCTCCCTTCGGTCGCTCAGCATGACGACATCTGCGTAATCCGCGTCGCATCTGCGCAAATCTGCGTTCCCATTTTCCTCGGCATCGGCGAGCCGTGGCTCATGGTGACTACAAGGAAATAATCGATATTGGGTATTTGAATCGTCCCGAAACAGGGAATATCCAATATCCATACTCTCACAGCTAATTTGTCAAGCTACAAAGCGTCCATGTGAACCACGCCGACTGGATTCAGAAGTATTTTCCCCGCGCTCTCAGCGCACTCTGCGGTGACATGAATTTTTTCAGGAAATCCAGTGTTCAGGGCGTTGCTGCTTCCCTTCATTCTGTGCTAGAATACCCACGTATTCCCCCATTTTTGATGAGGCTCATGACTCCGAACCGCATTCGCTGGCAGGATCACATTGCAATCTCGCCCGATTTACATCACGGCGATCCTTGCATCAAAGGCACGCGCATTCCAATCAAAATCATCATTGGCAGTCTGGCCGATGGCATGACCCCGGAAGAGGTGATGGCCGCCTACCCCCAACTGACCCGCGAGGATATTTTGGCGGCGCTGGCCTACGCCGCAGAGATGCTTCATGACGACCTGCTCGCACCTCTGGCCGCATGACAGAGGGGGATATGCGCATCAAGGTTGATGAGGACTTGCCTCTGGCCGTGGCCGAGTTGTTGCGTCGCGCGGGATATGATGCGGAGACGGTGTTGGAGGAAGGGCTTCGCGGGTGGAAGGACCCTGATTTGTGGCGCGTAGTTCAGGCCGAAAAGCGGTTTCTGATCACGGCGGATAAGGGTTTTGGGGACATTCGTGTTTTTCCGCCGGGCACGCATGCGGGAGTATTGCTTCTTCGGCCCGATGAGGATGGCATTCGTCCGCTCATTGAACTGATGGAACAAGTCATGGCTGCTTATGACCTGAGCGTCCTGTCTGGGCTTTTGGTGGTGGCTACTCCCCGTGGGGTGCGCATCCGGGGCAGAAAAGGACGTTATCCTTGACCATCTCACCGCGGTGGACCGGACGGGGAATTATCCCGGGCCGTGTGTGGTGCGGGCGAGGCAATGAAGATATTGATTACTGGGGTCTAGCGAAAAGGATTTTGGCCCCTCAAACCGGTATTTTAGCCACGGATTACACGGATTGCACGGATTTTTGTTTGATTTCCTCTCTTTTTCTGTGAAAATCTGTGACAATCTGTGGATGGAATAAAAAACGCCCGTGTCCAGTGAATCAGTAATCAGTCCCCGGCCAGAAAGTCCTGCGGCGACGCACGCCGAACGCCCGGCAGACGGTCGAAATGTTTAATTGAACAACGGCTGCCCCGCAAAAAGGTAGCTCACCGCGGAGAACGCAGAGGACACAGAGGTATAAAGACTGGATTCAGAGGTATTTTCTCCGCGCTCTCAGCGCACTCTGCGGTGACATGAGGTTTTTCAGGAAATCCAGTGTCAGGGATGGGGCGCCGGCTGGCTTTTTGCTCAATCCCCCTCTGGCCGCATCAATCCTTTCTTCCAGGCGTAGACCGCAGCTTGGGTGCGGTCGGCTAAATGAAGCTTGCCGAGAATGTTGCTCACGTGGCTTTTGACGGTTTTTTCGCTGATGACCAGACGTTCGGCGATGTCACTGTTGCTCAATCCTTCCGCCAGGAGGCGCAGAACCTCCATCTCACGCTCGGTGAGATCGGCATAAGAGGCGGTGGTCTTCGATACGGGCGTGGCATGAATTTCCTGAATCACTCGCGCGGCTACCCGCGGATGCAGTGTGGCCTCGCCGCGTGCGGCCCGGCGCACGGCCTCCGCCAGTTCCGCAGGGTCCACGTCTTTAAGTAAATAGGAGATGGCGCCGGCCCGAATCGCGGGGAAGATGTGTTCGTCTTCGTGGTAGGAGGTGAGGACGATGACTTGGGAGCGGGGACTGACGCGTTTGAGCGCGCGCGTGGCCGCGACGCCATCCATGCCGGGCATGACCAGGTCCATGAGCACGACATCGGGCGCCAGATCGGCGGCCAGGGTCACTCCTTCTGCGCCCGAGGCGGCTTCCCCTACGACGCGAATATCGGGTTGCGTATCCAGAAAGACGCGCACGCCTTTGCGCACAACGGCGTGATCGTCGATGATGAGGGTGGTGATGATAGGTGTTGCCTGGCTGGGGGTCAGCATGAGACGGCTGCTCCTACTTGCGAGCGTAGTTCGAGTGAATCGAGGCGACTGTTCCGTAAATAGGATCAGGATTAGGATTGAGGATTGTTAGGCCGAGGTTAGGCGCGAGCATGAGTAATCAGTGATCAGTCATCAGTAATCAGTTGTGGGGCTAGCCGGATTCATCCGGCGCCGTTTTGTAGCCCGGCGACTTCATGAACCTGTTGGCAAACCTCGAGCAGGCTGCTGGGCGCCTTGGCCCCGCCGACTCGAAGTCGGGGCTGGGGGCCTTTGGCCGCCTGTCTGCCTGCGCAGACAGGTCCAACCGGGCGGAAAACATGTCCCCGAAGGGGGACATGCGGCGGAACGCCCTCAGACCTGAATTTATTCGGCGTACTCGCGCAGTAAACCAACAGGTTCACTTCATCGCCGGGCGGGCGTGGCAGACGCCACTTCGCTCGGCTAAACCGCGCCAAATGACTGCTATGAAAATAGAATGATCGCTGGTTGCTGAGGAATCGCCAGGCCGACGTTGGGCGAGTCGGCAACGGGCGTGATGCGTGAAACGTGAAACGTGAGAACCTTACGCATCACGCATTACGCATCACGTACTTGGCTTCCCGCGCCAACTTGGCCGCGAGATGTTTTCATCCGTATCGGCGCGGGCGAGCCTGCCGTTGGACTGCTTTGGAAATAGAGTAATCAGTGATCAGTAATCAGTGGAAATCTGCGAAGCATCTGCGCAAATCTGCGTCCCCTCCACTTGCCACTTGCGACTTGCCACCTGCGACTTGCCCCTTGCAAACCTGCTTAGCGGCCTTTGCATCCTGGCGTGAGCTTTTCATCCGTATCGGCGAACCGCCGTTCGTGGCGCCTGCAAGGGGATTTCGGCTACGATGGTTGCGCCCTGGCCCGGTTGGCTGTGAATGCGGATGGTGCCACCCAGGGCCTGAATGCGCTCGACCATACTCTCAAGGCCCACCCCCTGGCCTCGCCTGACCGTGGGATCGAAGCCGCGACCGTTGTCTTTCACCTCCAGTCGCAGGCTTGTTTCTTCCCATTGTAGCATGAGGTCCACTTGATCGGCCTGGCTGTGGCGGGCAATGTTGGCAAGGGCTTCCTGAATGACGCGAAAGATGGCTTGTTCCACGGGCAGCGGCAGCGCACGTTGCCCCGGCATTTGCAAGCGTACCGTGACGCCCGTTTGGCGCGACCAATCGCGCACATAGCTGCTCAGGGCCGGGCCCAATCCTTTGCCATCCAGGGCCGCGGGCCGCAGCTCGCGGATGAGTGCGGTCAGTTCCTGTTGCGCCTGTTTGGCCAGATGCTCTGCTTCTTGCAGGCGTTCTTTGGCCTGCGCCGGATCGCTATCTATCAGATTACGGGCCGCCGCCACTTGCATGACGGTAGCGAAAACCTGTTGTTTGACCGCGTCGTGCAGCTCTCTCGCCAGCCGGTTCCGTTCCTCGATGGCCGCCAGCTCCTGACGCGTTTGCAAGAGCTGTTTCAGGCGTTCGGCCATGCGATTGAGCCGCCGCGCCAGTTGGCCCAGTTCATCCCGGGAATCATCGGACAGGGAAACGCTGAAATCGCCCTGACTCCACGCCTCCGCGGCCGTGGCCAGAGTGTGCAACCGACCGGTCAGGCCGCGGGCGGTGAGGAATCCGAAAATGGAGCCCACTCCGCCCGCAAAAAGAGCGATGATCAGAGCACTGGGAAGGAGGGAGCCCAGAATGACGATGGAAAAGGGACCCGGCCCGGACAGATCCGCAGGCACCCTGACGGCCACAAGCAACACACCCACCGGCCGTTCTGCTTTCGTCAAAATGGGCGCGGCTATCCAGATCTCGTCGTCGTTCCGCACGGTGAGCTCGTCCGGGTCTTTGCCTCCCTCCAGCGCGTTAAGCAGCAGAGCGGTGGTCTCCGGCGGCACGCAATCTACGAGCAAAGCGCCTTGGGCACAGACGTTTGCGGGTAAAGTCGAGACGACGCGGCCCTGGCGATCTCCCACTGCAATCAAAGTCATGGCATTTCGATCCAACGTCACACGGGAATCCTTGCTGTTGAATGTCGTTTCTCCTGACCCCGACCATTTTTGCAGCCACGTCTCCACCGCGGCCTGGTCGGGCGGGTCTTGCGCCAGGGCGGGAGCGATCTCTGTGGCGGCTTCCTGGAATGTCGTCGCCAGCATGCGGGGTAATGCTCGCGAACGGGTGAGGATGAACCAGGCTGCCAGGAGGAGGATCAACTGTACGATGAGGATCGCTGCCGTGGTGACCAGGGTGTAGGTGAAGGTGAGTTTCCACTGCAAACGATGGAAATCGGGAAGGAGGGTGGAGAAGGACATGAGTCGGGACGGTCGCGAGGGAGGGAGATCGGGCGTGCCGGGCGCTGTTATTTTACCCCGAGATGTCCTGACGCAGGAAAATCCACAGAGTCGCGGCCAGTAAAATGACCGTGTACAGACCAATGAGGAGCGCGGCCAGGGATGGGGCCAGCAGGTGCGCCTGGGCGGATACACCTACATCTACGCTCAATTCAGCGTCGGCGTTCAGGGTCTGCATGATGCTTTGGGCCAGCATGGCGGGAAAGTAGCCGGCGATACGCGCAGCCCCTTGGGAGACTGCACTGAGGAGTTGGATGAAGATATTTTCCAGGAGCAGGGAGTAACCCAATCCCACGCCGATGGCGACCATGGTCGAGCGGCTGGCAACGGCCAGGAAGAAGGTCAGGGCCGCGTAAGGCATGAGGGTGTAGGCGACTTTCAATAGATCGAAAAAGATGGTTCCCCAAGGCATTGTCAGCCAGGGCAGCGTCCCCTGGTCGAGATAGGTGAATACACCCGTGATGACGCCCCCGACCAATAAGGGGGTTAAAGCAATCAGCGCCAGGGCGATGAGGATGACCATGGATTTGGCCAGCAGGAAATGGGGGCGGGCGGCGCCACGGCTCAACCACAACTGCACGGTGCGCCAGCGATATTCCTGCGCGACAAAGGCGCCCACCAGCACCACCACCAGCATGCCGCCCAGACCACCGCCATTGGCAAGTTGCAGAGCGTTGATCAGCGCCTGCGGCCAATGGAGGGCTTGCGTGAGACGCTGGGCCATCTCCGTCGGCATCTGCCCGCTATGATTGCGACTCACATAGAGGATGACCAGATGCAGGATGGCGACGAGAGCGCCAAATAATACCAGTTCCGTCCACAAGAGCGCCCGCCCAAAGAGTTTGCGGCGCTCGATGTCAACCATTCGTGCGAAAAGGGATGGGTGATTCATGATGGTCTCCTTTGTTAGGATTCGGATCAGGATTGGGCAACGACAGCCATGAACAGTGCTTCCAGGTCCCGTTTGCCTTGCAGAAGATGCGAAACCTCACCTTCGGCCAGGATGCGCCCGCGATCGAGGATGGCGACCCGATCACAGATCTGCTCCACTTCATGCAGAAGGTGGCTACTGAGGAAGATGGTGACCCCCTCATCGGCCAGGGTGCGCAGCATCTCCCGGATTTCTTTCATGCCGATGGGATCCAGGCCATTGGTGGGCTCGTCCAACACCAGTAGGCGAGGGCGGTGCAAGATGGCCGCAGCCAGGCCCAGTCGCTGTTTCATACCTGTAGAATAGCCCCGCACTTTGCGCGCCGCCGCCTCTTGCAATGCCACCAGCTTCAGCACTTCCTCCACCCGTCCCCTGTCTACGTCGGGATAAAGGCGGGCGAGGAGGTGCAGATTTTCGCGGCCCGAAAGGTAGGGAACGAATCCCGGTGTGCTCACCAGGGCGCCTACGTGTCGCAAGGCATCTGTGTGCTCAGGCGTGATCTCTTCGCCCAGGATTTCCACCCGGCCGGCGCTGGGATGCAAAAGCCCCAAAATCATGCCGATGGTGGTGGTTTTGCCGGCGCCGTTGGGCCCGAGGAAGCCAAAAAGCTCCCCCTCCGAGATGCTCAAATCCACGTGTTCGACTGCAACAAAATCTCCGAATTGTTTACGGAGATGCCGGGTTTGTAGAACGACAGTCATCAGTTGCCTCCATGAGTGGGGTTTTGTTTACATTCCCACTGTAGCACGGAAGCACACTTCTGTCATCGGTCTGGAGATGGATTTTTGATCTAGGTCTGGAGGAGGAGATCTTTGGGTGAAATTCTTAGCAGTCGCCACGAGCCACGGCTCGCCGATACGGAGGAAAATGGGAACGCAGATTTGCGCAGATGCTTCGCAACGCAGATTGACGCAGATATTCGTCATGCTGAGCGACCGAAGGGAGCGAAGCATCTAGCGAGCGAAGCGAGCGCCATGGGGACACAGTTTGCAGGTTTGCAAGTGGCAAGTGGCAGGTGGTCACGGTGTGCGTCTCAGACATTTGGCGTGGTTTAGCCGACCGAAGTGGCGTCCACCACGCCCGCCCGGCGATGAAGTCGCCGGGCTATAAAACGGCGCCGGATGATGAACGTTTACAAAACAATCTGGTAATAGAATGAGGCCTATGACCCGTTTAATTTGTAAAACTCCATAATCCGGCTAGCCCCGCAACTGATTACTGATAACTGATTACTCATGCTCGCGCCTAAGCTCGGCCTAACAATCCTCAATCCTAATCCTGATCCTATTTACGGAACAGCGATATGAAACACCTGCGCCAGGTCTTCGATGCGACGGAGCTTGTAATCCACGTACTCATAATCCCGCCCTCCCCGCTGCGATATCAGCACCGTCACCATGCCCATGGCTTTGGCAGGTTTTAGATTCTCGGGAAGGTCATCGATGAACATGCTCCGGGAAGGGTCCACACCGGTCTTGGCCCGACAGAGCTCATACGCCCGGGGATCAGGCTTGGGAATGTAATCCACCTCCTCCACCCCGATCACCTGCTCGAAACAGTCTTCCACCCCCAGCACCCGCAAAACATTGTAGGCATGCTCGGAAGAGGCGTTGGTGAAAATGAGCTTATGCTGAGGCAAGGCCTGCAACAGCGCGCGCAGTTTCGGATTGGGTCCTACGAAAGGAGAAACGTCGAAATTGTGGACATAGGCCAGGTAGGGCCCCGGCTGGATGCCATGCTCCGCCATGAGCCCCGCCAGGGTGGTACCATACTTGCGCCAGTAATACTTTTGCAGCTTCCGGGCCTCATCCGGGGGCAATCCTAACGTTTCGGCCACAAAAGCCTGAATCCGGGCATCGATGATTTCCCACAACCCATTGCTCAGAGGGTAGAGGGTATTGTCCAAATCAAAGCAGATCCAGTGAAGCTTGGCCAAATGAGGGTCCATGGTCCCATTATACACGCTTTTGGCGGATGGCCAAGGATAGCGGATACGCCCCAGATAGGCAGCGTTTGCCACGCTCGCGCCGCGACCTCATCGACATTCCTGCACCACCGGCACAATGACCGGATTCCGCCGTGTGGTCTGGTAAAAGTAGCGACTCAGAGCCTGTTGCACGGCCACCAACATGGCCTGACGTTTTTTGTGTTTGTTTTTTTGCAGGGTCTTTTCCAATACCTCTTGGGCTTTGGCCATCATTTCTTCGGCCTGGGCGGTATAGACCGCGCCTCGGGTCACCAGTTGGGGCGTGCCCGCGAGGTCCCGGGTGCCCTGTTTGAGGGGGATGATGGCCACCACAAAGCCGCTGCGGGCCAGCGCGTCCCGTTCGTGCAGCACCTTGGGGCCCACATCCCCCACGCCCAGACCATCCACAAAGATATAACTGCTGGGAACCTGGCCCACGATCTGGCAGCCTGTGGGCGCGATCTCCAAAACATCCCCATTGCTCACCTGGAAGATGCGTTCGGGCGGGATGCCCATGGTTTGGGCCAGGCGGGCATGCAAATGCAAGTGGCGCACTTCGCCATGGACGGGGATGAAATAGCGGGGATGCACCAGAGAAAGAAGGAGCTTCATCTCTTCCTGGCTGGCATGGCCCGAGACATGCACATGGGCCAGGGGCGGGTAGATCACCTCCGCGCCTTTGGCCACCAACTGATTGATCATCTTGGCCACCTCTTCTTCGTTGCCCGGGATAGGGGACGCGGAGATGACCACCGTATCCTCGGGGCGGAGCTGGATGTCGCGATGGCGGTCCGTGGCGATGCGGGCCAGCGCGGCTTCGGGCTGCCCCTGGCTCCCCGTGATCATGATGGTGACCTGTTTGGGGGGAAGTTTACGCGCGGTTTCCAGTTTGATGTAGGTGCCTTTGGGGACTTTGAGATACCCCAAACGCCGGGCGATTTCAAAATTCTGCACCATGGACCGCCCCGCGATGGCGATCTTGCGCCCGTGGCGGTGGGAGATGTCGATGATCATTTGCAGACGCTGGAGCTGAGAGGCAAAGGACGCGATGAGCACCCGGCCCGGCGCATCCCGCAAGATCTGATCGAAGGTGGGCTCCAGGGTCTTTTCGGAGGGGGTAAACCCTGCCCGTTCGGCCCCGGTGGAGTCGGCAAAAAGGGCCAGGACCCCCGGCTCGGCCAGCGCGGCCAGGCGGGCCAGGTCCGGTCCTTCCCCCGCGGCCGGGGTCAGATCGATCTTGAAATCCCCGCTGTGGACCAATCGCCCCACAGGCGTGTCGATGGCCAGGGCCATGCTATCGGGGATGGAATGGCTGAGAAAAACGCTGTGCACCGTGAAGGGGCCCAGGCGCACGGGGTCTCCCGGCGTCATTTCCCGCAGGTCGGGCTTGTAATGACGCCCAAAGTATTCCTTCAGCTTGCGTTCCACCAGGGCCAAAACCAGTTTGGTGGAATAGATAGGCGCCTGGATCTCTTCCAAAAGGAAGGGCAGCGCGCCCGTGTGATCCTCGTGGCCGTGGGTGATGACAATGCCCCGGACCCAGTCCTTCTTATCCCGCAGATATTCAAAATTGGGGATAACCAGGTCCACGCCCAGCATGTCTTGTTCGGGGAACATCACCCCCGCGTCCACGATGAGGATGTTCTTGCCGTATTCGAAAACGTTCATGTTGCGGCCAATTTCGCCCAGGCCGCCCAGGGGGATGAATTTCAGGGTATTTTTAGGCATAGGAGTAAATCAACTGATTACTGATTACTGATCACTGATTACTGACTCATCAAGGTAACTGGAACTCGAACCATCCTATCTGACCCGGCGCCACGTGCACCCGTTGGCGCAGGGTCTGGCCGTTTTGTTTGAGCACGATTTCATAATCCCCGGCCGGGGCCGCGGCCAGGACCGCATTTTCGCCCAATACCGGGTCGGGCCGCAGACCTTCATCCAACGCGTAGGTGCTAAAGACCCGATACAACCGCGCGCCATCCTCGGTGAGACGGTAAACATGCAGCCGCACCTCGTGCCAGGCCCGGCCGTCCGGGGTGGTCACCCGCCCTGCCAGCACACCATATCCGGCAAAAGGCTCTATCCACAGGGCCGGGTTGTAGGTCTGATTGTAATCCTGAGGCTGGTCCAACCGCACTTCCACATGGACGTGAGGGCCAATCGCGATCCCTGCCATGCCGGTACGGCCCACTTCCTGGCCGCGAGTCACTCGCTCACCGCTGCTGACGCTCAGGCTTTGCATGTGGCCATAAAGCACATAGAGGGTGTGCCCCTGCCAGGATTGGTCCAACTGGATGACCAACACCCGGCCATAGAAATCGGGATAGGGACCAAAGACGTGGCCCGGGTCATCCGGCCCGGCATAGAAGACCGTGCCATCGGCCGGGGCCAGCAGAGGGGTGCCGGTGGGATTGGCGATGTCGATGCCATGATGAACCCGATAGCGGCCTCCCGCGGTGCTCCCAAACGCGTAACCGTTGTCTTCCAATTGGTTGTTTTGGGGGCCTGTGGGACGCGCGAGATAGAAGTGAAGCGTGTCCAGGGGCTGATGAGGTGGCCAGGGGAGCAAGGCCACATTGGCAGGGGGCGGCGTGGGCTGCTGGTGCAGGGTTTCGACCTGGGCGGGCCGGGCCGTGCCCAGGGTTTGCTCCGGAGTAGGCGTAGGAGGTGCAGGGGGAGAGGATGGGACCGTGGGAGCCGTGGAGGAC
>JALWZT010000292.1 GCA_027002405.1 Anaerolineae bacterium | reverse complement strand
ACCGCAGAGATTTGAGCATCTTTCGTATCGGATGGAGTTTCATTAAACGACGACTGAAACGTCCTGATCCTCTCCCATTCCGCTTACAGCCTTACTTCCGCTAAAACTGTCAGGTAACTAAATCAGTGTTCAGTAGTAACTACTAAGATATCGCCACACTTTTTGCCACGAAGACACGAAGAAGATAAAGGCACGAAGTATTTTTCTTTATTTTTTCTTCGTGTCGTCGAAAAAACTTCGAGACTTCGTGGCTTCTTGTGGCTTAAAGTCGAGTACGTTAGCAGTTACGTTCAGTAGGTTGGCTGTTTCTTTGTGCTTTGTGGTTAAAGACTACGTCATCTTTGCACCAGGGGCCAATAGGCCACCACATCCACGCCCTCCCTCTGGTAGAGGACGGTCCAGCGGCACAGGCGGGGCGTTTGATCCTGGGTATCGGGGCCGGGGGTCAGGTCCGCGAAGCGGGCGCGCACGCGGATGGCGGGATGGGCCGCAGGGTCCAGCCCGGTGAGATCGAGGCGCTGGTTGGCGTCCAGCGTGCGGTTTTCGAAGCCGGGGATGGGCTGGTTCGTGGTCGGGTCCAGCACGTCGAAGGTGAGTTGGGCGCGGGGGGGGGCTTGCATCTGCCCATGCAAGGAAGTCCAGGCCAGGAGAGACCCGCAGCCAGGGCATTGGGCCTGGGGTGAGATAACGGGCGAAGTCACGTCGCCCTGGTCGTAAAGGCCCTGGTTGAAAAAGATGAGATTGATGCCAGAGCCGCCCGCGGCCAGATCCGTGTCGCCATCGCCATCTGCGTCCAACGGGATCATCACGTAGCGGGGCAGCGCGGTGGCGCTGAAATCGCCCATGGTTTCGGGCGTGAAATGCCCGTCGCCCTGATTGAGAAGGACGCGTCCGGTGCCGTCAGCCAGGTCCAGGTCACCATCGCCATCCACATCCAACGCGGCCAGCCCCCTCTGGGGCGTCATCCAGGACACGGGTGGCATGACCTGCGTGCGGGTGAAGAAGGCCGCGCCGTCGTTGAGATAGAAGCTGAGGACATTCCCCTCGTCATCCATGATCGCCAAATCCAGATCCTGGTCCTGGTCCATATCGAAGGCGATGGCGTTGTAAGAGAAATAGGTGGGACGATGGGACCAGGATCTGGCGCTGAAATGGCCGGAACCGTCGTTCAGATACAAACGGTCGGGATAAGCTGGGGCGAGTAAATCCTGGTCGCCATCGCCATCGGCATCGAAAGCCAGGAGGAACTGGGGATAGCTGGCGGCGTTCTCGAAATCTCCGGCATTTTGGCGGGTGAATCGACCGCGGCCGTCATTGATCCACAGGCGATTCTGACCGTCTTTCAACCCTTCGGCCAGGTCCATATCCCCATCGCCATCGGCATCGAATGCAGCCAGCGTCAGTGTTTCCAGGGACAGGTCGTCGAACTCGCCCGCGTCCGCGCGGGTGAACCGGCCCTGGCCCTGGTTCAGGTAGAGGACGTTGAGGGAAGAGGTGTTCCCTTCGCCGCGTGTGCTATGGCCCGCGGCCACATCGATATCGCCATCGCCATCCGCATCGAAGAGCGCCACGGCCCGGGTCATCAAATCATCCGCGGTGAGGTCGCCAGCATCGGCCTGGCGGAACGCGCCACGGCCATCGCCCAGATAGACCCGGTTGGGACCATCCACCCCGGCGATCAAATCCAGCGCGCCATCGCCATTGATATCCGCAGCTTTCAGGTCATACGTGGCGCTTTCGTCGGAGGGAATGCCGCCCGCGTTGGGCAGGCGCGCGAAGAGGCCTCCGCCCTGGTTGCGATAGACACCCTGACCATGCCATCCCAAGGCAATGACATCCATCCGGCCGTCGCTATCCATATCTGCAGAAAGAAGATCGCCCCTGACAATGACCTGATCTATCTCCCCGGCCGGGCTCAAAGTGAAATGCCCTGCACCATTGTTGAGGAAGAGTTGCAGGGTCTCATAGATGAGTCCGTACATACGGGTATTGTTGCGCAACAGGTCTGCATCACCATCGCCATCCGCATCGAACAAGGCCAACTTCTGCGATTCCGATTGGGTGAAATCATCATTTTGAGGGACTTCCGTAAACACACCCTGGCCATCGTTCAAGAAAACCTGTCTGGGGGAGGCCAGATCCATGAAGCCGTCGCGGTTCAGATCGCGGGCCTGCATGGGCAGGGAGGCCTTCACCGCGTCCAGGCCGCTGTCATTCTTTTGCTGAAATCGCGCCTGGCCGTCATTGAGGTAGAGGCGAGCGAATCCCTCATCGGAAGGATCGCGAGCAATCAGGAGGACATCCATATCCCCATCATGGTCTGCATCGAAGGGAAGGATCTGCTGCAGGATACGTTGGGTTGTGTTGATGAAGTCGGGCGTGTTGCGTTTGTGGAAGACGCCCTGACCGTCGTTGAGGTAAAGGCCTGCAGGCTGATGATAGTGGCCTGACATGAGGTCCATGTCCCCATCGCCATCCGCATCGAACGCGGCCAGGGCCAGGGTTTTCAGGGGCATGTTGTCGAACTCGCCCGCCTCTGCCAGGCGGAAGCCCCCCTGACCGTCATTGAAGAACAGGCGATTGGGACCGCGGAAATCGGCCACCGCCAGATCGGGGTCGCCATCGCCATCCGCGTCCAACGCGGCCAGGGCACTGATATCGCCCAAGATCGCTGCCAGCGCGCCCCCATCGGCCGGATGCAATTGGCCGGAGCCATCGTTTTTGTAGAGCACCAGCCGCCCGGCCGCATTGCGGGAGATCAAGTCCATATCGCTGTCGCCATCCACATCCAGGGTGACGCCCAGGGCGCCGGGCCCGTCGTAGCCCTTTCCGAAATCACCTGCCGCGCGGGCGGTGAATCCTTCTCGGGCCAGGGTGACGCAGGTGGATACGTTTTGTTGGTTGATGTAAAGTGCCTGGGCGCCGCGGGCGTTGCCAAAGGCGAGGTCCATATCGCCATCCCCATCTACATCGAAGGGGGTGACCGCACGCGTCCACTGCTCAGAATCGTCGATGCCGCTGCCATCCCACCACAGAAAATGCCCCTGACCATCGTTGCGATACAAGGCGTTGGCTTCGGGTCGGCTTCCGAGACCATAGGCCACCGCCAGGTCGAGATCACCATCGCCGTCCGCGTCGAAGGGGGCCAGCCTGCTGGTGTTTCTCAGCACATTGTCGAAATCGCCTCCCTCGGTCAACTGGAAGAGGCCGTGGCCGTCGTTGCGATACACCGCGTCGTACATGGTTTCGGGGGTGGCAAGGCTGTTTTTGCCCGCGACCAGGTCTGCGTCGCCGTCGCCATCGATATCGAATGCGGCCAGGGCCGAGGTATCGACCGGGTCGCGGCCGAAATCGCCGCCATCGCCGCGGGTGAAGACGCCCTGGCCATCGTTGAGGAAGAGGGCATTGGGCTGGGAATCGCCAAAGCCGCCCCGGGCCAGGTCCATGTCGCCATCGCCGTCTGCGTCGAACGCGATCAGGGCGAGGGTGTCGGGACAGGGGCAATCATCGAACGCGCCGCTATCGACCCGGGAAAAATGCGCGGCGCCGTCGTTGAGATAAAGCCGATCCGGGCCTTGGTTCCCCACGGCCAGGTCCATATCGCCGTCGCCGTCTGCATCCAGGGCCACGACTTGATAGGAGACCTCGACCGGGTCGTCGAAATCTCCGGCGTCGATGCGGGTGAAACGACCGTGGCCATCGTTCAGGTAGACCCGGTTGGGCAAGGAGCCATGCTCTTCCACCACCGCCAGGTCCATATCGCCGTCGCCGTCCGCGTCGAACGCGGTCAGGGCTGCGGCCCATTCGCTGCGCTCATCGAAATCACCGGCCTCGACCTGGGTAAAAACGCCCGTACCGTCGTTCATAAGCAGCCATCTTTCCTGCCATCCCAGCACAGCCAGGTCCATGTCGCCGTCGCCATCCGCGTCCAGCGCGACGTGATCAATGACATCGGACAGGGTGGGGTAATCCCCCTGGTTGGAGAGAGACCAGAGGGCGGAAGGGTGGGGTTGGGTGTGGTTGAAGGTGCTGGCCTCCCAGGCCCCGCGCGTCTGTTGGCCCCAGCTTACGGGCCCGGCCGCGTGAGCGATCAGGGTCAGGGCCATCAGGAACGTGAACGTTATGCCCCCTACGAGAAGCTTTCTGGTTTTCATCATGATGTGGGTCTCCGGAAAAAACAATGTCACGCAAAACGCGCTGAGAATGGATTGGTATTGGGTATTGGAATATCAGATATCCAATATCAAAGGTAACTAAGCACGTACCCTCTCATAGCAAGGCAAAAACCACTAAGGACACGAAGGACACGAAGGCACAAAGGGAAAAATAAAAAATTTTCTTCGTGTCTTTGCCTCTCCCCCTGCGTGCGGGGGAGAGCCGGAGGGGGGCCTTTGTGCCTTCGTGGTAAAAACGTCTTGCAGAAGGAGCTGTATAGTTACAAAGACTAAAGATTAAAGATTATCTGCGGGAATCTGCGTTCTCTTTTCATCCGTATCGGCGAGCCATCACTGGCGCCGCCTGTCACCCCTTTGAACATCCGTGTCCTTTTTATCGGTGTTTCCAAGGTGACCTGGTTTTAGCGGGACGTAGGGATTTGCAAGTTGGTGGGGTGTTTGCAAAGTCCTCTGGTTACGTCATTCCGAGGGAGCGCAGCGACCGAGGAATCTAGCCCGCAGGGCGCTTCGCTAGATTCCTCCTCTCTTCGGTCGTCGGAATGACGTAACTGCGGCGTTTTCGTTCGTATCGGCGAATAGCCGTTCGTGGCGCCTGTTCCAGACTGGACACTGGCGTTTTTTGATTTTGACACGAATGAACGCGAATTTCACGAAAAAGAATAAAAAAATTCGCCAAATTCGTTTAATTCGTGTCGAAAAATGGCGTAAAAAGCGACAGAAATAAGTTTCGCCAGACTCCAGTCAGTGATCAGTTATCAGTAATCAGTTGCGGGGCCAGCCGAATTATGGAGTTTTACAAATTAAACGGGTCATAGGCCTCATTCTATTACCAGATTGTTTTGTAAACGTTCATCATTCGGCGCCGTTTTATAGCCACCGCCAGGATCGCCACAAGGAGCAGTTTCAGGCCGAACGCTTTCATTTGGAATCAAAAGTGACCCATGCCCACCAGGCTTTCGATGGCCTCGCGGACGAGTTCATCCGCCAGCGCCTGGCTATCCTCGGGCGTCAGACCTTCATTTTGAGCGCGCACTTCCCGGGCCAGCGCCCGCAATCGGGCGAGCGCTTCCTCCCGCCTGGCTTTCTCGCGCAAAGTCTGCAAATTCAGATAATCTTCATAAGAAAGCATCACCGCCACGGGCCGGCCGCGTCGCCGGATGACCACTTCGTCACCTTCCCGCGTTTTCTCGATCAGTTTGCTGAACTGGGCTTTGGCCTGCGTGCTGGAAACGACAACCATGTTGACCTCCTGAATGACCTGGAATAGGGTCATTATAATGGACAGAAGCTTCTCGGGCAACTCACCCCGTCCTGGGTTCAAATGCGGAGAACGTGGGTTTCGCCAGGAAGAACAGTCACCATGAGCGATGGCTCACCAATACGGATGCAAATTTCCGCAGATAATCTTTAGTCTTTAGTCTTTTTCTTCTTCGTGGCCTTTTTTCAGAAAAGCCATACCTTTATGGTACGATGATGCCATCATGCGCAGGTTACCCCAGGAGCATCCCACGCCCGGCCTGGACCGCGCGGGTCTGGTCGATTTTCTGGCCGCCCAGCCCGACGTCATCGCGGCATATCTCTTCGGCTCGCTGGTCAATGGCCGCGCACGGCCTGATTCCGATATCGATCTGGCGATCCTGTTGGCCGCATCCCCCCCGCGGGAGGAGGAAGAACCCGATTTGGACCAGGTCATGGCCGAGTTCGGGCGAGAGATGGCACTGATCGAGGCCCTGGAAGCCTTTGTGGAGGGCCGACGGCTGGATGTGGTCTTTTTGCAGCGGGCGCCTCTGCTTTTGCGCTTCCAGGTGCTGACCACCGGGCGATTGCTTTACGAAAACCCCGACAGAGTGGCCGAACGCGTGGAATTCGAGGTACGAACCTTCAAGTTCTACTTCGATCAACAGCCCTTGCGGGAATTTGCCGAGCGCATCTTGCATCAAGACATTCGGGAGGGACGATTCGGTGAGCGTCAACGGCATTATTATCAACCGCCTGAAACGTCTGGCTGAAGAAGTCGCTTATCTTAAACAGGAACGGGATGCAACGCCCAATCTACGCGCGTATCAGCGCAATCAACGTCTCAAAAAAGCGGTCGAGCGATCCCTGCAAGTGGCCATCGAAGTCTGTTTCGACATCAGCCAACGGATCATCAGCATCGAAGGGCTGCCCCCTGCCTTGACCTATCGGGAGACCTTTGAGACATTGCATCAGGCGGGCGTGCTTTCTTCAGACCTGACGTTTCGACTAAAACAAATGGTAGGATTCCGAAATCTCATCGTCCATGATTACACGCGCGTCGATGACGAACGGGTTTACGGCATTCTGAAACGGCGTCTGGGGGATTTCGAGGCTTTCGCCGAGGAAATCGAGCGTTATCTGTCTGGCAAGTAGACTGCCCGGCGCAATTCAGTAATCAGTGTTCAGTATTCAGTATTCAGTAACGCCGAGGCTAGAAACAGCGCCCCTGTGGAGGGGGATTCATCGGGCGCGGTTCCTCCGCGCCCGAGGCTGAACCCTCGGGCTACGGGTGCAAAGCCCCTTCGGGGCTCCCATGGCCAGCCCGCAGGGCTTCGCATCTGTAGCTCGGAGGTTTAGCTCCGAGCCGAAAAACAGCGCCCCTGCGGTGCCGGCCGAATTCATCCGGCGCCGTTTCATAGCCCGGCGACTTCATCGCCGGGCGGGTGTCAAAGACCTTGAAGGTCTGGGAGACCCTTCAAGGTCTGGCCAGCGTTGGCCCGACGGGGACATATCCTCGCCCGCTTGGGCCTCTCTGCGCAGGCAGACAGGCAGCCCAGGCAATCTACCTTCCTCATGTCCTCCCCCACCGGGGGAGGAACCAAGGTGGGGGCCGGCCCCCAGCCCCGACTTCGAGTCGGCGGGGCCAAGGCGCCCAGCAACCGGCTTGAGGTTTGCCACCAGCATCACTTCATCGCCGGGCGGGCGTGGTGGACGCCACTTCGCTCGGCTAAACCACGCCAAATGTCTGAGACGCACACCGTGACCACCTGCCACCTGCCACTTGCCACCTGCCACTTGCGCCCTATTTTCATCGTTATGCGGTGAGCCATCGCTCATGACGACTGTTCCGTAAATTAGAGTAATCAGTGATCAGTTATCAGTAATCAGTTGCGGGGCTAGCCGGAATTATCCGGCGCCGTTTCATAGCCCGGCGACTTCATCGCCGGGCGGGCGGGTGTGGCAGACGCCACTTCGGTCGGTTAGACAACGCCAAAAAATAGGGCCACGAAAAAGGCGACAACGAAACGTCATTCCGAGGGAGCGAAGCGACCGAGGAATCTAGCGAAGCGCAAAAAACACGGCATGGCGCTCGCTTCGCTCGCTAGATGCCCTTCGATTCCTCAGGGCAGGCTTCGCTCCCTTCGGTCGCTCAGCATGACGAACATCTGTGGAAATCTGCGTCGCATCTGCGTCAATCTGCGTCCCCATTTTCGTCGTTATGCGGTGAGCTATTGCTCATGGTGACTGTTCCAGAAAACCATCGCTCTGGGTCTGGCCTGGGATGGGGGGCGTCAACCCCGGGCCCCAGGCCCGCGCACTCCCCACATGCCCCAACACCGCCAGGATCGCCACAAGGAGCAGTCGTTTCAGGCTGAACGCTTTCATATGGAATCATCCGCATTCCTCTGAGGGCTCCGAAGAGAGAACCGAAGCCATTTCACGCAGGGTTGGGGCATAGTGGGGCGGGGTCACGCGGATGACTTCACAACCGGCTTTCTTGAGCCGGGCTTCCTCCTCGTCGCTGAAATCCTTCTGACTGGCCAGGACAATGACTTTTTGTGCGCGCAAGGCATTCTCGAGATCATCGCCCACGGGCGCGGAGATGGTTTCGGCGAAGCGGATGACCTGGAGGAAGCCAGAGAGATCGTAGGGCATGGAACGTACCAGCAGAAAGACAGGAATTTCCTTTTCCACCTGCCAGGGCCAGGATGCGGACGCCGCGGCCGCGGGCAGGTTGAAATCTGCCTCAACCTGGTTCATGCCGTCTACAACAACTCGTTCCACAAAAGTCGCATCCTCTGTATGAAGGATGAGTTCATATTCTCCCGCTTTCAGATCGGTAAACGCGAACTCGCCCTCTTCATCCAAAACCTGGACGATTTCCCGACCATCGGGCGCGCGCATATAAACCCGCCAGCCCGCACCGCCGGGCACGCGTCCGTAGATCACACTTTCGGTAGGTTCCGCGGTGGGCAGGGAGAAGTTAACCACCCGATGGTTGCGGCCCGTCATCCGTAGCCCGCCCCGGCGCAACAGGGTGTTCTTCACCCGCACATAGTACTGGCCCGGCCCCAAACCGGCGAACAGATAGCGTTCCTTTTCGTCCACAGCGGTGGTCATTTCCACGTCCGGCCCTTTCAACAAGATGGTTCGCCCCTGTCCATGGATGACCCGACCAGAAATCGTACTGTATCTGGGGATGTCCACGTCGGGCGCCTCCAGCTCCAGACGGGCCGTTTCTGTGCCGTTCAAAGTTATTTTCTGGACCTTCTCGATATCGGGCAGGCGCAGTTCATATGTCCCGGCGGGCAGGTTCTCGAAGTGGAAGCGCCCCTTTTTATCCGCAATGGTTTCCCTGGTCTTTCCCCCCGGCCCGACCAGATGGACGCGCATTCCTCCGCCGCGTTGGATGACGCCTTCGATGCGGCTTTGGCTCGGATTCGTCTCGACGGGCGTTTCCTGCGCGTCCACGGGGCGGAAGGTCACTTGCAAGATCTGATTGGCAGCCAGTTCGACGACGGCTTTGACATCAAGCCCTTCAGGCTGGATCACATACTTGCCTGGTCCCAGCGGTGCAAATTCTAGGGCAAAGGGCCCATACTCGGGTTTGCTTCCCGTCTCTCGCACGACGCCTTCCCAGCCTTCGGCAAAGATGCGCACGGGAAGACGCGCTTTGCCCTGGACGCTGACGCGGATGATGCTGAAACCGGACGCCTCTCCGATATCCTCCACCCACACATGCCAATCGCCGCCGGAAGAGTCGGGCGAGGGCACGGGTTCCGGTTTTAGTTCAATGGGAGGCTGGCCGATGGTGAGCTCCACATGGTTTCGGCCATCCAGTTCGATTCCCAGACGTACGATCTCGGTGCCCGGGAGGGAGAGGCGGTATTTTCCTTTAGGCAGATTTTCCAGGCGAAAACGGCCCTGCTCGTCGGTGTAGGTATCCACGGCATAGGCGGCGGAGCGCAAGATGACCCACATATTGGGATAGCCATAGACGACGCCGCTGACGACGCTGCGGGCCCGACCATCCATGGGAATAGGGGGAGGCTCTTCCTCGAAGTCGAAACGACGGGGGTGCTTGGGCAATTTTTCCAGGGCGTCGACCGCGGGGAGGTGACCACGGGGCCATCTGGGGGAGAACCAGGCATGGCCTTCCCATCCTTTGGCCCGAAGCACCGACGCGCCCATCAGCCAAAATGCGGTGGCGAAGTAGTAATCGGGCGCGGGATCATAGCGATGGCTGGCGCCCATCATGATCTGAGCCATATCGGCCACGCTCTGGGCGTGGAGCTCGGGCGTGGTGGTCGGGTAGCGGGGGTCGTGATCCTCGCCCACGATAGGCCCGTTCTCTGTGCTGATAATAGGCAGATGGCGGCCGAGATGCTTCATCGAGAGGTCGGCCAGGCGTTGAAAGGCGAGAAAACAGGAGGGGTCATCGTGGATATTCCCCCGGGGATTTTTGCCTTTTTTGCGCTGTTCATTGACGAAGGCCAGGGTGCGTGCCCCCCAGCGAGGTCCCGTCCATGCCTCAGAGCCCAGCTCCTGATACGCCTTTGGGCTCAGAGGCGTGCCACGGCGGTTGACGCGGTCGTAGGGATAATCGAGAGGATGATTGAGGTTGTAGTTGTGCACAGCCAGCCACACCGGCTCATCGAAAAGATAATCGCCGCCATGTTCGATGATCTTGCCGATGAGGTCCCATTTGGTGCCCACCGCGGTGGCAGGTACGGCAGGATAGCCGCCCAGGCCCAGGATGGTCTCCATATCCACAATGGCCGCTCGAGCCACGTAATCTATGGCGTTCTCAGGAGGCGGCCGGCCTTCGACCCATTCCCCGCTCAGATCGGGTTCATTATTGAATTCGAAATAGCGCACGCCCACCGCCAGATAGTCCCGGATCCATTGGAGCTCTTTCGGGCCGAGGACGGCTTTTCTGAGATCGACTGAATTGGGCCGGTGGCGGAAGATGCGCACGATGGGCATGATGTCCGCTTCGAGCAGCAGCTCCGCGAACTCCAGGCCGCCCGAATGCAACATCTTCACCCATTTTACTCCCATGCGCTGCAGTTGGGGGATCCATTTAGAGCGCAATTCACCTGGTCCCACCGCGCCGGTGTCGCCGGGGCTCCAGTGCATGCCAATGCCAGTATCGTTTGGGGGACGGGGATAGTCTTTCAGTTCCATGTGCGGGGGAAGGGGAGAGCAAAAACGGTTTCAAACGGCCTTTAGTTTAACGCAAATAAAAAGACCCTGCAAACAAACTGCCGCCTAGCAGACGATCTCTAGGAGATGGCAGCAGGGTTTGGGGCAGAAGCGCCATCTTCCGGCGGTCTTCTCACAGAAATTTGGCGTCATCCAACCGACCGGAGTTGTCCGGGAGCACGGGGGGCCAACGCCTGTTTCAAGTGCGTTGCACCTGTAGCCTGGCAAAAATTGAGAGGCACCCCCCGCCTATCGTGAGCAGTGAGATGGCCAGTCCCAGCCACGCCCATAGGGGCTGATAGCGCCAGAGGATGGTATGATGTCCTGCCGGCAGAGCCACCGCCCGCAACAGGCCATAGGCCCGCAAGGGTTTGGCCCTCTGGCCATCCACCCACACCCGCCAGCCCGGATCATGGATTTCGCTAAAGACGAGCACCCCTGGCTGCGCCAGTTCGGCTTCGGCTTCGATACGCGGCGCGGCGAAATGAAGGAGGCGGGCGAATTCGGAGGGGTCTGTCTGCGCCAGAGGGCGGGGCGCGATCTCGGGCGATTCCTCCAAAACGACCGTGGCGCGCACGTCGAGATCGAGCTGAGCCGTGGCCTGCATGGCCCCCTTTTGGCTCTCCACAAGCTGAACCGCGTGGGTGATCCACAGGGGAACTGCGCCCAACGCCACTTCATACAGCCGCACATCGCCCACGCGGGCCCGTTCCTGCACCCCACCATGCGTCAACTGCCGTCGCGTGACCAGATGATGCACGTTGAGCATGGGCAGCCAACGCACCTCGGGGACCGTTTCAAGAAAGTGGTCAAACGCGGCCAAATGAAGGGGAGAGTTTCCGGCCACATCCCGAAGGCCATACACCTGGCCAGCGTTGCCATCGCCGGGCAGCAAGCCTTCGCTGCTCATGCGCCAGTCGGGCAAAGAGACGGCCCGGATGCGTTCGGTGATGGCATTGGAGGCGAAATAGCCTTTGGGGGGCATGGGGGCGAGGATGCCATTGGCGTTGGCGTGGAAGAGATCGACAAAGAGCGTTCCTACCAGCAGGAGGGAAAGGAGGAGGACTGCTCTCGGGGGAGCCAGCCGTTCTCTCAACCAGGCCCGAACGCCCGCCAACCCCAATCCCGCCAAAAGGGCCAGGGCAAAGCTGACCACGAAGGCGGCCCGCTCCTGATTGCGAAAGAGGGCAAAGCCGGGCGCGTAGCGATAGAAAAGAGGATAGAGCCCACCATTTTCTCCCAGACTCAGCAAAAGGGCGATGCCGGCCACGCTCCCCCAAAATGCCACGTCGCTGCGACGTGCGAACAGGAGCGAGGCCAGGGTCAGCGCCAACGCCGGCCATCCCACATACAATGGAGACCACTCCTTGGGATTGGGGCGCAAAAGTCCCCAGAGTTCCGTGGGGAGGAAGCCATGAGCCAGCTCATCAAAGCCGAGGTGGGCGCGAGGAGAACGTCCCATCAAATCGTACACGGGCAGCCACTGGGCCGCCCCCACCCCCACTGCCACGACGCCTGTCATGCCCACCGCGGCCAGGCCATCGCGCCATCCCCGTTTCGTCTGCCAGAGGCGAAAGACCAGATACGGGAACGCGACATAAGCGATATAGAGGAAGGTTTGAGGATGGCCGGCCAGGATGCTCACGCCCAACGCCGCGCCGGGCAATCCCATGGCCAGCCAGCCCTTGCGCTCCAGCGCCCACTCCATCAGGAAAAGCACCAGGGGGAGCCAAACCGCGGTGTAAAGGATGCCGAGCTGCAAGAGGGGATAGGAGGTGAGATAGCCGCCCAGAGCGAAAGCCATCCCTGCGATTACGCCTGCCCAGGCGTCGCGCGTGCGTTGCCGAACGAACAAAAAGGTAAAGTATCCGGCCAGGACGAGATGGAGCAGGGCATCGAATTCCAGGGCTCGCAGAGGCAGCGGCGGAGGGAAAAGGATATGCCAGAGTCCCAGAGGGTAGTACGGCGCGTAGAGGCTGGCCCCCACCGCAGGATAACCGCCGTAGGCGTAGGGGTCCCAAAAAGGCACCTGCCCCAGTCGCCATTGCGCGGCCACAAACACCCGCATGGGATAATATTGCTCGGTGAAATCGCCATACGCAAAGACCCAATGCGCCATCCCTGGCCACCACCATCGCCAGAACAACGCCATCACGGCCACAAAGAACAACCCCGGCAGCCAAAGCCATCCGATGACATCCCGCATCCGCCCGGTCATGTCATCCTCGCTGCACGACCGCGTCCATCTTTAATTCCTGACATCTCACTCCCGGTGTGGCGTTCACCGGGAATGGGATGTTTGTGGCGTATCTGGATCTGCCAGGTGTGGAACGCGGCCTCGACCTTGATGGGAATGGTCATCTTCCACCGCCCAATGCACCGATCCTCCAGGATATGAGGATGACACGGGATGTGGGGCGGGGCCAGCAGTTCGGCGGTGATGGCTTCCATATTATCCGCTTTGTTGTACGTGGGGATGACGATGACGAGACTCATCAAAGGGAAGCAATCCTACGGGCGAGAGAGATTCTATTATACCCGGGATGCGGGCGTTTGGGCGAATGGGCCAGGGGGCGCGGGTACGTCCCAGACAAAATCGGGACACACCCAATCCACTATCCAAACAATATCCAATACCATAACGACGCCGGCCGCGTCATGCGGCTCGGCGTCATTTGCGTTCAGGACGGGGGTGATCAGGCCCTGGCCTCTGGGGTTGCCAGCGCCTCTGCCTGCAGATCGACCAACTCCTTCGCCGTGTGGGCGAGGATGTCGGCCGGGTAGGTGTGAGCCACCAGGTCCAAAGCCAGGACCAGGAACGCTACCACCGACGCGCCCCAGAACGCGCCTTCCAGGTAGTTACCTACCAGATTGTAGCCCAGCAGATTGAATTTTGTGAGTAGGGTGAACAGAGCGACCACCAGATAGGCCGTGTAGAAGGTGTAGCGGTATTTGTCGAGATCGTGGAGCCAGGCCGTGAGTAGTGAGCTCAGGGCCAGGGATTCCAACCACTCCATAGGATGATGCACCCGGCCGCGAATGGCCGCGACATCGATGGCTGCATCGGCCAGGAAGCCTTCCGCGGCCTGAATGAACTGGCCGTAGCCGAAGAGCAGCTTGTTGGCCAACAACCAGAAGATCAACAGTCCGGCCAGAAAGGCCCAGTCTTCAGGCAAAAGCGGCCAGAAGGCGATCATCCCCAACGCCTGAACCGCGACAAAGGCTAGCAAAAGGATCAGCATCAGGGTCCAGGTGAGCCGTTCGGCAGTCAGTCTCATGGAAAACCTCCTTGGCTACTGGGCCGGCGTGGGCGTTGATGGGGGCGTCGATGTGGGCTCCTCACTCGCGCCTTGCATGTACGGATGAATGATCGAGTACACGTCTGGGGAGAGAGGATGGGTGTAGAAAATGCTCAGGGTGACTAAGTCGCCCACGGCCAACGTTTCGGTATGCTCCTTCAAGTTGGCAAGAACGGTGACGACTTCGAAAGGCGGCAGGGTGAGGTCTATGGGGATTTCTGAGATCACATAAGCCGCTTCTTTTGTTTCGGAGCCGGGTGTGAATGTCACCGTGTAATTTTGCAGGCGAAGAGGCACCGGGCCCGGATTGAACAGGGACAACGCCAGTTGATTCGCCTCCTTTTCGTACACGGTGTCTAAAACGATGGGGGATGCGGGGATTTGCTCCATAGCAGTGATGACGCGATTTGCGGTGAGATAGCCGCCCGCGCCAAAACCGATGAACAAACCCAGCACGGCGATGATCAGAATAAGCCAGATGCGTCGTTTTGACATGATTTACCTCGTTTAAGAATTGGGATAGTTTGCATCTAGCTTAATATCTATACGCAAGAAAAGTGTTGTCAATCCATTAGAGGATGATTAGACCGAATCTTTTTCGTAACTGTACAGGTATCCTACACCTCCCCCTATCACGAAGGCTCGAAGGAACGAAGATAATACAGAGATGTTGCTATCACAGGGTGGCATCTACCCATGGGGATGCCAGATGTTCATTCAGATAGCGCCGGGCGTAGGCATGCAGGGTCGTATCCAATTGGTTATAGGCCCGGATGAGATGGAGGATTTCGGAGGGAAATGCATGGGCAGGTGGTCGTTTCCGTGTACGATTCACATGGGTCACGAACACTCGTTGCCAGCCGAAAACGCGAGCGAAATGGTGGACCGACTCTGCGTAAGCTTCCGTGATCCCCAGCTCGTAATAGCGATCCAGGATGTCGAGGGCATGGCGCAAAGGGGTTTCAAGAGGCGGGGCCACACCAGGCAGGAAAGGGATGGCCGAAGTGTCGGTGTGGGGGCCCAGAATGGCCCGGGTTTGACCATTGAAAAAGGGGGCGAGAAGGGGGTCTTGGGCCCCATGGATATCGCCTCGCTCCGCGTGCAGATAAATATCTTCCAGGCTCCATCCCCGCGCGGCCAGGAAACGCCCAATGTCGGCCCCTTTCCCTCGACCTTTTTGTGCCAGCCTTTGGCTGAAGTAATAAAGCGAAATCACGCGATCCACCGGATCCCGTAGCAGGGTGAAGACGCGAAAGGGCCGGTCGAGCACAGGGATTATATAATGGGCGGAATGGGCGGCGATGCATTGAATCGCTGCTTTGCGTGCAGGTGAAAGGGAGTGATAATACCTCTCGTACCAGACCACCGAGTTCCGGTAAGGTCCGTAAAGTTCGAGCAGGGCCTTACCTTTGTAATTAGCCTGCACCACCTTACGCAGCGAAGTCCCCCCCGTTTTGGCGATGTGATGATAAATGACAACCGGACCGAGGGGTTGGGCAGGAGGAGAGGATTTCTTCCAAAAGCGTGGGATCATGGGCGTTAAAGATGATACCAGATTTCCACTGATTACTGATAACTGATTACTCCTGCTCGCGCCTAACCTCGGCCTGACAATCCTCAATCCTAATCCTGATCCTATTTACAAAGCAGTCCAACGGCGGGCTCGCCCGCGCCGATACGAATGAAAACGTCTCGCGGCCACGTTGGCGCGGGAAGCCGAGCTCGTGATGCGTAATGCGTGATGCGTAAGGCTCTCACGTTTTACGTTTCACGCATCACGCCCGTTGCAGACTCGTTCAACGTGGACCTGGCGATTCGCAATCCTAATCCTGATCCGAATCCTATTTACATAGCAGACGCAAAAAAGCAGCGCACCCGGGTGGATGCGCTGCTGTGAATCAGGAGGAAAGCAACGGTTTTATTGAGGGACACCGTTGGTGGTGGCAGAGCCAGCCATGGGGGACTTGGAGATGCCGTTCAAGACCACCCCCACATTGCCCGCGGCTTCGACCACGACATGACCTTCGTAATTGGTTCCCAGAGGATTGAAGTCGGCAGGGTCGTGATCGCCACCGTTCTTGGTATTGTAACCAATGGCGGCATTGGCAGCCAGCGTGTCATTCAGCGTCAGCTTCAAGTTACCATTGCGGTCGTAGAACTTGACGGTGATGGCGTTATTAGCACCGGTGAGGTTCTGAACGATGATGGCGCTGAACTCCTTCCAAGTGCCGCCGTCTTGCACGCGGCGCACGCCGGGAACAAAGTACTTGGTGGTGCCTGTGCTCACATTCGCGGCAGCATAGTAACCAGCTTCGGGGCCTGTGGGGCGGAACCATTGGGTAATCACATTGGCCACAATGGCTTTGTTCGAGGCGATAGTGACAGAACCACTCCAGCGGTTGCCCAGATCATTGAAGAAGGTCCGGTCACCGTTATAGCCCGAGCGCATATTCAGACCAGCGGCCGAATAAGCGGGGATGTCGATCTCCACGTGCTTGCTGGGCTTGCTGGGATCACGGGGCTGGTAGTCCAGTTGCACATGCGCCGACGTTCCTTCCAGGTTTTGGATGTTCAGCGCAGAAAGCAGCAGCCAGGTCCCGTCATCAGCAATCACACGATATTGACTGGGAACGACCAGGGTGGTTTGACCACTGGCACCGGCGCAATTCGGGGCATTGTAAGTGGAAGTACGACCTTGCTGATAGACCACACCCACACCGGCCACGCTCTGACCATTGGTGACCTCGACCACCGCGGAGCCGCTCCAGGGGGCCGTGATATTGGGTACCGCACCGCCCGGGTGACTCAGATCATAGGTGTGCTGGGCACCCGCGGGGATGGTATCGGTGTATTGGCCTTCATTATGGCCGGCGCGGCTGAAGTAGGTGATGCGAATGTCTGCCGCGGCCGTGCCCGTGTTCTGCACCGTAAAGGCCGCGTAAATGTTGGGGGGCGACTTGAAAAGGCTGGGGAAGCAGATTTTGCTGGAGCCTTGGGAAACACCGGCATAGAACCCCATCTGATAGCCATCGCCAGGCCCGCCGGTCCACACGGTCTTCACCACCGAAGCCAGGGGCTGGTTGGAGGAGACCACGCCCGCGCCCTGGAAGTTCTGGGGCAATTGGACGCTGTCAGGATCAATCATCACGGAGCCGTTGCCCGGGATGGTGTACTGCTGGCCCGCATGCTCGCCACCGCTGGTGTCGTAGTAGGTCAAGCGGGCCGTCGCGGTCTGGTCCGTTTTGTTGGCCAGTTCGGTGTAGGTGCTGCCAACACCCGGGTTGGGGTAGCTTTGGGCTGCGGCTGGCAACGCGATCATCGCCAGGATGGCGACAACCACCAGCACATAGGTGAGACGTCGTTTGGTCATGGTGTGTACTCCTTTTGGGAAGATGGAATGAAAGAGCTGATGCGTGACGTTCTTGTCCCTTCCAGTGTAACAGCTCGGCCGGATGTTTTCAATACTCCCTGCGGAGTATTTTTGCTCCGAAGGGCTCAAAAGCCCGGTTGGAGGGCCTAATACTATAGGATTAGTTGGGAATTAGGCCCACATTTTGGCCCGATGTCGGGCAGGATCCAGGTGGACGCGAGCTGGCTCCTGCCAATGCTCATATCGGCCGCCCCCCATCAGCGCGGGCAGGTCGCCGGAACGAGCCACCGACGCCGCCCAGGAAAGGAGGTGACCATCGAGATCGATGATCCCTTCGGCCCGTACCAGCGCCTGCCACCAGGCCGGCCGCCATGCCTTGGCCAGGGCGATGAACCCATCGGGGACAGCGGGGGGGGAAGATCTCTCAGACGGGGCCAGGAGGACCAGGTCGCCTTCGGTATCATATCCAGCCACCCCCAAGGGGTGATCATGGTGCTGGGGTTCGGGGGACGCATTTTCGTCGCGTTGCCGGCGTTGATGGATGAGGGTTTCCACATGATCACGGCTGTGCCATTCGCCGGTCATCATTTGTTTGATTTCTTCGATTTCCAGCATAAAAATTTCCTCTTCGTGATGAATGCGGTTGTCCTCAGCGCCTTCGGCGGCCGCGGCCCGGGCCCAATGCCGGGCTGCGGCCAAAACATAGGCCAGCGCGTCCCGGGCTTCGGCATGGGCGATAAGCAAACGGTGCGTAAGGTCCAGGGTTTTTCGCAGCCCCGACCGCCCCAGCATCCCTGCCTGGGCCAAAGCCTGCCGCGTGGCGTCGATTTGGCGTTCCTGGGCCCGAACCAGGTCCCAATTCCAAACTTCGACCGGAGCCAACAAGGAAGTCGCCATATCCCCCATGCGGGGCTGGGCGATCTCCCCTTCTTGGCCCAATGGATGGTGCCCAAAACGCTCGCTGAGTTCTTGATGAGATATATCGGAAGTCAATGCCTGGATCAATCGACTATCCGGGGTTTCCAACCCCGCCACCAGACCCAGTAGGAGCACATCGCCCCGGTCTGGGTCCTTTTCCTTCTTGCGTACCAGCTCTCCCAATTGGGCATAGCTGCCGGCCGCGCTCATGGCCAGCCCATCGACCCAAAAGAGCGCTTCGGTTGCCATCGGCTCGATCTCTTCCATCACTTGCAAAAGTTGGGCCTGACTCCATTCTGACGTAAAGACCCATCGCGCCCATTTGCGCAGGCGTGCGTAAGCGGATGGAAAGGTTTTCAAAAACTGTTGAGCTAGTTTATGGCCCGGGCCTCCCTTGCCCTGGGGGCTGTTTTCGAGCTGTTCCGCGGCCAAAAGATGTTCGATTCGGAAAGGCGGGACCCGCCACGATGCGATGGCTATCTGTGCCAGCGCGCCTCGCACCTGAGTTGGGTTTGCAGGAGGCACTGAGGGGATGGCAATCTGGCATACTCGGGCCAGGCGGGCCAGGGCATGCTCTTGTGCTGGATGGAGAATGCTGTGACTGAAAGGAGTGAGGTAGGTAGGGATGTCCATGAAGTTATTAAGAGGAGGGGAGGGGGCGGTAGTCAGTTATCAGTAATCAGTTATCAGTAATCAGTTATCAGTTATCGGTAATCAGTGTGTGGGCAGTCCGCTGATAAAAGCACAGAACTTGAAAAAAGGGCAAAATAAGCCTGCTTTCTGTGGGTACGTTAGCACCCCATTGTGCTATAATGAAAGGGAAATAAACAAATTCTCATCACGATTTTTCACGGAGTGTAAATCATCTATGGCCGGACACAGTAAATGGGCGAACATCAAACGCCGGAAATCCGCGGTAGACGCCAAGCGCGGCAAGTTGTTCACCAAGATCGCTCGAGAAATCCAGGCCGCGGCCCGCATGGGCGGCCCGGACCCCGAAGCCAATATCCGTCTCCGATTCGCGTTGGACAAAGCCAAAGCTGCGAACATGCCCAAGGAGAATATCCAACGGGCTATTAATCGCGGTGCGGGCCTGGAAAAGGGCGATGATCTGGAGGAACTCACTTACGAAGGCTACGCCCCTCATGGTATCGCGGTGATTGTGGAAGTACTCACCGATAACAAGCGCCGCACCGTGGCGGAGCTCCGTCATATTTTCTCCAAGGCCGGGGGGAATTTGGCCAGCAATGGTGCGGTCGCCTGGCAGTTCGAACGCAAGGGCCAGATCACGGTGAAGTTGGATGGCGTGGATGAAGATGAGTTGTTTATGGTGGCTGCCGACGCGGGCGCAGAGGATGTGGAGTTCGACGAAGGGGCGGCTGTGGTCACCACCGCAGACACCGACCTGGCCGCCGTGCGCAACGCGTTGGTGGACGCGGGCTATCAGGTGGAAGAAGCTGAATTGACCATGGTGCCCAAGACAGAAATGACCCTTCCTCTGGATCAAGCCATGAAAGTCACTGCCCTTTTGGAAAAACTGGAAGATATGGATGACGTGCAGCGGGTGCATTCCAACCTGGCCATGAGTGACGAGCTCTACGCGGAGTTGGCCGCGGCGTGAACGCAGCATCCTCCAGTATCCTGGGCATTGATCCCGGCACGGCCATCACCGGCTATGGGGTGGTGACTGAAGTGGGCGGATCGGCCCAGGCCCTGGCCTATGGTGTTATCCGTACACCTGCGCATCAGCCTTTACCCCATCGTTTGGTCACCATTTACGCAGAATTGAACGCGTTGTTGGATCGGTACCAGCCTCGGGCCGTGGCCGTGGAGGAGGTGTTTTTCTCCAAAAACGCTCGCACGGCCCTGAGTGTAGGCCACGCCCGGGGTGTGGTGCTTTTAGCTGTCGCCCAACGAAACATCCCCCTTTTTCATTACAAGCCCACCCAGGTGAAGCAAGCCGTGACCGGTTATGGCGGTGCTGATAAGCGCCAGGTCCAGGAGATGGTGAGGATGCTTCTGGGCCTGGAGGAGATCCCCCGGCCTGACGATGCCGCGGACGCCTTGGCCATCGCCCTTTGTCACCTTCATTCTGCGTGGGTGTATTGAAACCCCTCCCATGATCAGCCGTTTACGTGGGCGCATCGAAGCCCTGTATGAGGACCGGGCAGTGATAGACATCGGGCCCTTGGGGCTCACCGTCTACGCGCCCGCGGCACAGCTGGCTGAATGGCGGGTGGGGGATGCTGTCGCCCTGTTCACCTATCTTCAGGTGCGGGAACAAGAATGGACCTTGTTCGGCTTTGTTTCCGAAGAGGATTTGGAGCTCTTTCAAACTTTGCTGGGGGTGAGTGGGGTAGGCCCCAAGTTGGCGCTTAGTATCCTTTCTACCCTGCCCCCGGATACAATCCGTATGGCCGTGGCCAACGATGAGCCCGGGCTTCTTACCCGGGTGCCGGGTATCGGCGCCAAAAGTGCGCGTAAAATTTTGTTCCATCTTAAGGATAAAATGAGCATCCCCGAATACGGTGGCGTAGGCATGGCCGCGATCACGGATGAGGATGCTGAAGTCATCGAAGCCCTGACCGCGTTGGGATACAGCGTCGTCGAAGCCCAGCGCGCGGTTCAAGGCATCCCCAAAGACATTTCAGGCGTGGAAGAGCGCTTGCGAGCCGCCTTGGCTCAACTGATGCCTTAGTGAGCGTCCAGAAATAACTTCCCTTTTTTGCCGCGCCACTTGCCGAGTAAACTCGTGCCTATGGAGGCGCTTCGCGCCAATGGTCGCCCTTCGGCGACCCCTTTTGTCGCCGTTTTGGACGGCGGAGGCCGTCATTTGATCCCCTTCCGCTGTTCTCCCCCGCTTGCGGGGGAGATGAAAGAGGGGGTCTGGCCGTAGGCCTTAAGTGTTCGACTTCAGTCGATGAGCACAAAAACGTGCCCCCTTCGCTTCTTTCAAGTTCAGGAGCGTTTTCATGACAAAGACTTCGATAAACCCCATCAAGAAGGTGTTGATCGCCAATCGTGGGGTCCCCGCGGTACGGATTATGCAAACGTGCCGAGACCGGAAGATCCCTACGGCCGCGGTTTACAGCACGCCGGATAGGCTTTCCTATCATGTGCTCATGAGTGATGAAGCCGTGCACATTGGCGAGGCTCCCCCCATCGAGTCCTATCTCCATGCCGAAAAAATCATCGATGCCGCGCTTCAGGTAGGGGCCAATGCCATCCATCCGGGCTGGGGATTTTTGGCCGAGAACGCGGACTTTGCCCAAATGGTCCTCGACGCGGGGCTGATTTGGATCGGCCCGCCCCCGAGAATTTTGCGGGCCATGGGGGATAAAATCGAAGCCAAGCGCATCGCCATGAGGGCCAATGTCCCCACCATCCCCGGGATATCCAACGTGGAGGATGTGGCCCAGATCAAAGCCTGGATGGCCGAAGAGGATGTCGCCTATCCCATCATGATCAAGGCTGCAGCCGGGGGCGGGGGTAAAGGCATGCTCAAGGTGGAAAACGATGATCAGCTCTCTATCGCCTTTTCTCAGGCCAAAAGTGAGGCCCAAAAGGCTTTTGGGGATGATCAGCTTCTGGTGGAAAAATACATCGAAAAGGGCCGACACATCGAAGTCCAGATCGTGGCGGATAAGTTCGGCAATGTCTATCATCTTTACGAGCGGGAATGCACCATCCAGAGACGGAATCAGAAAATCATCGAAGAAGCGCCCTCCCCCAGCCTGAATGAGGACCTGCGACAGGAGATCTGCTACACCGCCACCCGGTTGATGCGTGAGATCGGATACGAGACGGCAGGGACCGTGGAGTTTCTCTTCGATTCCAAAACCAAGAAATTTTACTTCCTGGAAGTGAATACCAGGCTCCAGGTGGAACATGGCGTGACAGAGCTGGTCACAGGGATGGATATCGTGGGGTTGATGTTGGACGCGGCCAACGGCGAGGCGTTTCCCTTCCACCAGAGCGACATTGTGCCCAACCGTTGGGCCCTGGAAGTCCGGATGAACGCGGAAGACCCCCGTACCTTTAACCCCTCCTTTGGTACCATTACCAGGCTTCAGGTGCCCCACGGCCCGGGGGTACGCATCTCCCAAGGTGTTTACGAAGGGGCAGATATCCCCCCTTACTACGACTCCCTTTTCATGCTCATCATGGCTGCTGGCCCGGACCGTGACAGCGCCATCGCGGCCATGGATCGCACCCTCAGCAACCTCCGGGTGGAGGGGGTGAAAACCCTTCATCCCTTGCTTCTGAGCATCATCCGCCATGAAGCTTTTCGCCGCGGCGAGTTTTCCACCCGATTCATCGAAGAACACATGGACGAGCTTATTTCGGGATTCCAGGAAAAAAGCAGCGAAGATGAGGTGCTGAAAATCGCCAACTATGTGGCCCGGATTTCCGCCCTAGGACCCCAGGAGTGGATGTAACATCATGAATACTTCCCTTGGTATGCAACCCCCTTATGTCAGACCTGGCATGTCACCAGGTGAGATCATCCAGGTCTTGCGATCCCTGGATGGGGTTATGATCACCTCGACGGGGATGCGAGATGCTGGCCAATCCGACTACAAAAATCGCATTCGCATCTTTGATCTCGCCACCCTGGCCCCCTACTATAATGACATGAACCTCTTCAGCACCGAATGCCACGGGGGAGCCCGATGGCATGTGGGGGTTATGAGCAGGCGAGAAAGCCCATTCGAAGAGATCCGCATCTTGCGGGAAAAGATGCCTAATGTCTTGCTGCAAACCCTGATCAGGGAGACCAATCTCTGGGGATATCGGCCCTATCCTAAAAATGTCATCGAGCACGTGGTGACCAATGTGGATATCGATGTGTGGCGCTGTTTTTCCTTCTTGAACGACATCAGGAACATGCGCACCGTGGCCGAGGTGGTGATGAAACGAGGCCGCCTCTTCGAGCCCGCGATATCCTTCACCCAGGCCGATTGGACCACCAACGACTATTACCTGAGCTGTGTGGATGATATCGTCGACCTGTGCGGCGGGACCGATGAAATCATCCTTTGCATCAAGGACATGGCAGGCGTGGGGAGCCCGGAACGGATTCGTTCCCTGGTTTCGGCCATTTTGGATAAATACCCGGACCTGGTCATCCAATACCACCGGCATGCCACCGATGGCCTGGCCCTGCCTGCCCTGCTGGCCGCGGTTCAGGCTGGCGCGAAGATCGTCGACGCGGAGGAAGACTCCCTGACCCGCTTCTATGGTCAGCCGCCCATCCTGGCTGTGCAGGCCTACCTGGAAGAAGCGGGCATCCAGGTGCATCTGAACCGCGAGGCCGCAGAAGGGGCTGTGCAGAAAGTCCGGGAATGGATCCGGCACTATGATTGGGCCGAGTCCCCCTTCAAGGGCTTTGACCACAATGTGACCCGGCATAAAATGCCCGGCGGTGCTTTTCCCAGTTCCTTCGAGCAGGCTCAAAAGGGTGGCTTCTTGCATCGCATGCCCGCGATCCTGAAGGTCATGAGCCTTTACAACCGGATTGTGCGTTATTTCGATGTGACGCCCGGTTCGCAGATCACCTGGGTGACCTGTTCGGGCATTGTCAATCGTTATGCCAAAGAACATGGGGAGGCAGGGGTCGATCATGTCATTCAATTGCTCACCAAGTTCGTAGAGGAAAAGGATCAAGATTTTGAGGCCATGACCGAGGCCGAACAGGAGGAGCTTTTGGAGCTTTTCAGGACAGCTCCCGGGGATTTCAAAAACCTTCTCCTGGGGCGATATGGGAGACTCCCCATGGGGTGGCCGGATGATTGGGTTTACCAAAGCGCGTTTGGCGATGAATGGCAGACCAAAATCCAGGAACGAAGGGACCTTTCACCCCTTGATGCGTTGAAAGAGGATGATCTTGAGAAAATCCGTCGGGATCTTGCGGACATCCTCGAGCGCGAACCAACGGAAGAGGAGTTCATTCTTTATCTCATGCATCCTAAGGATGCCCTGGGGTATTTTGAGTTCGTGAAGGAATTTGGCGTGGCCCCTCTGGTCCTGCCCACCGATGTGTGGCGGTATGGCCTCAAACGGCCGGGCGACAAGGTCGAATTTGAACTTATGGGCAAGCCTTACAGTATCGAGCTGGTTTCTATAGGCGCGGAGCATGATGGGGAGATCCACGTGGTGATGAAGGTGAATAACAAGACCCGGGTTTATGAGATTCAAACCCCGCGGGCCAAGAAGAAAGAAATCCGCATGGCCAAAGGCCCCCATGAGATCGGTTCGCCTATCGATGGCAACGTGTGGCGCATTGGGAATCCTGAACGTGGGCCGATCCAGGTGGGGGACATCGTGCACAAAGGGGAAGAGATTGCGAACCTGGAAGCCATGAAGATGGAAAACGCGATCCTCGCGCCCTTTGATGCCTACGTGAAGGAGATTTGCGTGGCTTTGAATGATACGGTGGTGGAAAACCAGCTCCTCTTTGTACTCGAGCCCATCGAGGATTCGTAGAGCATCCCCTATGCTTCGCCGAGCCGTAGCCCGTCCTCCCTCTCTGTGCTATAATGCCCCTACAATTCCCTTGCTCCTCTCATAGACCATGCAGTACGACGTCGCTCTCAAAGAACTCCTGCGCCACTGTCACGCGGCCATCCTGCGCGACATGCTGGGCATCTCCGTGACCAGCAGCACCCTCATGGAGGAACGCCCGCGGGAGACCACCAGCGTGCGCACCAGCGATTTCCTGTTGCGCGTCGTGCAGGAGGATGGGGAAGAATTCCTCGTCCTCATCGAATTCCAGACCCACTGGCAGCGGAACATGCCCCAACGCCTGCTGGAGTATCGGGCCCGGCACGTGCTGCGGGAGGAGCTGGACGCCATCACCGTGGTCATGCTCCTTCTGCCCTCCCCCTTGGCCACGGACCACTACCAGGACCGGGAGGTGGACTACCGCTTCCGCCTGGTCAAGCTGTATGAGCTGGATGCAGCCGAGGTCCTCCGCCAGAACAAGGTCTGTCTGATGCCCCTGACGCCGCTGATGCAAGGGGGCGTGGATGTAGTTGTGGAGGCGGAGCGGGCCATCGTGGACAGTGATCTGGCGGAGGAAGTCAAGGCGGATATGTTGACGAATATGACTCTCATGGCAGGGCTGGTATCCACGGACCTGGCCCGGCACCTCTTGAACCGACGGAGGGACCTGATGATACAATCCTTTGGTTATGAACTGATCAAGCAGGAAGGCCTGGAAGAGGGCCTGGAGAAGGGCTTGAAGGAAGGCTTCAAGCAAGGTTTTCAGGAGGGCCTGACGCGTGGGCGTGAAGAGGGCCGCGAGCAAGGCTATCGCGAGGGCGTGTTGGAAGCCATCGCCCTGGGCCTGGAGTTGAAGTTCGGGGTGGAAGGGCTGAAGCTCATGCCCGAGATTGAAGCCATCACCGATCTGGGCATCCTGCGCATCCTGGAAAAAGCCATCCGCACGGCGCAAAGCCCGGAAGAGCTGCGTCAGTTGTATCGTTGGTGAAGCCACTTCGTAAATAGAGTAATCAGTTATCAGTGATCAGTAATCAGTGGGAATCTGCGTCGCATCTGCGCAAATCTGCGTCCTCTCCACCTGCCACTTGCTACTTGCCAACTTCTCTGTATCCCTCGTGTCTCTGCGGTGAGACCCCTTTTTGCAGCCTTTGGTAGCGATGACGCGCTCGTCCCTCCCCCGCCTCATCCTAATCCAAATCCTAATCCTGAGCTCGTTCCTTCCCTTCCTCGCGGCCTGTGCGCCCGCGCCCGCCTCAGACCTTGAAAACTCGACAGACTCTCAAGGTCTCACGCCCGCGACTGCGCCCACTCGTCCCCTCGCGCCTTCGCCCACGCGCGAGCCCGCGTTTATTCCCTCGCCCACAAGCCCAACCACGCCGCTCCTCGTCCTGCCAGATAAGCCCGGCGCCGCGGGTGGGACATGGACCGAGGCCGAGGCCCGGGAACTCACCCGGCAGGCCGAAGCGCTTTGGGCCGACGTGCACGCGATCGCGGGCGCCCACCCCCCCGCCGACGTCGCCCAAGTCCAGCCGGTGGTGACCGAGAGGGATGGCCAGTGGCTGGTGGTGGGTCTGCGCCTTTCCGGTCAGGATGCCGCCCAGGTGTACGGAGAGGGCGCGGTCCTGACCATCGGCATCGACCCGGAGACAAAGGAAAAGGGCATGCTTACGCTCTCTCTGGACGGCGCGCGGCTGGCGCTTGAAAAGCAGGCAGGCCTTAAAGAGGCGCAGATGGCCGAGCTTGGCCTTTCTGGGCCTGTGTTTATGGATGGTCGTTGGCTGGTGTTTGACAAGGAGGGTCTGCCGCGGGTGGTGGTAAATGAGAAAAACCAGTGGCAGGCGCTTACGGTGCTGGAGACGGCAAACGCACCGCTTACCTACTTTTTAAGTGCGGATACGCTCTATCTCTGGAGCCGGGATAAACAGCAGTTTGACACCCTTACTTTTCCAGAAGAAATCACAGAAGTACAGGCAAAGGGCGAGAGTTTAAAAGTCACCCTGGCAGACGGGACGGAAAAGACGTTAACGCAGGACAAAGAGACGGGGGGGTGGAAGGAGGCGCAGGTTTACCGCGCCTTTACCGAGCTTGCGCCCACGGCAGAGAACATGCCGGTTATAAAAGATGCCGTGGCGGATGCGCTGGTTGATGGTGCATTTTTGGATGAAACAGAGATAACAGAGAAGATTCAAGCGGGAGAGCTTAAGGTAGTGCGGGATGAAAAGACCGGGGCAGTGGTTGTTTTTACTGGGGAGATGCTAAAGTACATGAAGGAGCAGGGACAGAGCGTAGAAAGTTCAGATGCTGCCAAGCTCTTTCAAACGCTTGAGGAGCAAAATAGAGAGGTGTTTAGCAAGTGGACGGAAGCAAAGTATTTTGATTACGATGAGTACTACACAAAAAGACTCGATTATCCAGAAGACTTGCAGACGTTTGCCGAGCGACTGGCACAAAGTGGTGGATTTTTACCCCTGCCACCAGAGTGGATGACCTTTACCGTTCGCCTAAACCAAGCAAACCAACCAGAAGTAATAGCGATCTTGCCCCAATTCCTTGACCCTTGGGACAGAAGCTACCCAGCCGGCAAGCGTATTTTTGGCAACCCGATATCATTTCCTGACGACAAGAGGTTGGTCCTTGGTGTTAAGCTGGGGTTGGAAAATGATGGTCAAGTTAAAAAGCAGTTTATCCAAGCGCCGTTTATTACTCGGTATCGCGGTCAGCAGTTAACGTTAGAGTCGGAAACTAACAAGCTGGTAAACCGGGACGAGTACCAGACGGTCACCCATGAATGGGACGAGGCAGCAGGGCAGTGGAGGGAGCTGGATGAGTATCGAGTTTACGGTGATCCGGCTGAGCGGATGGCTTATGTGCTTAATTACAAGCTAAACGAGGTGCGTTATGCCGACACTTACCACGAAAACCCACTGGGCCTAGACCCAGAGATCGTGGCGGAGGCGGTGAGGTTGCTTAAAGAGGGTAAGCCGATGGATGAGATAAATAGAGGGTTGATGGAGCTTTATAAAAAAAAGAGCATAGAGGAGATTAACGCAAACGAGGCCAAAGCGGCAGGGATTTATATTTTAGTCGATGCTGAAGGTAATCCAGCCCAGATTGCGATTGCGGGTGGTGAGTATGGTTTAAGTCAGGAACATCTAGCAGCACTAATCAAAGCACATAAAGCCATAAACGAAACAGATCCAAATGAGATTCGTGATGAGAGTATAAAAGGAACGAAGTTTATCAGTATGGGCACGTCGTTTATTGTGTTAGAAAAGAATGATATTCGAGTATCATCAAGTGACACTGATGTTGTTATCGGCAAGAAAAGTGAAGAACCCACTATAAGGTATTGGATAGATTTGTTGATATCAGAGTCAAGAGAAGTTGATGGAACCAGAAGATCAGTAGAGGATGGCAGGGTAATGGTTCCAGGGGATGATACTGTTTACAAGAACTTTGGTCATTATGCCATGACTAAAGCACTTGAGTGGTTTAACACTCATGGGGATGAGCTGGTGCGGAGAGGTTATATTACCAGAAAAGACTTATCTGAAATAAAAGGTGGCATTGAATATAACTTAAAACGGTACAGAAACGCTAATTAGCTTTTATTTCTAGTTGACAACAGTCTAAAAATTTTCCATACTGATACTGGTGAAAAGATTTATCCTGCCTGTACTGGTGATGGTTTTTCTGGTAAGCGTCTTTTTAGTGGGGGTGTTTATTTATAAAAATAGCGAAGATAAGAGGCTGGCGGCGGAGAAGGGGGAAGAAATAAAAATTAAAAATGAAGAATTAAAAATTAAGGATGAAAAAGAAGTAGATACAAAACTTGCAAACTACCTTTTAACGCCAGGGCCGGTGAAAAGGAGATATGGAAGTAAAGAAGTAGTTACCAGTGTGAATGGCCGATTTATAAAGCTAGAAGACATTCCTAACTCAAAGGACAAGTACTTACTTTTAGATGGAGTGGAAAGCAAGTACAGTAAGCTTAGGATTGTGGGGGAGAAGCGCCCAGAAGAAGGACTAGACTATGTGACCCAGCTTAGTGTTATTGGCGCTGGTAGTCCAAAGGGAAAGAGTATATCTTCCCGGTTAAGAGAGGTGGGGTACTTTGACTCACTTTCAGAAGATGAGATAAATTTTATCTTAAGACCTAATGTTTGGCTTAAAGCTATACTTTACCTGCGCAACCAAGCTCCCGTAACAGACGACCAGGGACATTATTATGTTTTGGCAGTATCTGCCAATGCTTTATAACAAGTTATGAAAAAACCATTCAAGCTTCTTTCTGCCGCTAAGTTAGTAATAGGTGCAGTATTGTTGGTTAGCGTTTTTGCAGGGTATGGCGTTGTGCCCGTTAAAGCTGGTGTGCCGGTGGACTGCACTGTTGGCAGGTGTGGCGGTGCTTGTGAGGAGTGGCAGAAGTGTAAATCCAGTGCTTCTGGTAACTACTGTGATAATGATGCCAGTTGCGGGCCGACGCCGACGAAAGCAAAAGCAGCCACCCCCACGCCGGTGCCGATTGGCGGCGGTGGTGGCGGTAGCACAAACATCACCCCTACAAACACTCCCGCACCCACCTGGGACCCAAACTGTGTCGCTAATCCCGGCACGGTGGTGGCAGGCAACGGCTGCACCACAGCCAGCGACTGTCCCAGCTCCACCTCCAGCATCTCTTGTGTTAATGGTCAGTGCCACTATACCGGCAATCTTAAATCCTGTCCTTCTGGTTCAAGCTGTCCTAGCTACTGGGTGCCTGGCGGCTGGGGCTGTAGCGCGCCACAAAACACACTCTCTAACCTTCAAGTCCAGATTAACCCAAATAACGAAAGCGATAACGACCGTTATGATGTAAAGATGAGCGTGGTGGTCAGTGCTCCAAACAACCCCAACCCCGGCAAGTGCGAGCCGCGGCTTGACTTTAACATCGGTCCAGACCCAAACTCTACTTCTTGGTCTAAAGGATGTGTGGGTTTATGGTCTGGGGCCAATCCTTGGACCTGTACCGCTTCTGGTGGCAACGACAACCGAGGCGCGCGCAACGACTGGGATACATGGGAGTATCATGGAGGGCAGATCTGTGTCAATGCCCACCTAAAATGGGTGCGGTCAAACGGCGTGCCAGACACGGTTCCCTGTGTTGGGAGAGACCCAGATATCACGACCTGTATTACGCCTGCTTGTAAGGTGACCAGCGCGAACGTCTCTACGGCACCCATGTGTCTAAGTGACATAGCCACAAACACCGTGCCATATGTACTTAACTGGAGTGTGGACAATCCGTCCAGTGCGGACCATCTAACCGCTTACTACATTGGTGAGAACGACAGTTTTATACCGGATGGCTTTAATCCAGCCAATCCTTTAAGCACCAGTACGAGAACGACCAGCATTAACCTGCCCCCCAAAAACGGCGGTTATGGTTTTTATGTCTGTTGTTCTGGTGGAAGCAAGCCTGGAGACTACAACTGCGGTTATGCGGGCTCCAGTGATAACTGGATCTATGCAGACAGCGGCGCGCCAGAGCCGCCAACCTTTGCCAGTGATTCGCCAAACTACAGCGCCGCAGATAACACGGTCACTTTTCATTGGTCATGGGAAGGCGACCACGCCAACTGTTCAAGCGGTATCTGCAGCGACCACGAAGGGCCGGTAAACTACTGCATTAACGGTCAGCCAGGGGGCAGCTACTCGCCGATGTGTACCAACTGTTACGCCCCGTACTACTGGCAAGTGGTGGTGGATGGCACCGGTAATACATTGCAGAATAATAACAATGCCCAAAGCTCGGTTACCCAGAGCTGCAGCGGCCATGAAGGTCAGACCCTGCGCCTGGATGTAAGAAGCAAAGACGCGCGGGGCAACGCATCTAGTTTTGTAAGTCAAAGCTACGTCTGTCCAACCGCCACACCCACACCTACTTTACCAAATCCCACGCCAACCAGTATTTGGGTTACCCCTACTCCCACGCCCGCCAGCGTTCACTGCAGCGCCGCCAGCGTAAGAGACGCTACCGGTCAGCCGGTAACGCAAGTGGTGGGGAACGTAGGCGATAGTTACTCACTCACCTATACCCTAGACGACTACAGCACAGACTGGACACCGGGTATTCGTTACCAGTTTAACGAGCTTACCGGTGGCTCGGCCTCAACGTTCTGTTCCAGCGGAACCAACAGTTGCACGCTTACCGGCACCATTGGCGCTGGTCAAGACTCAGTCTGGTTCTTTGCCAACCTTAAAAAAGACCTTGACCCAGACGGAGACGGCGTTTATGACACCTACCGTTGCCGCTGGAACGGCACTTGGAGCAACCCACCTGGAGCGCCGCCAAACACGACCGGTGGGTGCGTGAACACTTGTGAGCTTAAGATTCCCTTTGTGACGCCCACGCCTACCGCCACGCCCACACCTACGCCCCAGTCATGTCTTAATGGGTCTGAGTGTCCTGGAGGCATCTGTACTAGCGGTATCTGCGGTACGCCCACACCCACGCTAGTGCCTAAACAACCCACGCCGCCACCACCTACCTTAGTAACCGTCTAAAAATGTGTTTCCGTTTTTGTGCTCATCGACTGAAGTCGAACACTGAAGGCCTACGGCCAGACCCCCTCTTACATCTCCCCCGCAAGCGGGGGAGAACAGCGGAAGGGGATCAGATGACAGCCTCTGCCGTCCAAAACGGCGACAAAAGGGGTCGCCGAAGGGCGACCATTGGCGCCATCGAATCCGCCTTCCCTACTTCCTCCCCCGCCTGTCTCGGAGGGGGGAGGAACCAAAGGAGGGGGCTTGCGCCTCCATAGGCACGAGTTTACTCGGCAAGTGCTGCGGCAAAAAAGGAAGTTATTTCTGGACGCTCGCTTACCACCCCAGTCTGGGGCGGTCACCGGGCATGTGTATCGGCGTTTCCAGGGGCCTCGGCCGTGACGGTTTCCCTCTCGGCCGAAAGTGCTTCGATGGCCGGAAGCGCCCATTGGGCAACAATGGCCTGCACAGGTTTGGGAAATCGTTGGGCGTATTGGGATAGCTTCTCCGGGTTTACCGGCGCAAGATTCAATTCCTCCAAAGACAGATCGCTGAGTCCTCTCGTGATCATGTAGATCTGGTCAAGCAACGCCTTTTCGGGTTCGGCGAGATAAAGCCCGTTTTTGAGTTGGTAACCGAAAAAGAGCTCCTGTTTGAGTTGACGAAACTCAACGTCCGTATCTCCCAATGTCAGGCGTCTGCTGCGGAGAGGTGTGGCAAAGGTAAGGGTGTAGGGGATCTGGCTGAGGATACCAAACCGCGATAGCGCCGACTCGAAGGAAAGGTAAGAAGGGTACACCAATTGGTTGGCAATGCGCGCCAGGTCGGGCGCCTGGAGCGACACCTGGTAGATGCCCCGTCGCAATCGGGTAAGCACGCCATGTTTCACTAATCGATTGAGGGTCACGTAGAGCGAAGGACGTTTCTGGCCCAGGATTTTTTCCAGATCCGAGATGGTGTAATAAGGCTTGTCGAGGGATAACAACATGTGCACCAGCTTTATGTCTTTCGGTTTGTTTCGATCCATGATTCGATTACCTGCCAGTGGTTACGAGGAAGGTATTTTTGGTCAATGGAGATTTTGAGCTGCTGAGAGAGTTGGCGGGCGAGTTGATAATCCATTTATGACTCCTCGTTTCCAAACAATTCTGTTAAGTTTCTGTGAATGATACAGCATGGATGCCTCTATTGTCAAAGTGACTCGTGAATGCCCCACGATATTCTTGACAGAGATGGAGATATGTGTTATACTTCATTCAACTTATGGAATAAGGTTATCCCATGACGCGCCCCAACGCTTTGATCCAAGACGCGGCCCGCATTGCCCGGGCCATCAGCCATCCGGTGCGCCTGCAAATCCTGCAGGAGTTGCGGGATGGTGGCGCTTATGTCATGCATCTTACCACCGTACTGGGGCGCCCCCAGGCCAATATCTCGCAACATCTCATGGTCCTGCGAGAAGCAGGCCTGGTTATCCCCATCCGCGAAGGGATGACAGTCCTCTACCAGATTCGCGATCCCGAACTTTTCACCGTGCTGGATAGCCTCCTGGCCCTGGCGGAGAAACGAGCCCGGGAACCTCTGGCAGGAGAACCCCTGGTGGAAGAACATGGAGGCGAGCGGCGTCGGCGTCGCGGCAAATGTCGTTGCCCCCGTTGTCGGCAGCGGGCGCGTCTTGCTAACGAAGTATGAAGCTGAAAAGCGGATGAGGGATGCTATGAAAATAAAGTAATCAGTGATCAGTTATCAGTAATCAGTGGAAATCTGCGAAGCATCTGCGAAAATCTGCGTTCTCATTTTCATCGGTATCGGCGAGCCGCCGCGCGTGGCGACTGCTATATTTTTTATGCCAAGTTATTCGATTCCTGGAATAAAGTCGTTGTCACACTCAAACCCTCAACATCCTTTTCTTGATGGAGGTTCCAATCATGCGCAGAAAACACTTTGTACCTTGTGATGAACCCGGGTTCTGGGGGCGTGGTCCCCGCGGAAGAGGCCATGGACGCAGGGGCCGCGGGTGGCGGCCCGCGGCGGGGCAGGCGTGGGAGCCCGGCCCGGGCTATGGATGGCGTCGTTGGGCCGATGCCGGGCCGATGGCGGCTCGAGCCTGGCCCGAAGAGCTGCCGGAGGAAGCGCCGACATGGGGTCCCCCGCCCTGGGCGCGAGGCCGTGGGCTTGAGATGGAAGCCGTCCCCTCCAAAGAAACCCGGCAAGCCTGGTTGGAGGCCCGATTGGCCCGTCTGCGGGCCTGGAAAGATCATTTGGAAGCTCGCCTGGCCGAAACCGAAGAAGCCCTGGCTGCTATGAAAATAGAATGATCGCTGGTTGCTGAGGAATCGCCAGGCCGACGTTGGGCGAGTCGGCAAAGGTTCGTATTGCGTATTCCGTATTCCGTCCAGTCGTTACGCAATACGGAATACGAGTCACGCCGCCCTGGCCGCGAGGCATTTTCTTCGGTATCGGCGCGGGCGAACCAGCCGTTGGACTGCTTTGTAAATAGGATTCGGATCAGGATTAGGATTGCGGATCGCCAGGTCCACGTTGAGCGAGGCACTAACGGGCGTGATGCGTGAAACGTAAAACGTGAGAGCCTTACGCATCACGCATCACGTTTCACGGTCCGCCAGCCTGGCTGCGAGGCGTTTTCCTTGGTATCGGCGAACCGCCGCTCGTGTCGCCTGCTTTGGAGCAGCCATGTTTTACACCGCCTTTCCCTGCCTTTTCCCCACATTTTTCCACATTGTCCACAAGTTTTCCACAGGGTTTTGCTCATGTTATTCGACGTCGTTTTGGATGCTGACACCATCGATCAAATCCGGGAAACCAGCCGCAGGGCCGAGGCCCTGGGGTTTGCCGGGCTATGGGCCCCCGAAACCCGACATGATCCCTTTCCCCAGCTTGCTGTGGTGGCGGAACACACCCGGCACATAAGCCTGGGCACCGCGATCGCGGTGGCCTTTGCCCGCAGCCCCATGCACATGGCTTACGTGGCCTGGGACATGGCCCGTTATAGTCAGGGACGCTTCATCCTGGGCCTGGGAACCCAGATCAAACCTCACATCGAACGCCGCTTCGCCATGCCCTGGAGCAAGCCCGCGGCCCGATTGCGGGAATACATCCTGGCCTTGCGCCACATCTGGCAAGCATGGCAGGAGGGAGAACGCCTGAATTTCCGAGGGGAATTTTACAAAATGACCCTCATGTCTCCCTTCTTCGACCCGGGCCCCATTGAACATCCCCACATCCCCATCTACATCGCGGGGGTCAACCGCCGGCTATGTCAGTTGGCAGGGGAGCTATGCGATGGTTTTCATGTCCATCCTTTCCACACAGTGGATTATTTGCGGGAACGCATTCGCCCCTGGGTGGCCGAAGGCGCGGCCCGGGCCGGGCGCTCCCTAGACCAGGTGGTGTTCAGTACCACGGTTTTCGCCATTGTGGGGGACAGCAAGGCGGAGCGAGTCAAACGCCGCGAGGAGGTGCGGGCTCAAATCGCCTTCTACGCGTCCACCCCTTCCTATCGCCCGGTATTGGACCAGCACGGATGGGGCGAGATCGGCGAACGCCTGGGACGGCTGGCTGTGCGCAAGCGCTGGCAAGAGATGCCCGCCCTGATTTCGGATGAGATGGTGGATGTCTTCGCGGTGACAGGCACCTGGGAGGAGATCGGGCCCGCGATCCAGGCCCGGTATGGTCCTCTGTTGCAAAGGGTCACCCTCTACACCCCCTTCCGCCCCGGGGAACAGGACGAGGCCTGGCAACGGATGCTGCGAGCCGCGGTGTGAAGATAGGATTGGGATTAGGATTAGGATTGACTGATGACTGATCACTGATCACTGACTACTTCTTCCGCTACGGCTCCTTGTTCGTTTCCCTTGCCACCATGGGCAGAATCTGCATGCCCGCGGCTTCTAACTTTTCGATAGGAAAAAGCCAGCCAAGCAAAGGTTCGGCGGCCGCGGCCGAAGGAAAAGGCATGGGCGGTGTCTGAGGAGGATGGTCCTTGAGCCAACGCCTGAGCTGGTTGGTGCGGAAAGTGTAAAACACACCGTCTTTCAGGTGGTGATAAAACCACCATTGGGCCCGAAGATGGCTGAAGGGAGGTTGGCCCAGGGCCCGGGCCCCGTCCCGGTGCAGCAACGCCAGGCTCAGGGGCAGGTCGGCCAGCATGGGTTGGATGTGAATGCTCGCCTGCTGCGGGCCCTGGCGTGTGCGAAACGTCCAGAGCAGATCGATCCCCAAAAGGGCTTGCGATGGGGAAGCAACCTCCAGATGGATGTGTTCAGAACGGGCCTGCAGCGTGGCTATGGCTGCACGGATAGCCTGTTGACGGCGCTCGGGCCAGGGCTGGGCATGCCAGAGATGAGGCGGATAGACGAAACGCCCCTCTCGCATCACCCATACCACCTGCTGGAAACGATCCCGGCATACGAGATGGGCCGGGGCTCCCACCACCAGGGGCGCAGGGTCCATGGCCGGCTCAGAGCCCATCCCCACCAGGCCCCGGCCCGCGTCCACCACCATCGCGTCTGGGGGCAAGGCAAGGAAATAATCCCGCCCGGCCGCGGCAATACGGGCCTGCGCGACCACCACCACGCCCGAATCTATCTCTCCCTTGGGCGTTACCAATCGACAGTTGAGAATGACCGTGGTTCTGGGCAGCATGGGAGTAGGATTTGTTCAATCCGTTCGCGCGGGGACGGATGAAAAGGGGGCGCAGGTGGCAGGTAGCAAGTGGCAGGTGGCAGGTAGCAGGTAGCAGATGGAGGGAACGCAGATGCACGCAGATGCAACGCAGATTCACACTGATTACTGATTACTGATCACTGATTACTCTATTTACGGAAGGCCCCCCGGTGCCGGGCTTGCCTTCCTTGGGATTATAAAAGACCCGGCGTGTGGGATAGGCCAGATCAATGTCATCTTCTTGAGCAAAGGCTCGTAGCACCGCTTCCCAGATATCCTGTTCCCGGTCGCGACGTTGGCGGGCATGGGTGAGATAACGCATGGTCAGCAAAACGCCACTATCCACCACCGATGTGTAAACCGCGGGCGTGAGTTTCCCTAGCTTGATGTAGTAATGGGTCGCGCTTTCTCGTAATTGTTGTTCTTCGGCTTCTGTGAAGTGAGGAGCCATGGCATTCAAGATGTTTTCCAGGATGGTTTTGGCTTTTTCCCAATTGCTCTCAAAGGTGATCAAGACCGAAATTTCATCCCAGATGAGGGGAAACTGTTGGGTATAGTTGGCCACGGGGGTCATAAAAATTTTGACATTGGGGATGTGAATGATGCGCCCCGTACTTTGATCCGCTTGCACCCATTCCCCAACCTCCAGCACCGAAAAGAAAAAAGGGCTCAAATCGATGACATCTCCCTTGATACCCTCGATTTCAATACGATCGCCCAGGGTAATGGGGCGGCGGATAAGAATAAACAGCCAACCTGCCAGGTTGATGATGGGGTCCCGCAGGGCCACGGCCAATCCTGCGCTGAAAAGCCCCAAGAAGGTCGCCACGTTCTGCAATCCATACAACCATATGCTGCCGACCAGGATAGCAGCAATGGTGATGATTGTGTAGCTAATGGCCTTGTTCCAGAAATAGGCTGCGGCCGTGGGCAATTCCTGGCGCAGGATCAGCCGACGAAAGAGTTTGCGAATGACAAAAGCCAGGATAATAATCAGCGCGGAGAGGAGGAGCCGTGCCACATTATTTTCCAGGCTCATCAACGCCTCGGCCGTTTGGATGGAAAGGTGGGCGTAGTCCGCGGGAGACATGGATTCAGGATCGACGGGCTTTTTTCAGCCCTAACAGCATGAGCAGGAAAACGAACGCAACGGCCAGGAAGGAGATGAACACGGTGGCCGTGTACTGATTGCCCTGACCGTGCCGTTTCATATAATAGCGCTCTTCGAATTCTTCCTGGCTGATCTGCTGGTGGCGGCGATGGGCGCTGATCTCGGGGGCTTCTTTCAGCGCGGTCCACAAAATCTCAAAGGATTTGAGGAACGCGGACGCGCCTTCCAGATGGAGCTCCGCGGCCTCTTCGCCCACTTCGGGGAAGCCTTCTTCGTCTGGGGTGAGGCGTTCCCAATTGCGGAAGAGGCGGCCCCATTCGCTTTCCAGGGCCAGACGCATCTTCTTTTTGCCGATGAAAGGATACCAGAAGGTATCGTGGTAAAGCACCGACGCGGCATAGGCCCAGGGCGCGAGCACGGTCTTCAAAGACCATTCCACCGGGCCTTTGAGGGGGCCCCAGTAGATGAGGTGTTGCATGCGGGAAGCAAAGGTCATCTTCTTGAAGGGGCCCGTAAAGTGCCAGGTCTTTCGCGTTTCCTCCACATCCCCTACGATCTCGATTTTGTCGGGATCACCGCATCCCAGCCCCAGTTCGTGGGCCAGGCGGATGTATTTGATCTCCAGGGGATTGATGCCCAACATCATTTTGGCGGCTACCGCGTCGATGGCCACTTGATCCGCACTGGCCAAAATGACGTTTTTAACGTAAGGGATCATGGCCCGAGGGCCAGGCCCATCCCCGGCAAAGGTCCCATCCATGACCGCAAACACCCCGGCATGAATCTTCTGCTGGATCATCAGCAAATCCACCAGGGTTTCGTGGATGACGGGATGGGTCCAGTGGCGGCGTTCGTTGAGCAGCCCTCCGAACGCGTTCTTCATGGCCCCGGTGGTGGTGGTGAATACGTGGGTTTTCACCGTGGGCAAATGGATGATGTTTTCGCCGATGAAGCTTTTGGGGATGTAGAAGCCATCGGGATAGACCTTGTTCAGCGCCAGGAAACGATCGGTCAGATCACCCACCGCGTCGCGGATGTGAATCCATTCGATGCCTTCCTCATAGAGATGGACGTTGCGCAATCCATAGGCTTCGACCACATGGAGCTGCTTATTTTCCCGTTCCCCGAGCCGCGCGTCAATGACCACGGTGCGGTTGTGGCTGGCGTGAATCTTTTCCCGGTCATAGCCATCCTTGAGCAGGGTACGGATGACCCCTTCCAACTGCCAGGGGGTGGTGGAACTGCCAGGATAGAAATAATGCCAGGAAATGTTGATCTTCAGCGCGGTTTCCGCCTCTTTGGGCAAGAAATCCTGATATGCGGCCAGGTTCATCAGCCGATAATAGTCCGCAAAAATCGTGCGGGGAGAGGTACGCAAAATAGCGACCTTACCTTTTTGTGGACACATACAAAGTCTCCTATGATGAAAGATAGCCCCCAGGTTTGGGAACCTTGGGGGGACTGGGATGTCTCAGGGGGTGATTTGGACGGGCATATCCGGGCGGACCACTTGCCACCAACTGACGCCCGGCTTCAAAGGCAGAGGTTGACCATCCGGAAAGGTGATTTCAAAAGGCGCGCCCCGGCCATCGCGACGCCATTTGCCTTCGTAGACCTGGCCATCTCGCAGCAATTGAAGACGACCTTCGCCCCAAAGCTGGATTTCCACCGAGCAGTTGATGCATACGCCTCCTGAATAGCGACGCTCCTTCCCGTGTTCCACAATCAGGGTGATGGCATGCTGGGCATAGATGACCAGCACATTGTCCGCGGTCAACTGGGCGCCGGTTTCCTTGTCGATGTGGGGGTTGCCGTTGAGCCAGCGCTGCCATTGGCCACTGGCCTTGTCATAGGCCCAGCGTACCGGGAAGGTGGGGTAAGGGATCTCCACCGCGCTGGCGGGCTGGCCCCCTTCCGCGGGTTGGGGCGAAAAGACCCAATGGCCCGGTGGCTTGGGGGGCGTGTTCCAGCCTTTCTTTTCGATGTAAGACCACAGGGTGTGGGTGTCGGCAAAGAGATTGTCCGGGGGTTTGAGGTTGGTATCTCGGTAAAAGGCTTTGAGGTTCAGGACCTGTTCCAGCACCTGGCCTTCCAGGTCCGGGGTATGATACAGCTTCTGCCGGACAGGTTCCACCGCGCCGGAAAAGCACAGAACCGCGTCAAAGATGTCGGGGAGTTCCAGATCGATCAAGCGGGCGCTGCGAATGGACCCCACCCGAGGGGCATCCTGGCTTTGGTAGAGCGCGGTGTAGCGGGTCTGATTGAATTCCACCCGGCTTTCCACCACGATATCCGCCTTGCTCAGGCCCGATTGGGGGATGGCGCTGGCCTGGTTGGCCACCTTGATGGCCAGCGGCCGACGTTGCAGCACGCTGGGGTCTTGAGGTTGAAGCCCCGTGTAATACGAAAAGCCATCCTGGGTCCAGGGATCGATGTAAGCAGGGGTTGGAGTGGGGGTGGGTTCAGGGG
>JALWZT010000291.1 GCA_027002405.1 Anaerolineae bacterium | reverse complement strand
CATGTCCCCGAAGGGGGACATGCGGCGGAACGCCCTCAGACCTGAATTTATTCGGCGTACTCGCGCAGTAAACCAACAGTATCATGAAGTCGCCGGGCTATAAAACGGCGCCGGATAATTCCGGCTAAGCCCCGGAGGGGCGCTGTTTCTTCTGCTCGGAGCGAAACCTCTAAGCTACAAATGCGAAGCCCTGCGGGCCGGCCACTGAACACTGATTACTGATCACTGATTACTGATTACTTTCCTTTCCCAATCACCTTCCGAAACACCCCGAAGCGAATAAACTTCCCCTGAATCTCCAGGCGCAAGAGCTCTGGGGTCAGGGTGTAGCCCGCGGTTTTCCAAAACCGCACTTCGGCCGCGGCCTTCAGGGGCACCGCGGTCCGGATCTCTTCCATCTCGGTAGCGATGCGCAACCATTCTTCCAGGATGCGTATCGCCCATAGCCCAATCTCCTGGCGGTCCCCGGGCAGATCATCCCGCAAGATCAGGGCCCCCAGCCACAACACGCCGGCCGCGGGATGATGAAAACGGAAATCCAACGAGCCGATAAGCTGTTCTTCCTCCCACCAGATGCCCAAGATGGCCCGGTCATCACTTTCCAAGAGCTGATGGTAATCATTGGCCGCTTGGATAGGCAACACAGGCTTTCCGGTAAAGGTGAGGAAATAATGGGTGCTGGCTTCGTACATGGCCTGCAAGTCGGCCAGGTGTTCGGTGACGATGGGTTGCAGCAGGATGGGCGGCGCGTCTTGCATGATTAGCGTCGTCGGGCGGATTCAAAGGTTTGGCGGAGTTTGAGAATCTGGTCGGGGCCGTAGTAGCCTTTGGGCAGGGACGCATTGGCGTAGATGAGCGTGCGGGGGCCCACCAACACGCCCGGATTCAACACGCTGTTGCATCCGGTCTGCACCCCATCCCCCAGGATAGCCCCCAATTTGGCCAGACCGGTATCGTAGGTTTCCCCCTGGTAGGACAATTTCAAAGTCGGGCGTCGGCCTGTGACCGGGTCTTTCACACTCACGACCGTGAGGTTCGAAAGCTTGGTCCCCGCGCCCAGGTTCACCCCCCGGCCCAAGATGCTATCGCCCACATAGTTGAAATGGGGGGCATGGGCTCCGGGCAGCAAGATGCTGTGTTTCACTTCCGTGGCGTGGCCCACCACACTGCCCGGGCCGATGATGGCATCCCCGCGGATGTAGGCACCATGCCGCACCTGCGCGCCCGGGCCGATCCACGCGGGCCCGGTGATGTACGCGCCCGGCTCCACCACCGCGCCCGGAGCAATCACAATATCCTCGCCAGAGGCCAGGAACGCGCCCGCGGCCACGCGCCCCTGGACCTGGATGCCGCGGCCCCCTATCCAGGCCAGCAAAAAATCATGCAGCCGCGGCAGAGCCTCCCACACAAAGGTGATATCTGCAAAAAGATCGGCAAACACCAAGTCATCTAAATCAAAAAAATGGTCGGGAGCAAATGGATGTTCGTTCATGAGGATTGTTGAAGATAGTCCGAGAGAAAGGCTTCTTTGAAGGCCAGGAAATCCCCGGCTTCGATGTGTTCGCGGATTTCTCGCATCAGGGTTTCCAAAAAATGAAGATTATGTAGAGTAGTCAAGCGCAATCCCAAAATCTCCTTGGCTTTGATAAGATGATGGACATACCCCGCGCTGAAACGTTGGCAGGTGTAACAGGTGCATCCTTCCTCCAGGGGGCCTTGCTCATCTGCGAAACGTGCATTGCGCAAATTTTTGCGGCCATGCCGGGTGAAAATAGCGCCATTGCGGGCGATGCGGGTGGGCAACACACAGTCGAAGAGGTCCACGCCCCGGGCCACAGCCTCCAGGATGTCATCCGGCGCGCCCACGCCCATGAGGTAGCGGGGCCGATCCGCGGGCAGAGCAGGGGTCACGATATCCAGGGTCGCGTACATCTGGGCCTTGGTTTCGCCCACGGCCAGCCCGCCAATGGCATAGCCGGGCAAGTCGAGGTTGGTCAGAAATGCGACGCTCTCCAGCCGCAGGTCTGGGAAAATCCCACCCTGGACAATGCCAAACAGGGCCTGGTCTTCGGGGCGTTGCTGACTTTCGGCGCAGCGCAAGGCCCAGGCATGGGTGCGGGCCAGGGCTTCCTCATTATACGCCCGATCCAGGGGATCAGGACATTCATCAAAGGCCATGATGATATCCGCGCCCAATTGGGCCTGGATAGCCATGACCTTTTCCGGGGTGAAGCGGTGATAACTGCCGTCGAGATGAGACTTGAAGGTCACCCCGTCCGCATCCACCTGACGCAGATCGCTGAGGGAAAACACCTGGAAGCCCCCGCTATCGGTGAGGATGGGGCCATCCCACCCCATGAAACGATGAAGCCCCCCGAAGCGCGCGATCCGTTCCGCGCCAGGGCGGAGGTAGAGATGATAGGTGTTGGCCAGGATCAGGTCCGCGCCAACCATCCGCACCTCATCCGGGGTCAGGGTTTTGACCGTGGCCTGGGTGCCTACCGGTGCGAACGCGGGCATTTGGATATCGCCATGGGGGGTGGAAAAGACCCCGCGGCGGGCGTGGCCATCCGTTGCGAGAAGGGTGTATTGAAAGATCGGCATAAGTGTTCCGTAAATAGGATCAGGATTAGGATTAGGATTAGGATTGAGGATTGTCAGGCCGAGGTTAGGCGCGAGCAGGAGTAATCAGTGAGCAGTCATCAGTAATCAGTAATCAGTGTTCAGTGTTCAGTGTTCAGTAGCGCCGAGGCTAGCAATCGCGCGCCGGCGGGGCTAGCCTAGCCGGATTCATCCGGCGCCGTTTTATAGCCCGGCGACTTCATCGCCGGGCGGGCGTGGTAGACGACACTCCGCTCGGTTAAACCACGCCAAATGTCTGAGACGCATACCGTGACCACTTGCCACGTGCCACCTGCAAACCTGCAGACTGCGTCCTATTTCCGTCGTTATGCGGTGAGCTATTGCTCATGGTGACTGTTCCGAAAATAGAGTAATCAGTGAGCAGTCATCAGTAATCAGTGGAAATCTGCGCTGCGAAGCATCTGCGTCAATCTGCGTCCTCATTCTCATCGGTATCGGCGCGCTGCTGCGCGTGGCACCTGTCACTTATGCCCATCGGTCGGGGTCAAATCCTGCCAAGGGCAGGTCCGGCGCTTTGCCTTGCACCAATTGGGCGACCAGATGCCCGGTCACGGGCCCCATGGAAAGCCCCAACATGGCATGGCCCGTCGCGACGATCAGGTTTTGGAACCTGCGAGGTCGGCCAATGTAAGGAAGGCCATCGGGAGGCACCGGCCGTAAGCCCTGCCACACATGGCCTTGGGGCAAGGGATCGGGTAGTTGCAAATAAGCCCGGGCTGCCTTGCGGATGGCCTCGACTCTGCGAGGCTGGATGCGACTATGCAAGCAAGCACTCACGCCGATGATCCCTCCGCCAATAATCAGTATCATGGGCTCTATTGTACTCGAAAATGGAATTGCGGTACAATAACACCATCATGCTCATTGCCCGGCTTTTTTACTTCGCAAACTTCGCCGCGCTGGCTTTTCTTCTCCCGTTCCTTTCCCTCTATTATCAAAAGGAACTGGGGCTTACGGGTAGTCAAATTGGCGTGCTCACGGGCCTGGCGCCCATCGTCACCCTGGTCGGTGGGTCGATCTGGGGCGCGGTGGCCGATGCCTCGCGCAAGCATAAAGCCATCCTGCTCATCGCCATTGCGGGCGTGTGGGTCAGCGTATGGGGCATTTTCCGCGCGCCGGGCTTTCTCCTCCTGACAGTAGCCGTGGCCCTCTATGCCTTTCTCAGCTCGCCGGTCATCCCCATCATCGACAATTCTGTCATGACCCTGCTGGGAGACCGGCGAGACCGCTATGGGTTGGAACGGGTGTGGGGCTCCATCGGCTGGGGCGTGGCCGCGCTTTTTGCCGGGGCCTTGATCCAACATGGGGGCCTGCATTGGGCTTTTTACGGTTTCTTCGTCCTCTACGGGACGCTCTTCTTCATCGCCCTCCGCTTTCCCATCCCACAAGTTTCCATTGCCACCCATTTCTGGCAGGGATTACGACAACTGGCCACCAATACCCGTTGGATCCTCTTTCTGCTGGTCGCGCTGGTTGAAGGTCTGAGCCTGGCCATCTTCCTCAATTATCTTTTTCTGCATCTTTCCGATATGGGGGCCAGTCGCACCCTCATGAGCTGGTCCCTGACCGTGGCCACCTTTAGCGAAGTCCCCGTGTTTTTGCTGGGACATAAGCTGTTGCGGCGGTGGACGCCGGTGCAACTGCTCGCGATCTCCATGCTGCTGACCGGGGTGCGGGCTTTGGCGTACGCGGGCATGAGCGCGCCCTGGCAGGTTTTGCCCATCAGTTTGCTCCATGGCCCCACCTTTGCGGTTATGTGGACCGCGGGGGTGGCTTATTCCAACCAGACCGCGCCCAAAGGGCTAGGGACCACCGCGCTGGCTGTGTTCAGCGGGGTGACCTTTGGGCTGGGTTCGGCGCTGGGCGCGCTGAGTGGAGGCTGGTTGTATCAGCACATGGGGGGTGTCGCGCCCTTCTTGTGGGCGGCCGGAGCATCCATCGTGGCTGTACTCCCCTTCATCTGGGTGCATCGCCGGGCTCTGTTCCGTAAATAGGATCAGGATTAGGATTGAGGATTGAGGATTGTCAGGCCGAGGTTAGGCGCGAGCAGAAGTAATCAGTGATCAGTTATCAGTAATCAGTTGCGGGGCTAGCCGGATTCATCCGGCGTCGTTCTGTAGCCCGGCGACTTCATCGCCGGGCGGGCGTGGTGGCCCCAGACCTCGGAGGTCTGCGCAGACCCTCCGAGGTCTCATGCTCACCTGCCACTTGCAAACCTGCAAACCTACCTGACGCTCGCTTCGCTCGCTAGATGCTTCGCTCCCTCCAGTCGCTCAGCATGACGGATATCCGCGTCAATCTGCGTTGCGGCGCATCGGCGCAAATCTGCGTTCCCCTCCACTTGCCACTTGCCACCTGCTACTTGCTACCTGCCACTTACGACTTGCCACTTGCAAACCTGCTTGGCGGCCTTTGCGTCTTGGCGTGAGCTTTTCATCCGTATCGGCGCGGGCTTGCCAGCCGTTGGCCTGTTCCGTAAACGGGACGCGGACGAACACGAAAGAGCTCACAGGATAGTCCCCTATGAAGCTGATTGTTCAAATCCCCTGCCTTAATGAAGCAGAAACCCTCCCAGCCACCGTGCGAGATATCCCCCGCCAGATCGAAGGGATCGATACGGTGGAGCTGCTGGTCATCGATGACGGCAGCAGTGACAACACGGCCGCAGTGGCCCGGGAGCTTGGGGTGGAGCATATCGTGCGTTTTCGCAGCAATCGCGGGTTGGCTGCAGCCTTCGCGGCGGGATTGGATGCGGCCCTGCGTTTGGGCGCGGATATTATCGTCAATACCGATGGCGATAATCAGTACGCGGGTGCGGATATCCCCAAGCTCATTGCGCCCATCCTGGCCGGTCAAGCGGATATCGTCATTGGGGACCGCCAGGTGGAAACCATTGTCCATTTTTCGCCCATCAAGAAACGCCTCCAAAAGTGGGGCAGTTGGGTGGTGCGTCAGGCTTCCAATACCGAGATCCCGGATACCACCAGCGGCTTCCGGGCTTATAGTCGCGAAGCCGCCCTGCGCTTGAATGTGGTCTCTGACTATACCTACACCCTGGAAACTATTATTCAGGCAGGGAAACAACGGTTGGCCCTGACCCATGTGCCGGTGCGCACCAATCCCAAACTACGCGAAAGTCGCTTGATCCGTAGTCTGCCCGCGTATCTGCGCCGTTCAGCCGAGACCATTGTCCGTATTTATGCCATGTACGAGCCGTTGCGGGTCTTTATTGTCGCAGGGCTCATCTTGCTTTTGGGTGGTTTCATCCTCTCCTTTCGCTATCTTTACTTCGTTTTTCAGGGGGAAGGCAAAGGGCATGTGCAATCGGTGATCATCGCGGCCGTGCTTTTCATCGCAGGCTTCCAGGTGATCCTCAGTGGCTTGATGGCGGACCTCATTGCCATCAACCGCCGATTGAGTGAGGATATCTTGCTACGGATCAAACGGCTCGAACTGGGGGAAAAGCAGGCCGCGAGGAACATATTCCTGCGCCGCACGCCGGATTCCCATGAAACCACATCTCAACAGGAAGGGGGAACAACTTCCCATGCCGATTCATAATGACCAAAGGCCGCGCCTGAGGGGACGCGGCCCGTATAAACCATTGGGGCTTATTCTGGCCGCGTTTCTGATCCTGGGGGTGCTTTATAGTGTGCTCAACCCCCTGTTCGAAGCCCCCGATGAGGTCTGGCACTACGAATATGTGCGATGGTTGGTGGAAGGACATGGGTTGCCTCGGCCCGAGCAGGTGGGTCATGCGCCCTGGCATCAAGAAGGGAGCCAACCTCCCCTGTATTACCTGATAGCTGCCGCCCTCACCCGGCCCATCCCCACCGAAAACGCGGCCCAGGTCATCCGCTATAATCCCCACGCGGCCATGGGACATCCCGAAGCTTTTGGCAACAAAAATGTCATGGTTCATGGCCGGGCCGATGCCTGGCCCTGGCACGGGGTAGCCCTGGCCGCGCATCTCATCCGCTTCTTTTCCCTGGTCCTGGGTGCCATCACGGTGATAGCCACCTATGGCACGGCCCTGGCCATCTTCCCCGGCCGTCCAATCCTGGCCATATTGGCCGCGAGCCTGGTCGCGTTCAATCCCCAGTTTCTTTTTCTCAGCGCGGCCGTGAATAACGACAACCTGGTCGTCGCAGCCAGTGCGGTCGGCCTCTGGGTATGTGTGTCACTGCTGAAGCGCGACGATCCCTCTGGGGATGTGTCTCCGGCTTCATGGGCGCTGCTGGGGTTGCTGGTGGGCGTGGCCGCGTTGGCTAAATTGAGCGGGCTGGCCCTGGCCGGGCTGGCAGGGCTGACCTTGCTCATGGTGGCGTGGCAACGGCGCTCCTGGCGCACGTTGCTGGGAGGGGGCATCATCATGGTGGCTGTGGCCGGGGCTGTGGCAGGTTGGTGGTACTGGCGTAACTGGCAACTTTATGGGGACCCGTTGGGGCTGCGGGCCATGTTCGACGTGCTCCCCCGCCGCAGCGAACCGCCCACCGTGGATGAACTCCTGGCCCGGGCCCAGGGTGTCTGGCGTTCGACCTGGGCCGTCTTTGGCTGGTTCAATGTCCTGGCCGACGACTGGTTGTACGCCATCTACACCACCCTCAGCCTCATCGGATTGATGGGGCTGGTGGTTGCCTGGCCCTGGCGGTGGTTGCAGAAAAAAGAAAAAGCGCGGACAGAAACATCCCCCACCTGGGTCACGCTGGCCCAGCTCGCCCTGCTGATGGTGTGGATCCTGGTGATCTTCCTGGCCCTGCTCAACTGGGCCCGCATGCGGTATCCCCAAGGCCGGCTCCTCTTCCCGGCCATCAGTGCCATGGCCATCCTGCTCGGTCTGGGGTTAAGCGCCTGGCTACCTCGAAAACGGACCACCTTGTGGGCCGCTTTGCTCGGTGCAGGGCTTTTGTTCCTGGCCGCGTGGGCTCCCTGGCGATGGATCGCGCCCGCGTATGCCGCGCCCACCCTTCTGCCCGTGGGCACCGAACTTCCCAATCCCCTGGCCGTGGATTTTGGCGACCGGGCCCGGCTCCTGGGCTACCAAATCGAAACCCCCGAAGTCCAACCCGGTCAACGGGCCATCCTGACCCTGTACTGGCAGGCCCTGCGCCCCATGGACCGGGATTACAGTGTCTTCCTGCACCTGGTCGATGACAATGGGATCGTCCAGGCCCAACGCGACAGCTATCCGGCCTCGGGCGCACTGGCAACCAGCGACTGGCCGTTGCAAGCCATCATCCCCGACCGCGAGGCCATCGATATCCCCGAGACCGCGCCCGCGCCGGCCCGGCTGCGCCTCGACATGGGCTTGTACGACTACGCCACGGGCCAACGGCTCCCCGTGGGCCAGGATGACCATTGGACCCTGGGATACATCACCCTGCGGTCCAAGCCTGGAACCAGCGGATTGCCCAACGCCTTGTTTATCAACTTCGATGATCAGATCGCGTTGGTGGGATTCGATTTCGATCGGCGGGTCATGCGGCCCGGGGAAACCTTGGGGCTCACCCTGTGGTGGGAAGCCCTGACCGTGCCCAAAAAAGATTATGTCGCCTTTGTGCACCTGGTGCTACCGCCCGATGCGGTCTGGGCCCAACAAGACCAGATGCCCCAGCGCGGTCAGGCGCCTACATCCACCTGGCAACCAGGGCAACGCGTCGAAGACCACTACCAGTTGACCCTGCCGGACCAGGCTCCTCCTGGGGTCTACTTTGTGGAGATCGGCCTTTATGACCCGGCCACCTTCAAGCGACTGCCTGTGAACTTCAGCGACAAGGGCATTGTGTTGGGCCAGGTAAAGGTCGAACCCCTGTTCCGTAAATCGAGTAATCAGTGATCAGTTATCAGTAATCAGTGGAAATCTGCGTTGCATCTGCGCAAATCTGCGTCCTATTTTCGTCGTTATGCCAAGGCGCCAAGGGCGCAAAGGGAATCAGGTGGCAGGTAGCAGGTGGCAGGTGTGAGGATCACTTGCCACTTGCGACTTGCCACTTGCAAACCTGCTTGGCGATCTTTGCGTCTCTGCGTGAGCTTTTCATCCGTATTGGTGAGCTATTGCTCATGACGACTGTTCCGTAAATAGGATTAGGATTAGGATTGGGGGCATGGTTCAAAGTCGGCCTTGTCTGCGAAACGAGATTGGTCAGTTTACCAGCCTCGGGGGTCGCATGCCGGCCGCCAACGAGGCCTTGGTACCTCATATTTGAAATGGCTGCCCCCTCGAAAGGCCACTTGAAAACCCCACGCTCATCCATTATAATGAAGAATAGAAGCAGATGACGCGCGTTCCCACGCGTCGATGTCAACCCAAATGCCTTTCGACCAGGGAGCACATCCCGTGATCGAACAGATCGATGATCGCCTGATCGCCTGGATCCGGGAGATCGTGGGCGATGTGGCCATCAGCCTGGAGCCGCCTGGCTCCGAACATGCAGGGGAGCAGGGGCATGAACGAGGGGTTTCGCTCTACCTTGTCGCCATCGTCAAAAAACCTCCTCTTCGCGGCCCGGCGCCCCCGCCGTTACAGATCGCGTTGCGTTATCTTGTGACGGTCTGGGCGCCCACGCCTGGCGAGGCCCATCAGCTTTTGGATAAGCTGGTGTGGGCCGCGCTGGCCCATCCTTTGCCAGAGATGGAGCTCGATCTGGAGCCCCTGCCCGCGACCTTTTGGCTGGCGCTGGGCGAGCCGCCGCAGCCCGCGTTGCTCCTGACCATGCCCGCGCGTCAGGAACGCCCGCGACCGACCGTGACGCGCGTCCGCCTGCCCCTGGATGTCCACTTCACCGAAACCGGCCCTCTTTCTGGAACGCTTCTGGGGCCGGACGACACCCCCATTCCCGACGCGGTCATCGAAATCCCCGGTTCCGAACAGCAAACTGTCACCGACAGCACAGGCCGTTTCCTATTCCCCCGGGTTCCCCGAGAACTCGATATCCCCTTCCTGCGCGTCCGGGCCAAAGGTTTGATCCAGGACATCCCCATCGACTCCCAGGCCAGGCCCCTGGTCATCCGCATGACCTTTCCTTCCTAACCGGAGTCTGGTGGCGAAAATCATTTGGGTCGTTTTTCACGCCATTTTTCGACACGAATTAAGCGAATTTGGCGAATTTTACTTATTCTTTTTTCGTTGAAATTCGTGTCCATTCGTGTCAAGATCAAAAAAACATCAGTGTCCAATTCCTAATCCTAATCCTAATCCTGATCCTACCTGTTCACTCCTCAAGGAGGCGATCATGCCCACCTATCTCGCCCCAGATGTCTATGTAGAAGAAGTCCCAGGAGGGGCCAGGCCCATCGAAGCGGTGGGATCCAGTGTGGCGGGGTTCGTTGGGGTCGCGCCCGACGCCGAAGCGCATCTCGATGAGGTCATTGCCATCAACAATTGGACCGAGTTCGTGCGGGCTTTGAGCGCGCCCCATGCCAGCAGCACCCCGCTGGCCCGGGCCGTGTTCGGCTTCTTCCAAAATGGCGGCCAACGCTGCTATGTAGTCAACGTAGGGAAAGACCAGCCCATCATAGGGGACGGCCAGCATCCCAAGGGTTTGGACCTGCTCGCGCGCGTCGATGAAATCGCCATTGTCGCCGCACCTGGCTACACCGACGCCGCCTCCTACGAAGCCCTGCTCAGCCATTGCGAAAACCTGGGCGATCGGGTGGCCATCCTGGACCCGCCCGAACAAACGCCCGACCTCACCGCGCTTACCCGCCCCGCGCTGGCTGCCTCGGAGGAAGGCGAGGGAGTCGAACCTGGTCTCCGTCCTCGCACTTCCGATGGAGGCTACGGCGCCTTCTACTTTCCCTGGCTGCGGATTCGCGATCCCCTCGCGCCCTCCCAAGTGGTCACTGCCCCACCTTCAGGACACATCGCGGGCATTTGGGCCCGCACCGACGCGACCCGCGGGGTGCACAAAGCCCCTGCCAACGAAATCGTGCGCGGCGCCCTGGGCCTGACCTACTACCTGAGCCGGGCGGAACAAGAGCTTCTGAACCCCGCGGGGGTGAACTGCATTCGCCTGTTTCGGGATGGCATCCGCGTGTGGGGCGCGCGCACCCTGGCTCCCAGCAGCAGCGAATGGCGTTACCTCAACGTCCGCCGCCTGGTCAACGTCATCAAAGAATCCATCATCGAAAACACCCGCTGGATCGTCTTCGAGCCCAACGATCCCATCCTGTGGAAATCCATCCGCCGCGACATCAGCGCCTTCCTCACCCTCTTGTGGCGAGATGGCGCGCTCATGGGCCGCTCCCCTCAGGAAGCCTTCTTCGTCAAATGCGACGAAGAAACCAACCCGCCCGAAGTCATTGACGCCGGTCGTGTCGTCACCCTTATCGGCATCGCGCCGGTCAAGCCGGCTGAATTCGTCGTCTTCCGCATCAGCCAGTTCCACGGCGGCGCGGAAGTGGAAACCGTGGGAGGCTAAACCATGGCAAATACAACCGACCCCTATCGCGCATACAACTTCAAGCTGGATATCGCGGGAGTCACCGAAGGCCATTTCACCCAATGCACCGGCCTGGGCATGCGCATCACCCCCATCAAATATCGGGAGGCGGGCAATCGCCAGGTCATCCGGCACATCCCGGGCCAGGTGGAATACGCAGAAGTGACCTTGCGCTATGGCTTGACCCAATCCAAAGAACTGTGGGACTGGATGGTGAAAGCCGCGCAGGGCCAGGTCGAACGGAAAAACGTCTCCATCATCATGCTCGATAGCCAGGGCGTCAACGAGGTCATGCGTTGGAACCTGGTGGACGCCTGGCCCGTGGCCTGGCGCGGCGCGCCCCTGGACGCGCTGAGCCAGGAAATCGCTATCGAAAGCCTGACCCTGGTGTACGACAGCCTGGAACGAGCCTGACCCCATGACCGTACTGCTTCTCCGACTGCTCCAGGGATTGGCAAGCCTCCTGCATGGGGTGCAGCAGGCCCTCGCTGCGCTAACGACCCGCGTCGAAACCTGGCAACAAGCTCTGCGCCAACGTCAGGAAGCCCGGCGGTCTCCGGAATCTGCCCCGCCCGCGCATTGGCTGGAGCGAGTCACGTCCTCCCAGCAACCCCCGGAACATTGGCTCGCCTACATCCGCCAACGGGCCCCTCACCTGATCCCCTCGTCCCCACCCTCCTCCGCAGAAACGCCTGCGCCCCCTCTCTTCCCTTTGCACCAAACCCCTCGGCGTGGTGAGACCCCCGGCCGCGAGTTTTCC
>JALWZT010000290.1 GCA_027002405.1 Anaerolineae bacterium | reverse complement strand
ATTTCGACGACTTGGTGATGCTGTTGGCTTGCGGTCTACACAATTTGAGGGTTGCTCATCGCTCCCCGGTCGAGCCTTTCAGCCTGGTTGATTTTTATTTCCGATAATGTCTACTGATTACTCCCGCTCGCGCCCAACCTCGGCCTAACAATCCTCAATCCTAATCCTAATCCTACTCCTACTCCCGAACCACCCTCTTCACCTCCCCCTCTGCCGTGGCGATGATCACCCCATGAGCCATGTTCAAAAACAACCCGTGCTCCATCACCCCGGGCCAGGCCAGTAGGGTTTGATTCAACGCCTGGGGGTCCTCGATGCCTGCGGGGAACCGACACAGGGCCAAAAAATGACCGTTATCCGTGACCCAGGGTTGGCCATCCTCTCGCAACCACAGGGCGGCCCGGCAGTGGGCCAATGTGTTCAACCACCGTACCGTGGCCCGGGCAGCAAAGGGCAGGATCTCGACCGGTAGGGGCACATGACTGCCCAGGCGTGGAGCCAGTTTGCTCTCATCCACAATCACCCAAAATTGCCTGGCATGAACCTCCACCAACTTCTCCCGTAGCAAGGCTTTGCCCAGGCCTTTGATCAGATTCAGTTGGGGGTCCACTTCGTCCGCGCCATCCACGGCCAGGTCCAGATAGGAAACCTCATCCAGGGTGGTGAGCGGGATGCCCAGGCTGCGCGCCTGTTGCGCCACCTTTTCGGAGGTGGGCACCCCCACAATGCCGCGCAATTGGCCTTGCTTCAGAGCCTGGGCCAGATAGGCCACGAAAAAAGCCGACGTGGAGCCCGTGCCCAACCCCAATACCATGTCATCCTGAACCAGGTCCAACGCGGCCCGGGCCGCGGCCTGTTTCATATGCACCCGGGGATCAGAAGTATCCGCCATCGCCATTGGCCTGGATTATCCTTTCTTGATAATTTTCGATATACTGAAACAACTCTTTTTTGAGCTGCCGCCACAAAGAGGAAGAAAGCGCCCGTTGCAGCACTTCCGGACTGGCGACATCCAACACCACCATGATCTGCGGCACATCGCCATACGCGGTATAATACACATCATGGGGTGGCAGGCCGATTTCCACCAGGCCTGGAGCCAACCGATCGTTGACGAACACGGAGTATTCCTGTTCGCGGCCCGGTCGGATATCCCAGGTAAGAATCAAGCGCAGCTTCGATGTCATGAGTTACGATTCCTTCAGAAAAAAATGGCGACGCTATCAGGATAGCAGAAGGCAAGCCTGGATGCAAGGTTGGCGCGCGGTTTGGGTTTTGTTGGTAAGCATCGGCTTGATGCTGGTAGCACACCAGGGGGCCGGGGCCCAGGGGGATTACCCAGGGGGATATACCCTGATGCCCTTGCAGCCAGAGAAAATCAAGCTGCTTTCCATGACCGTGGATGTGAGCTTTCATGACAATGGGGAGACCACTTTTGCCGAAGTCCAGGCCAACTATCGCTTGCACAATCAGGATCGAGGGCAATCCCATACGCTGACCGTGGCGATCCCCGGTTATCCCGCGGCCAAGCCTGCTCCCAAGGCCCTTTCTCTGCAACTCAATGGCAAGGACGTCCCCTTGCAGCCAGGGAACCAACAATGGTGGGTGGCCGATATCACCCTCAACCCCAACCAACGGGCGAATCTGGTCCTTACCTACAGCGCCCAGGTGGGCCAGGGGCCGTTGGCCCATTTCCGCTATCCCCTTGAGCTCACGGCAAAGATGTGGCCCGGCCGGCTGGAAAGCGCCCGGTTCACCATCTCCTTTCTGGAACCCCCCAACCCTCAATCCTGGATCCGGCTCACCCCTGAAGATTACCAGCTCAGCGCAGAAAATGTCACCTGGTCTTACGATCTGGAAGACCCGGCCCAGCCCATCGACTTTCTTTTTATTCGCCCTTCCCTGTGGCAGCAGATCCAAAAGGCACGACGGAAAGCTGCGCAGAACCGCTCTGCCCAGGCTTATCAGCGTTTGGGGGGCATTTATGCCCAGCTCGCCACCGCCGGCCAGGATAACGCCATTTTCGAACGTTACTACCCTCTGGCTGTGGCCTCCTACGCCCGCGCCCAGCAGCTTGATCCAGAAGACCCCCATGCCTATCTGGCCCTGGCCCAGCTTTACCACCTGCGCGCGAGCTTAACCCCCGAAGAAGCCGCGGCGTACACCTCTCTCGCCATCAACGAATTGATCAAGGCCCTGGAACACGGCGCCCAAGACCCCGACATCCAACAGAGGGTGGTTCATGATATCCTGGAACTGGCGGACCGGGCACGGCTGCGAGGCGATTTCGACGCGGCACAGGCCTATCTGCAACGATTGGCATCGCTGGCCCAGTCCTACCCGGGTTTGAACGCGGATCAGGAACTGGAAGCCGCGCGGCGCACCCTGGCCGTGGACTGGGCCCGACACGTCCTGGCATCGCAAGGCCCCGCGCCCGCTCGTGAGGTGCTCACCCAACTGTTCGGCCCCGACGCGGTCCGGCCGCCCCAGGCCGATTTTGCTCAGGTCAATTCCATCTATCTCCAGGTACATACGGAACCCCATCAACGCACCATCGCCATGAACGCGGGCGTGCGCGGGGAGGACCTGACGCTGGTCAATGCCCTGGCCCAAAGGCTGGGCGCGGTGGATGTCGCGAGCATCGAACTGATAGAAACCGATCCCGCGATCCTCCACATCACCCTTTCCTTTACCGATGCCCAGGACCTGCTGCAACGGCAACAGGCTCTGGCCCAGGCCATCCCACCACGGCCAGAATGGGCCATGCTCCGAGCCGTGCTTCAACCCCAAAGCCTGACCTGGGAAAAACAACAGGAACGTTGGCGCACTGTGGAAACGTATGAGGAGCAGATCAGCCTGGTCACGGTCGCGGCCGATGCAGGGCTCCAGGCCTTGAACCTGGAGCGGGCTGCCAATGCCCAGGAGGGCACCGCCCCCCTGGACAGCCTGTTGGCCGATATATGGCGCCGCGAAGCCCAGGTGTGGCGCGATCTGGCGGAAAATAGCCGGGCGCGCTTTTCGTTGACCCTCTACCCCCGCCCGGGCGCGCCTCTGGAACAAACCTGGTCCGCGCTTTCGGGCGAGGCATTGGTCATGACCGGTCGGGCCGTTCAATATCACATAGGCACCCTCGCGCTTGTGGGGCTTGCTCTTTACGGGCTCTTCGTGGGCCTGACCTGGCTGCTGTTCCGTAAATAGGATCAGGATTAGGATTGAGGATTGTTAGGCCGAGGTTAGGCGCGAGTACGAGTAATCAGTGATCAGTCATCAGTCATCAGTAATCAGTTGCGGGGCTAGCCGGATTCATCCGGCGCCGTTTTATAGCCCGGCGACTTCATCGCCGGGCGGGCGGCGGCTAGCGCCCCCCCGACGGCATGCCGTATGCCCCAGGCTCGCGTCATCACCTAACACCGGGGGATAATTCCCCCGGCTAAAAAAACAGCGCCCCTCCGGGGCTAGCCGGATTCATCCGGCGCCGTTTTATAGCCCGGCGACTTCATCGCCGGGCGGGCGGCGGTTGACGCCCTCCCAGCCGCTTCTGCAGGGGGGATGAGTCTTACGTAGCCCCTCCGTTCCGGGCGATCACCCCTCCCCCGCAAGCGGGGGAGGGGTGATCGCCCGGAACGGAGGGGCTACGTA
>JALWZT010000289.1 GCA_027002405.1 Anaerolineae bacterium | reverse complement strand
GCGGGGCTAGCCGGATTCATCCGGCGCCGTTTTATAGCCCGGCGACTTCATCGCCGGGCGGGCGTGGTGGACGCCACTTCGCTCGGCTAAACCACGCCAAATGTCTGAGACGCACACCGTGACCACCTGCCACGTGCCACTTGCAAACCTGCAAACCGACGTTCTATTTTCATCGTTATGTGGTGAGCTCTTGCTCATGGCGACTGTTCTTGGTGTCTTTGTGCTCTTCGTGTCCTTTGTGGTGAAAGATTATCTGCGTCAATCTGCGTTCTCTCCACTTGCCACTTGCAATACCTGCAAACCGGCGTCCTATTTTCGTCGTGAGGCGGTGAGCCATCGCTCATGATAAACATGCTGCTTATCTCTCGCCCTTGTGAACGGAGGAATTTCAGGCTAAAATAAACCATCGAAAAGACCATCCTCCCTGTAGAATCTTCTCGTGTCCCCATTTCCTGCACCGGCACGCCTTTACCTATTCGAGCGCTTAAAACTCCAAGGTCCCGATGGTGAGCCTTTGGTCATCCGATCGGCCAAACTGGCCAGCATGTTAGGCTATCTCATCTGGCGCGCGGGTCAGCCCCTTTCCCGTTCAGAGCTGGCCCAGATCCTGTGGCCTCATCAGGCCGCGAGCTCCGCCCGGCGTAATCTGCGAGAATACCTCTATCGCGGCCGGCAGGTGTTCTCCCGCCTCTGGCCCGATGAGAGCGTGCTGGTCACCGAAGAGGACCAGGTCACCTTTCTCCCTCCTGATTCATCTCGATATTGGGTCGATATTTGGGCTTTTCAACAACATATCCAAAAAGCTGAGCAAGCTTCTTCTGCTGCGGCCCGAATCCCCCACCTGCAGGCCGCGTGGCGTCTCTATCGGGGTGATCTGCTGGCGTCGTTGGATGATCCGTGGCTTTTGGGGCCCCGGGCCCAATTTCGTCGTCAAGCCATCCTGGCTTTAGAATCCCTTGCCCGAGCCTTCTGGGAACAAAAACAGGTCGAGGCCGCCATCGAAACAGCTCAACACGGCGTGTCCTTCGAACCTTACCACGAACCTTATTGGGCACAACTGATTCAGTGGCTGTACGAAGCCGGGCGCGAGGAGGAAGCCCGGGCCTGGTATCAACGTTACGAAACATGGTTGCAGCGGGAACTGGGCCTCACACCCGATTCCACCATGCTTGCTTTGGGCCAACGCATCCAACAACCCGCGTCGTTACAGCCTGCGTTTGCGACATCGCCCGAGCAGCCTTCCTCCAGCCCGGCCGTGGACTTTGTGCCACCCTTTGTGGGGCGGCGTTCGGAGCTCCTGCGTCTGCGCCTGGCATTGCAGGAACGGCGCCAAAGCCCAATAGATACATTCATTATTTTGGGGGCCAGCGGCGTGGGGAAAACACGGCTTATGCACGAATGGCGGCAGGAAATCCAAAACAGAGCCTTGGTGCTCGAAGGGCGTGGTCATGAATTTGAACAAAGCATTCCCTACCTACCTCTGCTCGACGCCATCCAACCCGCGTTATCCCTGACCCCTTGGGACCAACTCCCTCCTGCCACCTCCTATGCGTGGCTGGCACCCTTGGCGCAACTCCTGCCGGACCTGCATTACCATGTCCCCAACCTTCCCCCCTACCCCGCGGCCACAGACAGCGATACCGCCCACTACATCATGGAAGGTCTGGCCCAAATTATGTTGGTCCTGGCCCGCCAGCGCCCCTTGGTGCTTCTGATCGACGACCTTCATTGGGCTGATCGCTCCACGTGGGGATTTCTACCCTTTATCAGTCGTCGGATGCGCGGGTTGCCCTTTTTGATCGTGGTGACTTTCTCCACTACCGAAGCGGATGAGGAGGCTCATCGTCGGCTCCGGGCTTTGCAGCGGGACCGGCATGTGCAATCCTTGCCCTTGTCTTTGCTATGGCCCAACGAAGTAACCCGACTGATCCCCCCAGAACTACGCAAAGATATCGCGGCCATCGAGCCCTTCGCGTTGAAGCTCCACCAGCTTACCCAGGGCAATCCCTTCTTCGTCACCGAAATTCTGCGCGCGCTTTTAGAAAGCGATTTGCCTCGTCCTTATACGGCCGAAAGCCTGGAACAACTCCGCTTGCCCGATGCTGTCAAAAGCCTTATCCAGTTACGTTTAGCACGATTGCCATTAGAAAGTCGTCGGGTTTTGTGCATGGCCGCGGCCATTGGCCGGGAATTTACCATCTCTCTCCTGGTCCGGATTTCGGGCCTGGATGACGACACCTTATTGAGCTATCTGGATGACTGGCTGCGTCGGGGCTTGGTCGTAGAAACCTCGGGGGGCTATGACTTCAATCAACAACAAATCCGGGATGTCGCTTATCAAAGCCTCAGCCGATCCCGTCGGCGTCGGATTCACCGACGCATCGCCCAGGCCCTGGCGCAAGAAAAATCCCCCAACATCGAACGCGTCACCCAGCATTACACCCTCAGCGACACCCCGGAACAAGCCATCCCGGGGCTCCTTTGGCAAGGACAGCGAGCCCTCAACTTACGATCCTATCGGGAAGCCCAATTGGTGGGTGATACACTTCTTTCCATCATTCAACAGGCCCCTGAAGCCGCGGAAGTCCAGGATCAGGTAACGTTAACCATTCAGCTAGGATTGGCGTATGCTTTTCGCCGAGAAACAGATCAGGCACTGACCTTGCTTGAGCGGGCCGCGAAGATGGCAGAGCAATGTCGGGACAGAAAGGCCGCGGTGCAAGCGCTGCTGCGAATCGCTCAAATTCATTGGTTGCGAGGCGACGCCAGTCGGGCCCGGATCGAGGTGACCCGTTGTCTGAGCAAAATCCAAAAGGAGCCTGACACCGCGTTAACGGAATGGGAGGCCGCGGCCTGGCGCTTATTGGGACGGGTGCATATTGCTCAAGGCCGTTATGCCGATGCCGCTCAGGCCCTGGAAAAAGCCCTGGCCCTGACGGGCGAAGGCCCGGAGCAACGTCTGAACCGCATCACCGCCCAAGGCTACCTGATCACCGCGTATGGCCGTTTGGGGAAGGCCCAGGAGGTGCAGAGCTTGGCTCGCACATTGGACCAGGCCACGCGCCAGCTCGGCAGTCCTTCCTTGCGAGGGGTGATTTTAGTTCAGATGGCGGTGGCCTTCAATGCCCTGGACCAATGGCAGGAAGCTTCTCGTTGGGCCCGGGTGGGCATGAGGCTGTGCGAAGAACAGGCTCTGCCTGTGTACGTCTTTGTGGCAAAGACCGTCCTGGCCCGGGCCGAATACTTCTTGAAAAAGGACCGAGAACAGGCCTATCGGATGTTATACGAAGCCATCCATTGGGCTCAAACCCACGACTACTGGCTTTTCCGGTTCATGGCGCATGTCTTTTTGGCTGAAATCGCCCGAGATCAAGGGGATGAAGCTACCCTGGCCGCCCAACTTATCGCACTCAAGCAAGGGGCCCAGCGTACGGGCAATCTTTGGGCTTTGGAAGTCGTACAGGGATACATGGGGGATAGATAGTCCTCATAATCCATCGTGGGGTAGGAGACACTGTAAGGAGAGTAATCAGTTATCAGTAATCCGTGTTCAGGGCGGGTGGCAAAAAAACTTGAAGGTCTGGGAGACCCTTCAAGGTCTGGTCAGCGTTGGCCCGACGGGGGGGACGACGCCAGATTTCTGGGATGCCCCGCGTCAATCGTGCGGTTGACGCGCGTCAACGGCCTATTGACGTGCCCCCTCTATAATGACAGAATCTTGCCACCTCACTGATGACTCCCAATCATGCCCATTGCCAGATTACGCTCGGTAGACCTTCATTACGAACTCATTGGCCCTGAGGACGCGGCGCCTTTGTTGTTGCTTCATGGCGCCACGGCCACCTTTCGCAGCGGTTGGCGGCATCAGATCCCGGCCTTCAGTCAATCCTACCGCGTCATCGGGCCCGACTTGCGCGGGCATGGCCGCAGCAACAACCCGGCCGACAGGCTGGATTTGCGAGAGATGGCCGACGACATGGCCAATTTGCTGAGCCATCTGGGCTACGAAACCGCCTTTGTGTGTGGTCACAGCGGGGGCGCGTCCACGGCCCTGTTCATGGCCGTGCGTCATCCGCATCGCGTCCGGGCTTTGATCCTGGTCAGCAACAACTTCGAGGCGGATCGAGTACGTACCGGAGACCTGGACTTTTGGAATCCCCACCGCATTCGAGAAAGCATGCCTGCCTGGTGGGACCAACTCCATCGTTTGCATCCGAATCCCATCCGCCTGCTCCATTGGTGGAAACAAGAAGACCCCGTCCGGCCCGATTTTAAGCCCGCAGAACTCGCCCCGGTCACCATGCCCACCCTTCTTATCAATGGCGATCGAGATGAGATTATCCCCCTGGATCAAACCATCAAACTCTATCGCATCCTCCCCAGCGCCCAACTCGCCATCATTCCAGGCACCGGTCATCGGGTTCATGCTCGCCGACCAAGCCTGTTCAACAAGCTTGTTCTCGACTTTTTGGCCGAACAACAGCGCTGACCCAAACGCCTAAGTAACTTTTTATTTTTCCCTTTGTGCCTTAGTGTCCTTAGTGGCCTTAGTGGTTTTTGCCTTGCTATGAGAGGGTACGTGTATAGTGACACGCCTAAATCCTCTATCTCCCTTCTCCATCAGGAGCCGCCTATGTTCTGGAACGAAAAGATCGAAACCATGCCTCGGGAGGAACTCGAGGCCCTGCAAAGCGAACGCCTGCGCAAAGTCGTGGCCTACGTCTATGACCGGGTGCCTTTCTATAAAGAAAAATTCGATGAAGCAGGCATCAAGCCCGACGACATTCGCGGCATTCAAGATTTGACCAAACTTCCCTTTACCAAAAAGACCGATCTGCGGGATAACTACCCCTTCGGGCTCTTTGCCGTGCCCCGCGAGGAACTCATCCGCATCCATGCATCCTCCGGCACCACAGGCAAACCCACAGTGGTGGGATACACCCGCAACGATCTGCAGGTCTGGGCCGAAGTCTGTGCCCGTTCCCTGGCCCTCAGTGGCGCCAAACCCGGTGATATGTTCCAAAATGCTTACGGATATGGGCTTTTCACCGGAGGCTTGGGCATGCACTACGGCGCAGAATACATGGGCGTCTCGGTCATTCCTGTTTCGGGAGGCAACACCGCGCGACAGATGATGATCCTTCAGGACTTCCAGCCCGACGTCATGGCCTGCACCCCTTCCTATGCCCTCACCCTGGCCGACCGTCTGCTGGAGGAAGGCGTGAACCCCAAAGACCTGCGGGTTCGGGTCTTTATCCTGGGTGCGGAACCCTGGACCGAAGAAATGCGCCGGGAACTGGAAGCCAAACTCCACGTCGACGCGGTGAACATCTACGGCCTTAGCGAGATCATCGGGCCCGGCGTTTCCAACGAATGCGTAGAGGCCAAAGATGGCATGCACATCATGGAGGATCACTTCCTGCCCGAGATCATTGATCCCAAAACCGGTGACCCCCTGCCCGAAGGTCAGGTGGGCGAGCTGGTCTTCACCACCCTGACCAAAGAAGCCCTGCCTCTGATCCGCTACCGCACCGGGGACCTGTGCTCCATCACGTACGAAAAATGCAAATGTGGCCGCACCCATGCCCGCATGAGTCGCGTCCTGGGCCGCGCGGACGACATGCTCATCGTCCGGGGTGTCAACGTCTTCCCCTCCCAGGTGGAATCCGCATTGCTCAACATCGAGCACATCGCACCCCACTACTGCATCGTGCTTTCTCGCGAAAACCATCTGGATGTTATGGAAGTGCAGGTGGAAGTGACCGAAGACTTCTTCCGCGAAATCGGAGATGAACTCTTTGCCGGCCATGCTATGGAGGCTGTCGTGGAAATCCAGGAACTGGAGGAACAAGTCAAAGCCCGCCTTTGGGAGACCTTGGGGTTGAACACCCGGGTTAAGCTTCTGGGACCTGGCGAGGCCCCTCGCAGTCAGGGCGGCAAACTCCGTCGTGTTATCGATAACCGTACACTCCAATAACCCTGATTCCCTCATGAAAAACGCTGTCATCATCGACGCCGTACGCACTCCGGTCGGCCGTTTCGGAGGCGTGCTTGCCAAAGTACGTCCCGACGACATGGCTGCTTTGGTTATCCGCGCACTAGTCGACCGCACAGGCATTGACCCCACCCTGATAGAAGAAGTGGTATTGGGATGCACCAACCAGGCGGGCGAAGATAACCGGGATGTGGCTCGCATGGCCTTGCTTTTGGCCGACTTGCCCCAAGAAGTCGCGGGCATCACGGTGAACCGGCTCTGCGCTTCGGGACTGGATGCCATCATCCATGCTTATCGGGCCATTCGTTTGGACGAAGGGGACGTGTACCTCGCGGGGGGCGTCGAAAGCATGTCCCGGGCCCCCTTTGTCGTGGCCAAAGCTGAGCGAGCCTACGACCGCAAGGCCGAAATGTACGACACCACCATTGGTTGGCGATTCCCAAACCCCAAAATGGCCGCCATGTTCCCCCTGGAAAGCATGGGAGAAACCGCAGAAAACATCTATGAAATGACCGGGATCTCCCGACAACGCCAGGACACCTTCGCGTTGGAAAGCCAACGTCGGGCTGTAGCGGCCATCAACGCGGGGAAGTTCAAAGACGAGATCATTCCCGTCCCTGTTCCCCAGCGCAAAGGCGATCCCATCCTCGTGGATACCGACGAACATCCCCGCATGAAAAAAGTGAACGGGCGTTGGGAACTCACCACGAACATGGCCCTTTTATCCCGGCTCAAACCCGCGTTTCGAAAAGGAGGCACTGTGACCGCGGGCAATTCTTCGGGCATCAATGATGGCGCAGCCGCCCTGCTGCTCATGTCCGAAGAAAAAGCACGAGCATTGGGCATGAAACCCATGGCAAAAGTAATCAGCGTCGCTGCAGCGGGCGTCAATCCCCGTACAATGGGATTAGGCCCCATTCCCGCCACCCGCAAGGCCCTGGCCCGGGCGGGGCTCACCGTGGCCGACATGGACATCATCGAACTCAACGAAGCTTTCGCGGTGCAAGCCCTGGCCGTGATGGATGAATTAGGCTTTCCTCATGACCGCACCAATGTGAATGGCGGCGCCATCGCCCTGGGCCATCCCCTGGGATGCACAGGCGCCCGTCTCACCACCACCCTGCTTCACGAAATGAAACGACGCCACGCGCAAGGCATCGCCACCTCCCCGTATGGGCTTGTAACCATGTGCGTGGGCGTAGGACAGGGCGTGGCCGCAGTGCTTGAATGGGTATCGGATACGTGAAATGAGACCAATTTACCAAGGGATCCTCGTTCCCGATGTCCATACTCCCAAGGAGAGATAAGGATTATGTCTGAAGAAAAAACCTACGAAGAGAAACTGGCCGAGTTCGAAGCCCGCATCCAGCGAGGCGAGAAAATCGAACCCGGCGACTGGATGCCCGACGAATACCGTCGCCAACTCATCCGCATGATCTCCCAGCACGCCCACAGCGAGGTCGTGGGCATGCTCCCTGAAGGCGCCTGGATCCCTCACGCCCCCACCCTCCGCCGCAAGATGATCCTCATCGCGAAGGTCCAGGACGAAGGGGGGCATGGCCAATATCTTTACCACGCGGCCGAGTCTTTGGGCGTCGATCGGGAAGAACTCATTGCGGCCCTGCTCGCAGGCAAAGCCAAATACTCCAACATCTTCAATTACCCCACCCTAACCTGGGCCGACATCGGCATGATCGGATGGCTGGTAGACGGTGCCGCCATCAAAAACCAAACCATGCTGGCCCATTCTTCCTACGGCCCTTACTCCCGGGCCATGGTGCGCATCTGTGCGGAAGAAACCTTCCACTACAAGCAGGGCAAAGAGATGATCACCATCTATGCCAAAGGCACGCCCGAACAACGCCAGATGGCCCAGGACGCCCTGGATCGGTGGTGGTGGCCCGCGCTGATGATGTTCGGCCCGCCCGATTCCCAATCCATCCATACCAAAACCCTCATGCGTTGGAAAGTCAAGATCAAGACCAACGACCAACTGCGTCAGGAATTCATCAACGAAATCGTGCCCGAATTCCTGGCCCTGGGGCTGAAGATCCCTGATCCCGATCTGCATTACGATGAGGAAACCGGCAATTGGGTGATTGGCCCCATTGATTGGGATGAATTTTGGCGGGTTATCCGCGGCAACGGGCCCATGAACCGAGACCGGCTCGAAGCTCGTCGCCGCGCCCACGAAGAAGGCGCATGGGTACGCGAGGCCTTGGAAGCCTATGCCCAACGCCAGCGCCAGGCCAGCATGAATTGAACCCCGTAAGCCATTCACACAGGAGGGACTGTTGTGACCCGAGATACCCAATGGCCTCGCTGGGAGGTCTTCAAGCAAGATCGGCCCGATCGACCTCATGAAGCCGTGGGCACGGTTCATGCCCCGGATGCCGACGTGGCTTTGCTCAATGCCAGAGATGTGTATGTGCGCCGACCTTCCTGCTACAGCTTGTGGGTGGCGCCAGAAAGCGCGGTATTCAAAATGACCGCTTACGAGCTCGAAACCACCCCCAATTGGTGGAAGGAGGACCTGCCTGAAGAAGCCCCGGAAGAAACCTACCACATCTTCAACAAACAAACCCAGCGCCGGTCCATGGTTGCGGTGACCCATGTGGGAAACATCCAGGCCCGTTCCTCGCGCGAAGCCCTGCGCAAAGCCATCGATAGCGGCCAATTTGTCGAAAAAATCGCTTACATGTGGTGGGTTGTGCCCGAAAGCGCCATCACCCGCAGCAACGAAGAGGATGTCCCCAGCATGTTCGAACCCGCCGAAGACAAAACCTATCGAGACCAAAGCTACTACACAGGCAGCGTCTTCGCCCGCCGTTCTCAACGCCGACCGGAGGATATTCGCCTATCATGAACGAACAATTGCAGCAAGCCCTCATGGATCGACTGGTCGCGATGGCGGATGACGAAGTCATTCTCGGGCATCGAGATTCTGAATGGACCGGCCACGCGCCCATCCTGGAGGAAGACATCGCCATCGCCAACATCGCTCAGGACGAACTCGGCCATGCCCTCATCTGGTACGAGCTGGCTGAACCTTACACCGGCAACGACGCGGACAGCATGGCCTTCTTCCGGGATGCCCGACAATTTCGCAACGTGCAAATGGTGGAGCTTCCGAATGGCGATTGGGCTTTCACCATGTTGCGCCAGTACCTCTTCGATGCCTACGAAATGGCTTTGCTGACGCGACTGATGACCAGTCAGTACGCGCCTTTGGCCGAAGCCGCGGAAAAAATACGACGGGAGGAGATCTACCACTTTCGCCATAGCAGCATTTGGGTGGAACGCTTGGGCCTGGGCACGGAAGAAAGTCATGCCCGGATGCAACGGGCCCTGGATCACCTCTGGCCCTACGCGTTGCAACTCTTCCGCCCTATGCCTCTGGATGCCCATCTGGTAGAAGCGGGCTTCTTCCCCGATCCGGACCAGCTCCAAACCGCGTGGCAGGATGTGGTGCTCCCTCATCTCAAAAACGCGGACCTCACCCCTCCGGACGCGGAACCCATCTACGCCCACCGTCACCATCACACAGAACACCTGGTGGACTTGCTGGCCGATATGCAACTTGTCGCCCGCAGCATCCCCAAGGCCGTGTGGTAACCCTCTCTGACTGTTTCTCTGGATCATTTGCGATGTCTACTTCCGAGCAACTTACCGAAGACGCCATATGGCAGGCCCTGCGCCAGGTCATGGACCCGGAGATCCCCGTGGTTTCCCTGGTCGACCTGGGGGTGGTGCGCGCGGTGGAAACCGATGGTGCTCACGTGCGGGTGGTGATGACCCCCACCTTTTCCGGATGCCCGGCCTTGCACGTGATGCGTGCCCTGGTGGAACAAAAACTCCAGGACCTGGGCGCGGCCTCGGTAGACGTGGAGATGGTCCTGAATCCTCCCTGGACCAGCGACGACATCAGCCCCGAAGGCCGGGAAAAACTCCGAGCCTTTGGCCTGGCCCCACCCCCCGTTCATCAGGGCGATCAGACCATCATCCTGCAACCTCAGGTGACATGCCCCCGTTGTGGCTCCTCCCGCGTGACCGTAAAAAACACCTTCGGTTCCACCCTGTGCCGCGCGATCTACTACTGTCTCGATTGCCAGGACGCGTTTGAACAATTCAAGCCTTTGTAACCAGACGCCACGCCCGGCAACGCGCCGATACCGAGGAAAACGCCTCGCGGCCCGGTTGGCGAGCCGTGAAACGTGATGCTTGACGCGTAAGGTTCTCACGTTTCACGTTTTCACGCATCATGTCCGCTGTCGCCCCGTCCAACGTGGGCCTGGCGATCCTTAATCCTAATCCTGATCCTGATCCTGATCCAAATGACCTCCATCGCGATTTTCGGAAACCCACCCTTCGGCGATGCCCTCGCATCCCTGTGTCGAAAAGCCGGCCATCAGGTCGACCTTTTCGAAGCAGACGCGTTTGTGAATGTGCTGCCAGGCGATCTTCCTCTCTTCGACAAAGAAATCGTCATCGACTTCTACCACCACGGGGACAAATCCATGGCCCTGTGGAATCTAGAAAGCCTGATCGCGCCCACAACCCTGATGCTCACCTCGGCCTTGCCTGCCAGCGTCACCATGGCCGCGTATGATATGAGTGATCCCGAACGGCTGATGGGATTTTCGCTGATGCCCCCCCTGCAAAAAGGGGAGGTGGTAGAAGTCGCCCGCGGTCTACAGACCTCCGACGCCACCTTTGAGCGGGGCCTTCGTTTTTGGCAAAGCCTTGGCCTGGAGCCCGTGGAAGTGGGCGAAGGCCCGGGCCTGGTGCGGGCCCGGGTCCTGGCCTGCTTGGTCAACGAAGCCATGAGCGCCCTGGCCGAGGGAGTCGCTTCGGCCAGAGACATCGATACCGCCATGAAACTGGGCACTAATTACCCCCACGGCCCCCTGGAATGGGGGGAATACCTGGGCATCGATACCATCTACGGCATCATGAACGGCCTGTACGCGGAATGGCATGAAGACCGCTATCGGCCCCACCCCCTGCTCATGCGAATGGCCTCCGCGGGCATACGCACAATGCCCTAGTGACGAATTCCCACTTACGGAACAGTCACCATGAGCGATAGCTCACCACATAACGATGAAAATAGGATGCAGTTTGCAGGTATTGCAAGTGGCAAGTGGCAGGTGCTCACGGTGTGCGTCTCAGACATTTGGCGTGGTTTAGCCGAGCGAAGTGGCGTCTGCCACGCCCGCCCGGCGATGAAGTCGCCGGGCTATAGAACGGCGCCGGATAATTCCGGCTAGCCCCGCAACTGATTACTGATGACTGATTACTGATTACTCGTGCTCGCGCCTAACCTCGGCCTAACAATCCTCAATCCTAATCCTGATCCTATTTACGGAACAGTCGCCACGCCCGGCAGCGCGGCAATGCCGAGGAAAACGCCTCGCGGCCCGGTTGGCGCGGGAAGCCAATGCCGTAATGCGTAATGCGTGATGCGTAAGGTTCTCACGTTTCCCGTTTCACGCATCACGCCCGTTGCGGACTCGCCCAACCTCGGCCTGGCGATCTTTAATCCTAATCCTGATCCGAAGCCTCATGAAGTCGCCGGGCTATGAAACGGCGCCGGATAATTCCGGCTAGCCCCACAACTGATTACTGATGACTGATCACTGATTACTCCTACTCGCGCCTAACCTCGGCCCGACAATCCTCAATCCTCAATCCTAATCCTAACCCTGATCCTATCTTGCTGTTCCTAGCCTCGATGCCCCTGAACACTGAACACTGACTACTGATAACTGATTACTGATAACTACGGAATCCTCCCCACTTCGTTTCCCCTGGAGATGCCCCATGTACAAAATGATCGTCCTTTACACCCGGCCCGAAGACCCCGAAGCCTTTGATGCCGCTTATGCCGAACACCTGAAACTGGTGGAAAAAGTCCCTGGTTCGGCCGGATATGCCGTCACCAAATTCAACAAAACCCTCGCGGGCCAGGACCTGTACCTGATGTTTGAGATGCGGTTTGCCACCAAGGAAGACATGAAAACCGGCATGAATTCCCCGGAAATGGCCGCGGTGGGCAAAGATTCCCGCCGCTTTGGAGCCAATCTTCATAGCATCCTGCTCGGCGCCGAGGATTGAGGGAGACCATGAGCTACGAAACCATTCTCTTCGACCTCACCGACGGGGTGGCCACCATCACCCTCAACCGGCCCGATACCCTCAACGCGTTCAACGACACCATGATCCGTGAAACCACCCACGCGTTCAAACAAGCCGCTCGCAACCGCGACATCCGTTGTGTGGTCATTACCGGCGCGGGCCGAGGCTTCAGCTCGGGCCAGGACCTGGCCGATGTGCAAGCACGGGAGGGGGATTTCTCCATCGGCGATCATTTGCGTCACGGCTATCATCGGCTGATCCAGGCCATGGTGCGCCTGGAAAAACCGGTCATCGCCGCGGTGAATGGTGTGGCCGCGGGCGCGGGCGTGGGCGTGGCCCTGGCCGCGGATCTCCGCATCGCGTCCGAAAAAGCCAGCTTCATCCTGGCATTCAGCCGGGTGGGGCTCATCCCCGATAGCGGTGTCAACTGGTTCCTGCCGCGGCTTATCGGCTATGCCCGGGCCTACCAGATGGCCATCACCGCGGAAAAGGTGCGCGCGGACCAGGCCCTGGCCTGGGGCATGGTCAACGCGGTCGTGTCTCCGGATGCGTTCCAGGACGAAGTGAACGCGTGGGCCCAGCGCCTGGCCTCGGGGCCCAGCCTTGCGTTTGGGTTGACCAAACGCGCCATGCACCGCGCCCTCACCCAAACCCTGGACGATGCCCTGGCCTACGAAGCCCATCTTCAGGAGATCGCGGGCCGCAGCCACGACTACCGGGAGGGCGTCCAGGCCTTTTTGGAAAAACGCCCACCTCAATTCACAGGATCATGACCATGGACGCGAACGCCATCCAATCCCTCGCGGTCATCGGCGCCGGTGCCATGGGCCGTGGCATCGCGCAAGTGGGCGCCCTCGCGGGCTGCCAGGTCTTCCTCTACGATATCGCAGAAGCCATTCTGGATGCAGCCCTGGCGCGCATCCATGCTTCCATCGACAAAGGCGTGCAACTGGGCAAGACAGACCCCCAACAGGCCGAAAAAGCCAAAGCCGCCTTTCATCTCACCACCCGGCTGGAAACCGCGGTCGCGACCGCGGACCTGGTCATCGAAGCCGTGCCCGAAAACTTCGACCTGAAGCGAGACATCTTTCAGCAGTTGGACGCGCACGCGCCCGCTCACGCCATCCTGGCTAGCAACACCTCCAGCCTCAGCATCACCGCGTTGGCCGCGGCCACAAACCGCCCTGACCAGGTGCTGGGGCTACACTTTTTCAACCCCGCCCATATCATGCGCCTGGTGGAAGTCATTCGCGGGGATGCCACCTCCGATGAAACCCAGGCTACGGGCGCGGCCTTTGCCCGTCGCCTGGGCAAAACCCCGGTTCTGTGCAAAGACACTCCTGCTTTTATCGTGAACCGGGTGGCCCGCCCCTTCTATGGCGAAGCCCTGCGCATCTTGGGCGAAGGTCAGGCCGATGTCCCCACCATCGACCGGCTCATGACATCCCTGGGCTTCCGCATGGGGCCCTTTCAGCTCATCGATCTCATCGGGATGGACGTCAACTTTGCGGTCACCCGCAGCGTTTACGAAGCCTACTTCCACGACCCCAGATATCGCCCGCACCCCATCCAGCAAAAAATGGTGGCAAGCGGCCGCCTGGGCCGAAAAACGGGCGTAGGGTTTTACACATACGAATCATGACATCCCGGGACCAACGCATCGCCCAACATATCCGTGCCGATGCTTACGCGTCCTGGCTCGGGGCTGTCATCGAAGCCATCGAGCCCGGATACAGCCGGGTGCGCCTCCATGTCACCGAGGCCATGCTCAACTTTCACCAGGTCGCGCATGGCGGGCTGCTTTTCAGCCTGGCCGACATCGCCTTTGCCGCCGCGTCCAACGCCCGCGGGCAAACCGCCGTCGCCTTGCAAGTGAGCTCTAGCTTCATGCGCCCCGCGCAAGCAGGGGATATGCTGATCGCCGAATGTCGGGAACGTGATCTGAACGGCCCCATTGGCCTTTATGAAATCACCGTCCATCGCCAGCCAGATGGTGCGCTCATCATGCAATGCCAGGCCACGGTTTATCGCAAAAAACATTGGTTCATTCCCCAATCCTAACCCTTACTCTATCTCACCCCCCAAAAAGGAGGAGCATCTCATGCGACGTTGGTTTATCGTATTGTTGGCGGTGATGGTGCTGGTCTTGGTGCTGGCCGCCTGTGGTGGCGGCAAAGCCGAACCCACCGCAGCCCCCAAGCCCACCCAGGCCCCAGAAACCAGCCAACCGGCCCCAGCCACTCAGCCTCCCGCCGCGGGCGGTGAAACTCAGGCCGGGACCCCTTACAAGATCGGCGTGGTCGTTGCGGCCACAGGCGGCGCGGCCAGCCTGGGCGAGGCCGAAAAGAACACCGCGGAAATGATCAAAGCCCAGGTGGAAAAAAGCGGCATCACGGGGCCGGACGGGGTCCAGCATCCAGTGCAAGTGATCATCCTGGATAGCGAATCCAACCCCGATACCGCCGCGGCCGCTTTGAACCGTCTGCTCAACGAAGAACAGGTCGATGTGGTCGTGGGCGGCACCACCAGCGGCAACTCCCTGGCCATGGTGCCCATCGCCACCGAAAACAAAACAGTCCTCATCTCCATGGGCGCGGCCGGGTCCATCATCCGGGACCCCGAAACAGGCGAGACCCGCAAATGGATCTTCAAAACCCCGCAGGAGAACATCCATAGCGCCAAATGGCAGGCGGAATACCTGAAGGCCCAGGGCGTGACCAAGGTGTGCTACCTGTATGAAAACACCGGCTATGGCCAAGACACCCTGAGGAATGGCGAGAAAGCCTTCTCCGAGGCGGGCATCGAGATCGTTTATTCCGATGCGTTTGAACGTTCCGATACCGAATTCCCGCAGATGAGCGCGGTGCAGGGCGCGGGCTGCGAAGCGGTGGTCATTGGTGCTCTGCCGCCCGGTGCCACCAACATCACCGCAGCTCTGCGCGACTTTGTGCCCGATGCCATCATTGTGCACGGCCATGGGGTTTGCAACCAGAAGTTCATCGATCTCGATCCCGAGACCGTGGAGGGCGTCGTCCTGCCCTGCGGACGCCTGGTGGTGCTGGATCAATTGCCCGATACCGACCCCCAGAAGCCGGTTCTGGAGAAATTCGCCCAGGATTACAAAGCCTTTACCGGTAGCGAAAGTGTCAGCACCTTCGCGGGCCATGCCTGGGACGCGCTGCAATGGGCCATCATCGGCCTGGAGAACCTCCCCGATAACTCCGATCTGCAGGCCCGACGCGCAGGCGTGCGCGACAATATCGAATCGAAAATCAAGAACTGGCCCGGCACCGGCGGCATCTACAATCTCTCCCCCCAAGATCACCTGGGCCTGGATTACAAAGGCTTGACCTTTGTCCAGGTGGAAGGAGGTAAGTTCGTGTATTATCCTCCGGAAGCCTGGGGCGGTTCCATGCCCGCATCGAGCGAAGCGACCGGTGGTGGCCAGGGGCAGCCCTACAAGATCGGCGTCGTGGTCGCGGCCACGGGCGGAGCCTCGAGCCTGGGCGTGCAGGAACGAGAAACCGCGGAAATGGTGGCCAAACAGCTCGAAGAGGCCGGGGGCATCACCGGGCCTGATGGCGTCACCCATCCTGTGGAAGTTGTCATCCTCGATAGCGAGTCCAACCCCGATACCGCGGCCGCGGCCATCAACCGCCTCATCAACGAAGAACAGGTGGACGCGGTCCTGGGCGGTTCCACCAGCGGCAATTCCCTGGCCATGGTGCCCATTGCCACCGAAAATGAGACGGTCCTGGTTTCTATGGGGTCCGCGGGCGTCATCATTCGTGACCCCGAAACCGGTCAAACCCGGAAATGGATCTTCAAAACCCCCCATGTCAACTCGCAGGTGGCCCAATGGCACAAGGATTACCTCAAAGCCCTGGGGGTGACCAAAGTCTGCTACCTGTATGAAAACACTGGCTACGGCCAGGACGTGTTGCGAAATGGCGAAAAAGTGATGGAAGAAGCAGGCATCGAAGTGGTGTACTCCGACGCGTTCGAACGTTCCGACACCGAATTCCCGCAAATGACCTCGGTTCAGAGCTCCGGTTGCGAAGCCGTGATCATTGGGTCCCTCATGCCCGGGGCCGTGAACGCGATGGCTGCCCTGCAAGACTACATGCCCGACGTTCCTGTGCTCCACAGCGGTGGCATCTGCAACGATGCCTTCCTCACCTTGGATCCAGGCGTGGTGGAAGGCGCGATCGCTACATGCCCCAAGCTGTTGGTGGCGGACCAACTGCCCTCTTCGGATCCCCAATACGAGGTTATCCACCAATTCATGGCTGACTACAACGCCTACACCGGCAAACGGGCCGATAGCTTCGCCGGGCACGCGTGGGATGGCCTTTCCTGGCTCCGGATCGCCATGGAACACCTGCCCGATGGGCTTTCTCTGCAGGAACGCCGTGCAGCCATCCGGGACAACCTGGAAACCTATGTGAAAGACTGGCCCGGGACCGGTGGCGTCTTCACCCTGGAACCGGATGACCACTTGGGGGTGAAGGACTATACCACGGCCCTGACGCTGGTGCGGGTGCAGGATGGTCAGTTCACCTTCTTCCCCCAGGATGCCTGGGGTCAGTAATCCCGGCGATGCCTGGACCTCATCTGCATTAACAAACCTTATGCTCCTCCCGCCTGGGGTGAACCTTCGCCCCCCAGACCGGGCGGGAGGAGCCCTACCGGCCCGTCATTGCTTTTCATCTCGGAACCCACTATGGAATCCACCATCACCACGAACGTGGCAACCCGCAAGCGCAAGCCGAGCATGAGCCTTCGCCAAGGGCTCTCGGTGTTGTTGCTCCTCGCGCTTCTCCTGCTTATCTTTTGGCTGGGAGGCAAAAAACATTTTGGCCTTCGGCAATACGCGCAGTTGATCATGGACGGCCTCCGTGCTGGGGCCATTTATGCCCTGATCGCTTTAGGACTGGTGACCATCTACAACGTGACCAACGTCATCAATTTTGCACAGGGTGCGTTTGTCATGTTAGGAGCCATGATCACCGCGGATCTTTTTGCGCACCAACTTCTACCCTTCGCCCCTGCGGTCAATCTTTTCGCGGCGGCCGTGTTTGCCATTTTGTTCACCACCGCGGTGGGGTTGTTTATCGAACGGGTGGTCATCGCTCCCGTGCGGGATGCCTCGCCTTTAACATTGATCATCATCACCGTGGGGGTTTATATCGTGATTCAGGGATTGGCACTCCTCTATTGGGGGACAGGCGCCCTGAAATTGCCTGCATTCTCCACCTTTTTCACTGAGGCCACTCGCGACAAGGTATACCGACCATTTGGCGTGATCATCAAAGGTCAAAGTTTGTGGATCTGGACGACCACGGCGTTGGTGATGGCCGTTTTGTATTGGTTTTTCAATTTCACCATCTATGGGAAAGCGTTTCAAGCCAGTGCCATCAATCGCACCGCAGCCCGACTGATGGGAATCAGCCCCAGCAAAATGTCGCTACTGGCCTTTGTGGTGGCCGCGGCCGTGGGCGCGGTGGCGGGCATCGTCCTGGCTCCTGTCACCTCCCCCACTTACGATATGGGGTTGAAACTTGGACTCAAAGGCTTTGTGGCCGCGATTATGGGGGGGCTGGTCAGCGCGCCGGCCGCGGTGATTGGCGGGTTGCTCCTGGGCGTGGTGGAAAATGTGGCCGCGGGCGTGACCAAGTCGGGTCTTAAAGACATTTTCGCTTTCATCATCCTCATCCTGGTCCTGCTTTATCGGCCTCAAGGCATCCTTTCCAAAGCCAAAGAAACGGAAAAGGTCTGAAACTATGAAATTTATCGCATCCCATCGCAACCTTTGGGGGCTTCTGGCTCTAACCAGCTTCATTCTCTTTGCCGGTTGGTTTGAGATCACCCATCCCGAAGGATTCTCCAGCCTCACCGGCGGCATTTTCACCTTCGATGCCCTGGTCCGGATCGGCATTCTCACCATTGTGGTGGTGGGGTTGAATTTGCTTATGGGGTATACAGGCCAGGCGTCTTTGGGACAAGCCGCGTTCTATGGGATGGGCGCGTATTTTTCGGCCATCTTCACGGCCCGGGCCAGTGTCGTGGGCATTCCCGACACCATCGCCAATAGTTGGTGGTGGCCCTGGCTTTTGATCCCCGCGGGCATGCTCATCACCGGTTTTTTTGCCTATCTGGTTGGCCGCCCCATTCTGCGCCTGAAAGGCCACTATCTGGCGATGGCCACCCTGGGGCTGGGCATCGTGGTGGTCATCCTTTTTCGAGAAAACTTCGGTATCAGCGCCAAAGTCCTCAGTTTAACAGGGGGCTCGGACGGCATTCCGGGGATCCCCCGGCTGCGTATCGGCACTTATGAGCTCTGGCCCGTGACCCGTTACTACTTTCTGGTATGGGCCATGGCGTTGCTTTCCATCATCCTCTCCTTGAATATCGTGAATTCCCGAGTAGGACGGGCCTTGCGGGCCATTCATAGCAGCGATCTCGCGGCGGAGGTGATCGGAGTAAATACGGCCGAATTCAAAACCCGAGTGTTCGTCCTTAGCGCCATCATGGGATCCCTGGCCGGAAGCCTTTATGCCCATTTTCAGGCCGCGGTGTCGCCTCCTACTTTTGGGTTTGTCGCATCTTTGGATCTGGTGATCATGGCTGCGATGGGAGGCATGGCCAGCGTGTGGGGAGCTCCCTTCGGGGTGGCTGCCTTCTTTCTGATTCGTGAACTTTTGCGGGCCCGCATGCACCTCGTTGTAGAAGGGGCCAGTGGGGAATACGAAGTCATCGCTTTCGGCCTCATCCTCATCCTGCTCATGATCTTCGCGCCCGATGGTGTGGTGTTTGGTGTTCGCAACACACTGCATCGCCTTCGACACAAACCCCTTTCCGATTCTTAATTCGCCCCTCTCGACGCATCCCTATGCCCACTCCCATCTTAGAATTCGACCACGTCACCAAAACCTTTGCCGGCCTCACAGCCCTACATCAGGTTTCGGGCCAGGTCTGGCCGCGCCAGATCAAAGCCATCATCGGCCCCAACGGCGCGGGCAAAACCACCCTTTTCAATCTGATCACAGGCATCTATGAACTCACCGCGGGGGATATCCGATTTATGGGCCAGAGCCTGGTAGGGCTTCGCCCCAACGAGATCGCGGCCCTGGGCATCACGCGCACCTTCCAAAACATCAAACTTTTCCAACATATGACCGTTTTGGAAAACGTGCTGGTCGGCGCGCATACACGTACCCACACGGGCTTTTTAGCCGCGGCATTGCGCTTGCCCCGGGCTCGGCGAGAAGAACAAGAAGTCATTGCCCAGGGCATGGCTTTGCTGAACAAGGTAGGTATCGCCCATCGCGCCTATGATGATGCCACCGAGCTCCCCTTCGGCTTGCAACGCAAACTGGAAATCGCCCGCGCGCTGGCCAGCCAACCCCGTCTGCTTTTGCTAGACGAGCCCGCGGCCGGATTGAACTCGACCGAAACCCAGGACTTGGTGGATTTGATCCGCCAGATCCGTGACGAAGGTGTGACCATCGTGCTGGTGGAACATGATATGGAGATGGTCATGGATGTGGCGGATGAGGTCCTGGTTTTGGATTACGGTGAGGTCATTGCCGATGCACCTCCCGAAGCAGTCCAACAGGATGAACGAGTGATCACCGCGTATCTGGGTGTCGATTGATGTTTTTCACATCCTCCTCATCCATGGATGGTTTTTATGCTTCTTCAAATTGATCGCATCAACACCTATTACGGCCACATCCAGGCCCTGAAAGAGGTCACGCTCCATGTCAACCCGGGCGAGATCGTAGCCCTGGTAGGTGCCAACGGTGCTGGCAAAACCACGTTGCTCCATACCATCAGCGGGCTGCTGCGAGCCCGTTCCGGCCGTATTCTTTTTCAGGGGCAAGATATCACCAAAGCCCGGGCCGCGGCCATTGTGCGCGCGGGCATCAGCCATGTGCCCGAGCATCGTCAGGTTTTCGGGACCCTTTCGGTGTACGACAACCTGCTTTTGGGCGCGTACCAGCGTTATCGTCGGGATGGACGTAAGGCGGTCCAACGAGATATCGAAGAGATCTTCGACCTTTTTCCCCGCTTGCGGGAGCGCAAAAAACAAATGGCCGGCACGCTGAGCGGCGGCGAACAGCAAATGTTGGCCATTGGGCGTGGGCTCATGGCCCGCCCCAAGCTGCTGCTCCTGGACGAACCTTCCCTGGGCCTGGCCCCACTCATTGTCAGAGACCTCTTCCAGTTGATCGCCTCATTGCGAGATCGGGGCCAGACCGTGTTGCTGGTAGAACAAAACGCCAGGGCCGCGCTCAAACTCGCCGACCGAGCCTACATTCTCGAAACAGGCCGCATCGTTTTGGAAGGTAACGCCCACGAACTTTTGGAAGACCCTCGTGTCCAGGCCGCGTACCTGGGCGGCCACGCCCTGGCAGCCTAGCTACTCCTAGCCATCCACCCCGCCTATGCCTTCTGTTCTCACCGAAACCCACGACAAAGTCGGGCTCATTCGCATCCACCGGCCCGAACGCCTCAACGCGCTGAACAGCGACGTCATCCGTCGCGTCGTCGAAGCCGCGGAAGCCTTCGAGGCCGATCCGGCCATCCGGGTCATCGTCCTCACCGGCAATGAAAAAGCCTTTGCCGCGGGCGCGGATATCCAGGAACTGGCCGAAAGCGACGTGGTGAAGCAAATCCTGAGCGACCGTCTGAGCCTGTGGCAGCGTTTCCAGGCCATCAAGATCCCCATCATCGCCGCGGTATCGGGCTGGTGCCTGGGGGGCGGCAACGAGCTGGCCATGATGTGCGACATGATCATCGCGTCGGAATCCGCCCGCTTCGGTCAGCCCGAGATCAACCTGGGCATCATGCCCGGGGCCGGGGGCACCCAGCGCCTGGTTCGGGCGGTAGGCAAAGCCGTGGCCATGGAGATGGCCCTGAATAGCCGATTCCTCACGGCATACGAGGCCCTGGATTACCACCTGGTCAACCGCGTGGTGCCGGTGGAGCTTTATCTGGAAGAAGCCATGAAGCTGGCCGCGGCGATCGCGGAACGGGCGCCTCTCTCGGTGCGCCATATCAAAGAAGCCATCAATCAAGCCTTCGAAACCCCCCTTTCCCAGGGTCTTTTGGACGAACGCCGCCTCTTCTACCTGCTCTTTGCCACCGAAGATATGCGTGAAGGCCTCACCGCCTTTTTGGAAAAACGCCCCCCTCGATGGCAGGGGCGGTAGTTCTATGAAAATAGCATGATCGTCGGTTGCAGAAGGATCGCCAGGCCTACGTTGAGCGAGGCGACAACGGACGTGATGCGTGAAACGTAAAACGTGAGAGCCTTACGCATCACGCATTACGCATCCCGGGCTCGGCTTCCCGCGCCAACGTGGCCGCGAGATGTTTTCATCCGTATCGGCGAACTGCCGTTCGTGGTGACTGCTTTGTAAACCATCCCAAACCCCTTCCTCCCCAATCCCTAAACCCCATCATGTCCAAAGCCTTTGCATCCACAGCCGATACGCAAACCCAGCGGGCACGGATCACCGAACTCGCCCCCCATGTCTACGGTTACATCAGTGATTACGATCCCAACACCGGTTTCATCGTGGGCCCGGATTCGGTGATGGTCATCGATTGCCGGGCTACACCCAAAATGGCCCGAGAATGGATCGCGGACATCCGCACCATCACCGATAAACCCATCACCCACATCTTCCTCACCCATTACCACGCGGTGCGAGTGATGGGCCGGGCCGCGTTCACCGACGCGCACACGGTCATCAGCAGCCGCGGCACCCTCGACCTGATTCGCGAACGAGGTCAGCAGGACTTCGAATCGGAAGTCCGTCGCTTCCCCCGCCTCTTCGACGCGGTCGACGAAGTCCCAGGCCTCACCTGGCCCAACGTGACCTTCGAACGAGAGATGACGTTGTGGTGGGATCGAGAGATCCGGCTCGAGCACCTGGGCCGCGGGCACAGCCAGGGAGACAGCGTGGTATGGCTGCCCGAGGAGCGGGTTCTTTTTGCCGGCGATCTGGTGGAGGAACGCTGCGCGCTCTATTGTGGCGATGCCTTCTTGCAAGATTGGCGGCGCACCCTGGACCGGGTCCAGGCCTTGAACCCGCGCGTGTTGGTGCCGGGCCGGGGGGCCGCGGTGGTAGGCGAAGCCAACGTCCAGGAAGCCATCCGCCTCACCCGTGGCTTCCTCGATGACCTCCTCACCCTCACCCAGGAAGCCATCGACCGAGGCGCGGACCTGAAGGCTGCTTTTGATCACGTCTATGCGGTGATGACGCCCAAATACGGCGATTGGCCCATCTATGAACATTGCATTCCCTTCAACGTCAGCCGTGCCTACGATGAGCTGCAAGGCATCCAGCATCCTCGCATCTGGACCGCGGAGCGTGACCTGGAGATGTGGCACGCGTTACAGGGCGAATAGCAGCACGGCGGATCGTGAAACGTAATGCGTGATGCGTAAGGTTCTCACGTTTCACGCTTTCACGCATCACGCCCGTGCAGACCCGCTCAACGTGGGCTTAGCGAGCGTCCAGAAATAACTTCCCTCTTTTGCCGCAACACTTGCCGAGTAAACTCGTGCCTATGGAGGCGCTTCGCGCCAAGGGTCGCCCTTCGGCGACCCCTTTTGTCGCCGTTTTGGACGGCGGAGGCCGTCCATTGGCCGTAGGCCTTAAGTGTTCGACTTCAGTCGATGAGTACAAAAAACGGAAACACATTTTTAGACGGTTACTTAGCGATCTTTCCGCAACCGATGATCACGCTATTTTCAGAACAGTCGCCATGAGCAATAGCTCACCGCATCACGACGAAAATAGGGACGCAGATTGCGCAGATGCAGCGCAGATTTCCACTGATTACTGATTACTGATCACTGATTACTCCTGCTCGCGCCTAACCTCGGCCTGACAATCCTCAATCCTAATCCTGATCCTATTTACGGAACACCCCCCATGACTCCCCCTTCCCTCCGCGCGCTTCTTTCTCACATCCTGGATTATGCCGGACTTTTCCCTCCCGCGCGTTTGCCGCTGGAGGAGGCCATAGCCAACTATGCCCGTTATCGCAACGAGCCCGAAGCCTGGATCCTGGCCCGGTTCATCCTCCCCACCCGACTCATGGCCCGGCTGACTCCCGAACAATTGCAGGATGGCCCGCGCTTTGTGTTTTCTGCCCTGGGCCGCGGGGGGGATGATCGCGAGAGCTTTCTGGCCGGCATCGCGGAGGACGCCGAGGCCATGGCCCAATTCCGGGCCCGGCACCCGGGCCGAGTGGCGATCACCCTGTTCGAAGTTCGGTGGCCTTCCCGGCTTTTGGCCCAAGGGGATGTCGCGGCCCTGGCCCAACTGGTGGCCGAAACCCGTCAGGTCCTGGGCGAAAACCTTTCCCTTTTCTGGGAAATTCCACACCATCCAGCCTGGGATGCATGGATGCCTCTGGCCGTGGAAGCCCTGGCCCGGGATGGCCATGCCGGCTTCAAGCTGCGCTGCGGCGGTGTCGAGCCCCAGATGTTCCCCTCGATAGAACAAGTGGCCCGCACCCTCCTGGCCTGCCGCGATGCAGGCGTGCCCCTGAAATGCACGGCCGGCTTACACCATCCTCTTCGGCATTTCAATGAGGGGATGCAAACCATGATGCATGGCTTCATCAACATCTTTGGCGGCGGCGTGCTGGCCCATGTCCACGGCCTGGACCAAACCACCCTGGCCTCTATTTTGGCTGAAGAAGCCCCAACGGCTTTCACATGGGATGAGGATGGCTTTGCCTGGCGGGGCCTGTACACCCCCATTGATGCGATCCACCGGGTGCGGGCCCAACGACTCATCTCCTTCGGCAGCTGCAGCTTCGACGAACCCCGCGCAGACCTGCGGGCCCTGGGCTGGCTGTGACATGGTTCCTCTCTGAAGATGGGAACCTGATAAACTCCTGATGCCCCGCGACTTTATCGTTGGGCAGGCTCGTTCCCCACATTTTTATCCGGAGGCTTATTCTGTGACGCAAGCATCTTTCATTCCTGTTCCGCCCGAGTCTCATTTCCCTATCCAAAACCTCCCCTATGGCGTCTTCAGCGCCCCAGGCCGCGGCCCCCGCTGCGGGGTCGCCATTGGCGACCGGATCCTCGACCTGGCCGTGCTGGAGGAGGCGGGCCTGCTGGACACCTCCTTCTTTCACGAACCCGCGCTCAATGCCTTTATGGCCGCAGGCCCCGCGACCTGGACGCGAGTCCGTGCTCGCCTGCAAGAACTCCTGGATGAAAAGACCCCCACCCTGCGCGACAACGCCGACCTGCGGGCCCGGGCCTTGGTGCCCATGAACCAAGCCACCATGTATGTGCCCGCGCGCATCGGCGACTACACCGACTTCTACTCTTCCAAAGAGCACGCCACCAATGTGGGGATCATGTTTCGGGGCAAAGAAAACACCCTGCCTCCAAACTGGTTGTATCTCCCCATTGCTTACCATGGCCGGGCCAGCTCCGTCGTCATCAGCGGCACCCCGGTACGCCGCCCCTGGGGACAAGTGCTTCTCCCAGGGGAGGACCGCCCTCGTTTTATGCCCAGCATGCTCATGGATTTTGAATTGGAAATGGGATTTTTCATCGGCCCAGGCAACGATCTAGGCCATCCCATCCCCATCGAAGAAGCCCAAAGCCACATCTTTGGCCTGGTCCTGGTCAACGACTGGAGCGCCCGAGACATCCAGAAATGGGAATACCAGCCTTTGGGCCCCTTCCTGGCCAAAAACCTGGCCACCAGCATCTCCCCCTGGGTAGTGCCCCTGGCTGCCCTGGAACCCTTCCGTTGCCCCGGCCCGAAACAAGACCCCGCTCCCCTGCCCTACCTGCATATCGACGAAGATTGGGCCTTTGACATCCACCTGGAGGTGCAACTGCAAAGCACCTCTATGTCCGAACCCACAACCATTGCCCGTTCCAATTTCCGCTATCTCTACTGGAACATGCCCCAGCAGCTTGCCCACCACACCATCACCGGCTGCAACCTGCAACCGGGCGACTTGCTGGCCTCGGGCACCATCAGCGGCCCCACGCCCGACGCGTACGGCTCCATGCTCGAACTAGCCTGGAAGGGAGAACGGCCCATTCCCCTGCCCAACGGCGAAACCCGTATCTTCCTCCAGGATGGCGACACCGTGATCCTCACGGGCTGGTGCCAGGGCGATGGCTACCGGGTGGGCTTTGGCGAATGCTCGGGCCAGATTCTCCCCGCATTGTCCCGAACATAGAGGACGCAGATGCTTCTTACCTTCCTCGAGGGCTTCTTCCTCGCTCTCCCCGCGGTCATCGTTCCCAGCTCCCTCAAAGTCTTCCTCATCTCTCGCACCTTGCGGGATGGCTGGAGGCAGGTTTGGCCCGCGACCTTCACCCCCCTCATCACCGATCTCCCCATCGCCCTGCTGGTCCTGCTCATCCTGCACCAGACCCCGACCTGGTTCTACAATCTGCTCCAGATCGGGGGCGGTCTCTTTGTCATCTACCTGGCATGGAAACTGATCCCCTTTGTGCGAGCAGGGGGCGTTTCTTACCGCCCCGCCTCGCCCGAACAGACCGTGCGTACCATGGGCCAGGCTGTGGGCATCAACTTCCTCAATCCCATCCCCTACCTCTTTGTGAGCTCGGTCATTGTCCCCCGAACCCTGGCAGGATGGGCCATTGCGCCGGGATATGCCCTGGCTTTCCTTCTCGGCTTCTACGGCGCCCTTATTGGCGGCATGTTCCTGCTCATCCTTGTTTTCCATCATGCGGGAAAACTCAACCCCAAGATCAACCTGGCCCTTCTTATTATCTCCATCCTCGCGCTGATCATCCTCGGCATTCAGCAAATCTGGGCCGGCGCCACAGCCTTGTAAAGCGCGCCGGCACCGGCTGTGTCATCGGCATTCTCATTTTATTTGGGTGCGTCCTATTTCGGTTGAGGCTGTACTCACCGACTGAAGTCGGACACTTAAGGCCTATGGCCAATGGACGGCCTTCGCCGTCCAGTCATCCGGTCGACGGAGGTCGACCGTCGGCGCGAAGCGCCTAAAAGAGTCCGAGTTCACTCGGATAGGAGGCTGGCGCCAACTCATTTAGGACGCACCCATTTTATTTGTATCGACGAGCGGCCGCTCGTGGCGTCCGCTCCCTCCTTCCACACACTCCGGAGGTCACCATGACGTATTACTACAAATTGGGTCAAGTGCCCCATAAACGCCATGTGGTTTTCCCCAAACCCGACGGCGGCATCTATCAAGAAGAAGTCATGGGCATTCATGGCTTCGCGGGCATCCAATCCATCCTGTACCATATCCATCCTCCCACCAAGGTGCATAAAGTTGAAGTCCTTGGGCCTGTGAGCATCGAATACGACGAGGGCGCGGGCGTGCGGCCTCGACACTTTTTCACGGCCCAAGCGCCCGCGGGCGGAGATGCCATCAGCGCCCGGGTGCCTTTGATGGGCAATAGTGACGTGATCCTGTACGTGGCCCGACCCGACCGGGCCATGGATTACTGGTATAAGCACGCCTCCGGCGACGACGTCCTTTTCATCCACGAAGGCACGGGCGTTTTAGAAAGCCAGTTTGGCCTCCTGCGCTACCGCCCGGGCGACTATCTGGTCATTCCCACCGGGGTCATGTGGCGCGTGATCCCCGACGAAGGCTCGGCCCAGCGGATGTTTGTCATCGAAGCCTATGGCCACATCGACCCGCCCAAACGCTATCTCAACAACTACGGCCAGTTCCTGGAACATGCCCCCTTCTGCGAACGGGACATTCGCCCGCCAGATGAATTGGTGACCCATGACGAAGAAGGCGAGTTCGAGGTTCGCGTGAAAGCCCGGGGGGTCGTCACCCGCTTCATCTACCACCATCATCCCCTGGATGTGGTGGGATGGGATGGTCATCTTTGGCCTTGGGCCTTTAACATCGAAGATTTTGAGCCCATCGTGGGACGCATCCACCAGCCCCCGCCCGTCCATCAAACCTTCGACGGGCCAGGCTTTGTGGTGTGCTCCTTTGTCCCCCGGTTGTTCGACTTCCACCCCCAGGCCATCCCCGCCCCATACTACCATTCCAACGTCGATTCGGACGAAGTGCTCTACTATGTCGAGGGCAACTTCATGTCTCGTCGAGGCATCGAGGTCGCGTCCGTGACCATGCATCCCAATGGCATCCCGCATGGCCCCCATCCCGGCATGTACGAAGGCTCCATTGGCAAAAAAGAAACCGCAGAACTGGCCGTCATGGTGGACACCTTCCGGCCCCTGAAAGTCGCCAAGGCCGCGCTGCCCATGGAAGACAAGGACTACGCCTATAGCTGGATTCCGTGAGGAACAAGGATGGCTCCACTGAACATTTTTCAAGGCCAAATCCCACTTTGACCATTCGACCGGAGAGCATCATGCCTGTTATGCAGCGAACTTACCAATACGAAGAATTCCCCTACCGCCCCAGCCGCGAAGAACAATCCGGGGAGATCGGACATTACCCGGTCGTGATTGTAGGGGCAGGGCCTGTAGGGCTTACCGCAGCCAATGATCTCGTCTATCACGGCATCCCTGTGGTGCTCATCGACGAGGACAACAAAGTCAGCCTGGGGTCTCGGGCCATCTGTTTTGATAAACGAGCCCTGGAAATTTTCGACCGCCTGGGTGTGGTCGAGCCCATGGAAGCCAAGGGAGTCACCTGGAATGTCGGGCGGGTTTTCCATCAGGAGGAAGAGGTCTATCAATTCAACCTCCTGCCCGAAGAAGGCCATGCCCACCCTGCTTTCATCAATCTTCAGCAGTACTATCTGGAAGAATATCTCATCCGCCCCTTACGCGATCAGCCTTTGGCTGATTTGCGTTGGCTGAATCGCCTGGAAGCATTGGAAATCCATGAGGATTTTGTCCGGCTCACCGTGTCTACCCCCCAAGGGACCTATCAAATGGATGCAGAATGGCTCATTGCTGCGGACGGCGCGCATAGCACGGTGCGTAAGCTCATGGGCCTGGATTACAAAGGGCGCCAATTCGAAAGCAAGTTCCTCATCACCGATGTGGTCATGCAAAACGAGGATTTCCCCACAGAACGGTGGTTTTGGTTCGACCCTCCCTTCAATCCGGGGTATTCGGCGCTCCTGCACAAGCAGGCCGATAACGTGTGGCGGATCGATATGCAATTGCCTCGAGATGCGGACGAAGCCGAAGCCCAAGACCCGGAACGGGTGGAACAGCGCATCCGCCGCATGTTAGGCGACGATGTGCCCTTCGAGCTGGAATGGATCAGCCTCTATCGCTTTCATTCCCGCCGCATGGATCGGTTTTGGCACGGACGGGTTTTCTTTGTGGGGGATGCCGCCCACATTGTCTCACCCTTTGGCGCCCGAGGCGCCAACAGCGGTTTTCAGGATGTGGATAACCTCATTTGGAAATTGAAGCTGGTCATGCAGGGCCAGGCTTCCCCCGAGCTTTTGGAAACCTTTAACCAGGAACGCACCTACGCCGCGGATGAAAATCTTTTCCACACCGAAACCAGCACCGAATTCATCTCCCCCAAAACGTCAGGCCAGAAAACCTTGCGCAAAGCCATCCTGGACCTGGCCCGGGAGTACGCGTTTGCCCGCCCCTTCATCAATAGCGGCCGCCTTTCCAAAGCCACCATCTATCCCTCCTCGCCCCTTTCCACGCCCGATGAAGACACCTTCGCGTGCCAGCTCGCGCCCGGATGGCCCCCTGCGGACGCGCCGGTGACCGTGGGGGGGCAGTCCAGCTTCCTGACCCAGCAAGTGGGTGGCCAATTCCAGGGGCTCCTCTTTTTGCAAAAGCCCGAGGACCTTTCTGCGGAACAGCTTGCAGATCTCAAAGCCCTGGCCCAGAAGGACGTTCCCATCCACACCCTTCTCGTGGTGGCTCAACCCACCCCGCTCCGTGAATATGAAGGCATGCCTGTGTTGGTGGACGTGCAAGGGCTCGCGTGGAAACGCTACGACGCCACCCCTGGCACTTACTACCTTCTCCGCCCGGACCAATACATTTGTGCTCGCTGGCGCACCTTGGATCGGAACAAAGTCGAAGCCGCCCAGCGTCATGCCGGCCGTCTGATCGTCTGAAAAATCTTTTGCAGCGCATCCATTCCCTTTTTCCAAGGAAACACCATGGCCAAACTCCATCTCGAACCCCGAATTCAGAACCCCGATCCCCTTTACAAAGCCCTGGCATACCTCCACACCGATCTTTCGGCAGAAGAAAGCCTGGTGGTGAACGCCAAGCTTCTCTTCTTGCTCATCAACCATATCGGTGACGAAGCGGTGGTGTACGAAGCCATTGATCTGGTGCGGAAGGACATGGACTCCTCCCGCGTGGAATGAAGCATGCCCCAAAATCCCACGCGCGGGGTCAGACCCCGCGCGTTCTTCTGGAGTTTCCCCATGGACTACGCGGATTTCCAATACATCATATTCGAGCGTCGTGCCCCGCACATTTTGTGGATGACCCTAAACCGGCCCGAGGTGCTCAATGCAGCCAATGCCCGGCTCCACACCGAGCTGGTGGAGGTGTGGAAGACCCTTGATCGGGACCCCTGGGTACGGGTGGCGGTGGTCACGGGCGCGGGCCGGGCCTTCTCTGCCGGCGGGGACCTGCAATTGGTGGAGAACGCGTACCAGGATTTCACAGAGATCGCCCGCATCCTGGACGAAGCCCGGGACCTGGTCTACAACATCCTCCATTGCAGCAAACCCATTATTTCCGCCATCAATGGTGCAGCTGTGGGCGCTGGGCTGGTGGTGGCTCTGCTGGCCGATATCAGCATCGCTTCGGATCAAGCCCGATTGGCGGATGGTCACGTGCGCATGGGCGTGGCTGCAGGGGATCACGCGGCCATCCTTTGGCCCCTATTGTGTGGCATGGCCAAAGCCAAGTATTATCTGATGACCAGCGAGTTCATCAGTGGCCCAGAGGCTGAACGTATCGGCCTGGTCAGTATGTGCGTTCCCCACGAAACCCTGGAAGCAAAAGCCATGGAGGTGGCCAGACAATTGGCCACAGGCCCCCAGTACGCCATCCGCTACACCAAGCGAGCCCTTAACCAATGGTTGCTCCAGGCCGGGCCTATCTTCGACCACTCATTAGCCATGGAGATGCTGGGCTTCTTCTATCAGGACATGATGGACGGGGTCGACGCCTTGCGGGAAAAACGCCCCCCGCGCTATACCTCCGCCCAGTCAGGCTAATGCCCCGCGGGGGGTGAAGTTTCCCGGCTGCTCCGTAAATAGGATCAGGATTAGGATTGAGGATTGTTAGGCGCGAGCAGGAGTAATCAGTGATCAGCGAGTGTTCAGTGTTCAGTAGCACTCCCGTGGCCAGCCCGCAGGGCTTCGTATCCGTAGCTCGGAGGTTTAGCTCCGAGCAGAAGAAACAGCGCTGCGTGCCTAGCCGGAATTATCCGGCGCCGTTCTGAAGCCCGGCGACTTCATCGCCGGGCGGGCGTGGCAGACGACACTTCGATCGGCTAAACGACGCCAAATGTCTGAGACGCACACCGTGACCACCTGCCACTTGCCACTTGTAAACCTGCAAACCGCCGTTCTATTTTCATCGTGAGGCGGTGAGCCATCGCTCATGGCGGCTCCCTCCGCGATCTTGGCGGACGAAGAGGTTGAAAACCTGCCCGCTCACTGATATAATGCAGGCATGAAGCGCAAAAAAGATACGCGCAAACGATTAGGCGCGTTAGGTGAAAGCTTGGCCGCAGAGCTTTTGAAAAAGAAGGGCATGACCATCCTGGCCCGCAATTGGCGCTGCCGCTTCGGAGAGATCGATATCATTGCCCAAGACGGTCGGACGTTGGTGGTGGTGGAGGTGAAAACCCGCCGGGGCGCTCAGGCCGGACCCCCTGAAGAAGGAGTGGATGCTCGTAAACAAGCGCAATTGTGTCGCCTGGCCCAGTATTATGTGGAACAGGTGAATTGGGAAGAAGAGGTACGCCTGGATATTGTCGCCGTGGCCTTTTCCAGCCAGGGAACGCTGCTTCGGATCACCCACTGGCCCCACGCCATTGAATGTTGGGATATCGTATGGCAGAAAATGTGGTTTTAGCCCTGGTCGGCCCCACGGCCGTGGGCAAGACAGAAACGTCCCTTCTTCTGGCCCGCGCTTTGGGTGGAGAGATCGTTTCCGCGGACTCGCGGCAGGTGTACCGGGGCATGGATATCGGCACGGCCAAGGTCACTCCCCAGGAACGGGCCATGGTGCCTCATCACCTCATCGATATCCGCAACCCCGATGAAACCATCAGCCTGGGGGAATATAAACGTCTGGCCGAAGCCGCCATCCACAACATCCTGGCCCGGGGCCGGCTCCCCCTGCTGGTGGGAGGCACAGGCCAATATGTACGAGCCGTGCTCGAAGGCTGGCAGATCCCCCGAGTGCCCCCCCAGCCCGAACTACGCCGATCCCTGGAGCAATTGGCCCAAGAACAGGGAAAAGAGGCGGTTTTTGCCCGCTTGCAGGCCCTTGATCCAGCCAGCGCCCAGAGCATTGACTATCGCAACCTGCGCCGTGTCATCCGTGCCCTGGAAGTCACCCTGGTGACGGGCCGGCCCTTTAGCGAACAGCGCGGCCGACGCCCGCCCCCCTGGCGCGTCCTCCAGATTGGCCTGACCCGGCCCCGGCCCCTGCTCTATGCCCGGGCGGATCGGCGCATCGAAGCCATGTTCCAGGCCGGTTGGGTGGATGAAGTCCAACGACTTTTGATGGCAGGGTATACCCCGCATCTCCCCAGCTTCAGCAGTTTGGGATATCGAGAGATCGCGGCCTATTTGGCCGGGGTCTATACCCTGGAAAAGACCAAACGACGCATCCAGCGGGCCACTCGGGCTTTTATTCGCCGCCAATACAACTGGTTCCGGCTCAGCGATCCCCATATCCATTGGTTCGATCTGGAAGAAACCCCACCCGAGACCATCCTGACCTGGGTCCAACAAGCATTGCCCCCCTGTGACTGATCACTGATTACTCATGCTCGCGCCTAACCTCGCCCTGACAATCCTCAATCCTAATCCTAATCCTAATCCTGATCGAACAGTCACCATGAGCAATAGCTCACCACATAACGATGAAAATAGAACGCAGATGCAACGCAGATTCCCACTGATTACTGATTACTGATCACTGATTACTCTATTTTTCCCCCGGCGCTGGCTTCAGCTCATCAGATCGCGCGCGGCAGGGATGCCATGTAACGAGTCAGCCATGAGCACTCCCCGCACCACAGCCTGGGCCACAACTTGCGCGGCCGCGGTTCCCACAATCCCCACATCCGCCTGCCTGTCTCCAAGAGAAAGAGCAAAAATGACATCCCCATCCAAGGGATGATGACTGGGGCGGATCACGCGAGCCAGGCCATCGTGGGCCATCATGGCCACCCGTGTCGCTTGAGCCTTATCCAGCCGCACATTGGTAGCCACCACAGCCAGGGTTGTGTTGCTCCGTTTATCCACCAGGCTTTGAAGGGTCTGGCCCGTTTTACTTTGGATAAAAGTTTCTGAATTCGCAAATCCTCCCATGATGGGGCGGCGAGCCCCTGCCAGGATAGCCCCTGTTTCAGGATCGATGACATCCCCCACGGCATTGACCACGGCCAGGGCTGCGACGATGATCCCATTAGCCAGTACTTTACTCGCGGTGCCCAACCCTCCCTTGGTGGCTTGACTAAAGCCCAAAATCTTTCCCACCGTGGCGCCTGTCCCCGCGCCCACATTTCCTTCGGCCACGGGGCCATCATGCGCGGCCTGGCTGGCCGCGTATCCCGCGGCAGCATCGGGGCGCGCGTCGGCCCGTCCTACGGGGAGGTCGAAGATGGACGCCGCGGGCACGATAGGAACCTTTGCCACCCCTGCATCAAACCCATACCCTCGTTCCTCCAGCCAACGCATGACGCCATAGGCCGCGGCCAAACCGAACGCACTCCCCCCACTCAGCACGATAGCATGCACTTCTTGCACCGTGCAGGTGGGATGAAGCAAATCGGTTTCGCGCGTGGCCGGGGCCCCGCCACGGACATCCACACCGGCCACAGCCCCTTGGGGGCACAACACCACCGTGCACCCCGTCCCTCCTTCCTGGTCTGTCCAATGGCCTACGCGAATGCCAAAGACGTCAGTCAAAGCGTGTTGCATGGGCATACTCCGCTATTTCTGGACGCCCTCGCGGGGAATACAGTCCTTCCATTAAACCATAGGGCCGTGTCCTCGCAGCCAGGCGCTTAAAGGCTTGACCCCAGGCCATTCTTTGGTCAGCGATTCCAGATAGAGAAAGGCTTCGGACACGGAAGTCTCGGAATCAGATAGCACCTCGCCAAAGGAGGCCGCGGCTTCGCTTAAGGCATAGCGTAGAGGTTTGGGCAACCCGGCCAGCAATGCCCCCACCTCGGCCGCGGCTGCGTAAAGGATAGCTTCATCATGATGAGGCTGATGCGGATTTTCCAGCAAAACTCGCACCCGGCGTTCCGAAAGCCGGGCCAACGCATTGGCAAAAGCAGCCACCACCGCGGGATTCTCCGTGGATGCAGCCAGTGTGGATGCCTGGCTGAAACAATAATCTCCAATAAGGATCACACTCCCCATCATTATCCGCTGCCCTTCATCCACCACCACCTCTCCCCGGGGAATCAGCTCATGCACCATGACGGCTGTGTGTAGAAGCTCAATGGCCGCAGCCAACGCCGTGCGATGATCGCGCGAGGCCCGCCCTAAACGACTGGTCCCTAATACAATGATGGCTCGAGGCAAATACTCAGGCGCATAATCATGTAACACCTCATTAACCAATGGATACTGGGTTTGGATGCGTGCCTGGATGATCTGACGAACCAGCGCGAGATCATCTCCCAAAAGCCATTCTAGATTGGATTCCACGACAGCGGCAGGGGAGATCTTTTGGAGGTTGCGTTTATCGAACATGGTCATCAAACATGAGGAAAGCGAGGCACATGGATCATACCATATTTTAGGGCAAAACAGCCAACCTTCAGTTGCGCCATCATGATATTTTGCCGTTCACGCGGGGGCGTGTTACATTGAAGTCGCCACGAGCGGCGGCTCGCCGATACCGAGGAAAACGCCTCGCGGCCAGGCTGGCGCGGGAAGCCGAGCCCGGGATGCGTAATGCGTGATGCGTAAGGCTCTCACGTTTTACGTTTCACGCATCACGTCCGTTGTCGCCTCGCTCAACGTCGTCCTGACGACCTCAATCCTAATCCTGATCCGAATCCTATTTACAAAGCAGTCCAACGGCAGGCTCGCCCGCGCCGATACCGAAGAAAACATCTCGCGGCCAAGTTGGCGCGGGAAGCCGACTTCGTCAAGCGTCAAACGTCATGCGTCATGACCTGACGTTTCACGTTTCACGCATCACGCCCGTTGCCGCCTCGCCCAACGTCGGCCTGACGACCTCAATCCTAATCCTGATCCGAATCCTATTTACATAGCAGACGTTCCCTAGCTTCGATGACGGGTATCCTCAAAACGGGAGGCATGGCATGACTTCCTACCAGGCCCATTTTGAATTCCATGTAGCTCGAGAGGCCCGCGAAACCTACCAATTTGACGAGTCCCTTTTTGCTTATGACGGCCGGGTTATCCTCGCGGATTATCAAGCAGCTCAGCGCTTCGCTCATGCCATAAACCAAAAAGGGCACGCCCAGGGCAAAGCACCGGTCCGCGCCTCCGATATCTACGCCTTGGGCCTGATGGATGAGATCATGCACGTGCTGATCCATCGCTACCGCCAGCAAGTGGACCCAGCTCTTCTGGCTCGGGGATTGCAACACGTGCAAGCCGCGTTGGGCGAGGATAGGGTCGAAGCCCTTTTGCGCACCTTCTTGCAGCATTTCCCTCCTCTGGCCGTGTATCATGGCCAGATGTCCGTGGAAACATGGCTGCAAGGGTGGAGCCAGGGCCTTTCCCATCGCGAAATGGCCCTGGAAGAACTCATCCTTTTGTGGGTTCTGAATCAGAACCCCGCGGCTTCACCTTATCGAGACCTTTTTGACGACACCCCATTAACCCAGGCAGCCCCCTACCTCGCTGCAATCCAGGAACTACGAGATTTTTTGGCTGCACAACCGGGTTTCGCCCATACGGGCAAAAACCTCATCGACCTGCTTTTAGAGCCTATTCTGGCCTCCCCAGACTCTCTCGAAGGGCAGTTGCGTTACATCCGGGAACATTGGGCGCCCTGGCTGGGGGACCTGGCCCTCAAATTACTCCTAGGGTTGGACTTTTATGCCGAAGAAACCCGCCCACGAGGAGGCCCCCCCGGCCCCACACCTCCTCCCGATTTGAGCTGGCTGGAGGAAGAGCCCGAAAACTACACCCCCGATACCCATTGGATGCCTCAAGTCGTGCTGCTGGCCAAGAACACGTATGTCTGGTTGTGGCAGCTCTCTCGTCAGTATGGCCGCCCCATAACCCGCCTGGATCAAATCCCCGACGAAGAGTTGGATACTCTGGCCCAGCGCGGCATCACGGGGCTCTGGTTCATCGGCCTGTGGCGGCGCAGCCGCGCGTCGCAACGCATCAAACAAATGACCGGGAATCCCGAGGCCGCGGCCTCGGCCTACGCCATTGATGACTATGTCATCGCTGAAGACCTGGGGGGAGAACCTGCATTGGAAAACCTGCGCGCCCGGGCCTGGCAACGGGGAATCCGCCTGGCTTCCGATATGGTTCCCAACCACATGGCTATTGACTCCCGTTGGGTCATTGAACATCCGGATCGTTTCCTTTCTTTACCTTATGCCCCCTTCCCCCATTACACCTTCCACGGCCCGGATTTATGTGATGATCCCCGAGTGAGCATCTTCCTGGAAGACCATTACTACGACCGCAGTGACGCGGCGGTGGTGTTCAAACGGGTGGATAACCACACGGGCGATGTGCGTTACATCTATCATGGGAATGACGGCGCAGACATGCCCTGGAACGATACCGCGCAACTGGACTACCTCAACCCCGAAACCCGGGAAGCGGTGATCCAAACCATCCTCCATGTGGCCCGCCAATTCCCTATCATTCGCTTTGACGCGGCCATGACCCTGGTCAAACGCCACATCCGCCGTCTGTGGTGGCCCGAACCAGGCCAGGGCGGCGCCATCCCCTCCCGGGCCGCATTTGCCATGCCCCGGGACGAATTCGAACGGCGTATGCCTCAGGAATTCTGGCGAGAGGTGGTGGAACGGATCGCAGCCGACGCGCCGGACACCTTGCTTTTGGCCGAAGCCTTTTGGCTGATGGAGGGATATTTCGTCCGTACCCTGGGCATGCATCGGGTCTACAACAGCGCGTTCATGCACATGCTGCGGGATGAGGATAATGCCAAGTATCGAAACCAACTGAAAGAGACCCTGGCCTTTGATCCCGAAATCCTGAAGCGGTATGTCAACTTCATGACCAACCCCGATGAGGAGCCCGCCGCCCTCCAATTTGGCAAGGGGGATAAGTATTTCGGCGTCTTTACTGTTTTGGCCACCGTGCCCGGCCTGCCCCTGATCGGGCATGGCCAGTTCGAAGGATTTGAAGAAAAATATGGGATGGAATACCGCCGCGCCTATCACGACGAAATCCCCGACACCGCGCTTTTGCAGCGCCATTATCGGGAGATCGTCCCTCTCCTCAAGCGGCGTCGTCTGTTCGCGGAGGTCGCGCACTTCCGTCTTTACGATTTCGAGACAGAGACGGGGGTGAATGAGAACGTGTTGGCATATTCCAACCGTTCGGGCGATGATCGGGCCCTGGTGGTGTATCATAACGCCTATGCCGAAACCCAGGGGCGGATACGGATATCGGTTCCTTTCAAAGGCCCGGATAAAACCCTGCATCAAGAAACCCTGGCCCAGGGCCTGGCTTTGCCCCATGACCCCGCGGCTTTTGTCATCTTCCGAGAAATGCTTTCTGGCCTGGAGCACATCCACAACGCGGCCCAACTCGCCCGCGAGGGGCTTCATGTGGAGCTGCATGCATACCAACGTCTGGTCTTTCTGGATTGGCGAGTGGTGTATGATAGCGATGGCCGGTACGCTCAATTGGCTACGGAACTGCAAGGCCGCGGTGTCCCCAGCATTGAACACATGCTGCGGCGTCAGGAGCTGAAGCCCTTGCATCAGCGCTTTCGCGCGCTTTTTGCCCCCGAGCTTTTACACCAACTATTGGCCCAGCGCAGTGATCAGGCCCCCCTGGCCCCGCCCCAGGAAAAAGTGTGGGATGCCCACTTCCTGACGCAAATCCAGGCTTTTTGGGAAGAAGCGGCTCGATTCGCGGTTTCCCAAAGCCAGGAAGATGATCTGGATGTAGACATTTTACGCCGTCGGCTGGAGGCCTTGGCCCAGACCGAATCCCAAACCCCGCCAACTTCAGCTCAACCTTCGGAACCCTCCCCTCCCTCTTCTGCTTTTCCCCCTGCGCTTTCTTCCCCGGATGCCCGCACGTTGGCCATCCAGACATTGGTGGAACTCCGGGCCGCGTTGCGTTTACCTCACATTGCCCGTCATTTCCCCTGGCCACGTTCGCGCAAATACCGGGAAGCCGTCGCTTTTCTGTTGGAAGGGTTCAAAGACACTGATCAGGGGGCCTGGCTCGCCCTGATCAGTTATGCCTTGCTTCATCGGTTAGGGGAGGTGGCGCCCAGCGAGAACACGGCCGCTCAAGCTCGGGCCTGGTACCATGCATGGTTGTTGGATGAAGAACTGAGTGCAAGTCTGCAAGCATGGGGACTCGATGCCTTTCGCGGCCAACAGATCGCCACTTTGGTGGGGATTCTCATTGGCTGGCAAAACTGGCATCTCAATCCCCGGATCATGACCCAACCTTACTCGGCCCGTCCGCGTGCCCTGGTGAATGCGCTTTTGGAAGATGAAGATATCCGGCGGTATCTGGGGACGAATTTGTATCAGGGTGTAGTATGGTATAACAAAGAAGCCATGGAGAATCTATTGCACAGCCTTTTCAGTATCGCCGCCCTGGAACTGGTAACCGAGCCCGAAGATCGACGGCAAGTTCTGCGAACCCTGGTCCATTGCTATGATCTGATTCGCTTGATCACGACGGCCCATCATCTTTCAGGCTATCAGGTCGAACGCCTGCGGGCCTTGGTAAGCCCATAAGAGCGTTCCTTATGAAGGAGCCGGGCCATGGCCCCCATGCATCACGATGAAAATAGAACGCAGATTTGCGCCGATGCTTCGCAGCGCTGATTTTGCAGATGTTCGTCATGCTGAGCAACCGAAGGGAGCGAAGCCTGTCCTGAGGAATCGAAGGGCATCTAGCGAGCGAAGCGAGCGCCATGCCGTGGTTTTTGCGCTTCGCTAGATTTCCTTCGGCGAGGTCCTTCACTTCGTTCAGGACAGGCTCAGGACATGCCTCGGTCGCTTCGCTCCCTCGGAATGACGTCGCAAGGCTCTACTGATTACTGATAACTGATCACTGATTACTCTATTTTCATGGTAGCCCAAATTGGGTCTTCCTCCCAGAATTGTTAAAATAGCCATCATCATTTCTCAAAGGAGCGCTTATGTCGAAGTCGAAATCTCGAAAACATGGACCCTCCCCCTCATCCCCGGGGACTTCTCCAAAGCGTGGCGGCTTGCTTACCTTCGCCATTCTGCTCATCATCGTATCCAATGTGATTCTGGCGATAGCCATCCACTCCCTCAAGGGAACACTCTCCCCTGACGCGCCGATTGTACTCATTGGCCTGACCTGGCTATCGGCCGTGGTCAGCGTGGTGGGCGGCGTGCTCATGTGGTTTTGGAAGAAGTGGGGGCTCTATCTGTACATTGTCGCTACGATTGCCATCACTGTCCTTGCCTTTGTGATCTTTGCCACGGCCGGAGCGGCGATGTGGGGCATGATCATGGGCGGCTTGCTGCCTATGATTCTTGTGCTCTATATCGTCAAGCCTTATACGAATCAATTTCAATGAGGCGTTGTTCGTGGTACACCCATCCTTTCACCTTACCCAAAGAGATTTTCTCATGGCTTACCAACCCTTCGGTTCCCTTCTTGGTGGCTCAGACGATGACGAAAAAGGCGGCCTTGGCGGCATGATGGACATGGCCTCCTCCCTGGCTGGCGGCGCGGGCGGCGACGCGCTGGGCGGGCTTGGCTCCCTGCTGGGTGCGGCCCCTGGCCAGGGCGGCGATCTGGTTGGCCTCCTGGGCAATGTGGCCGGAATGGGCGCGGACCAGCTCATGAATCTACCCATCGTGGGCGATATCGTCGAGCAGGTGGCCGGGAAACTGGGCATTCCCGCCTCCCAGGCCGCGATCCTGGTCTCGGGCGCCATCACCATGCTCACCAGCAAGATGAAGCGGTCGGGCGCCTCCGATTTGAGCGGTATGGACTTCGATGACTGGGATGCAGAATTCGCGGACGAGTCCGAGGTGGTGGCCCAGGTGGCGGAGGAGACCGGCCTGGCTGAGGAGCAGGTGGCGGCAGGGATGCAGGACGCCATGCAGATGCTCGCGGACGCGGCCGACGCGTCGGAATAATCAAGAGGAAATATGAGCGAAAAGCGCACTGTGCGGGCGAAACGCCGTCGCCGCACCACCTCATCGGGCCCGCGGGAGCAGGCTTCCACCCCCACCCGGGACCGCCGCGCGCCCAAACCTGGCGCGCCGCCCCCGCGGCCCCCTTCGGGCGGTGCGCCCGCCAACATGCC
>JALWZT010000288.1 GCA_027002405.1 Anaerolineae bacterium | reverse complement strand
CGCTTGCTCATACTCCCGAACCACCTGGATTCGGAAGGCTTCACTATACCGCTTATAGACTCGTTTGGCCATTTTGTTTATGCCTCCTTTTAGGCTTTGTGGCATAAACATATATCAGGACGGGTCATACTGAACACTGATTACTGATCACTGATCACTGATTACTACAACACCCAACCAGGAGCCTCTCCCTCATGTTAACCACATTACCTGTACGACAATTCCTCTACGAACTCTCCCAGGGCAGTGCCACCCCGGGCGGGGGGTCTGCCGCGGGCCTTTCGGGCGCGCAGGGCGCTGCCCTTTTGGCCATGGTATGCCATCTCACCATCGGACGGCCCAAGTACGCGGATGTGGAAGCGGACATGCAAGTGGCCTTGGATAAGGCCCTGCGCCTGCGGGATCGCCTGAGTGAACTCGTGGAAGAGGACGCGCACGCGTTCGACAGCGTCATGGACGCGTACCGCCTGCCCAAAGACACCCCCGAACAGAAAGCGGCCCGCCGTGCCGCCATCCAGGCCGGGCTCAAAGAGGCCACTCGCACCCCCATGGAAACCTTGCAAGCCTGCGTGCAGGTTTTGGAGCTGGCCCCCGATGTGTTGCGCAAGGGGAATCCCAACGTCATTAGCGATGGGGGCGCGGGCGTGCTCAGCGCCCACGCGGGCATGATGATCGCGGCCCTGAATGTGCGCATCAACCTGAACGCGATCAAGGACCAGGATTTCGTGCAGGCCCAAACGGAGCGCATGCACGCGCTCCTGGCCCGAGGGGACGCGGCCAAGGAAACAGCCTGGGCCCTGGTGGCCCAGCGCCTGGGCATGTGATGGTATGATGGGGATGTCTCGCATGCGGCCGGGGCGGGCCCGGGTTTACCTCCTGGCCCTGGGCGCTTACCTGCTTTTCTCCCTCATCCTCACCTGGCCCTTGGCCGCGCATGGGGCCCAAGCCATCCCTGGAGATAGCTTCGATGGCTGGCAAAATTTTTGGAACCTGTGGTGGGTCAAGATCGCGCTTTTGGACCATCATGCCAGCCCTTACTTCACCCCTTTGCTCTACCATCCCACCGGGGTCAGCCTCTGGTTTCAAACCCTGAACATCTTCAACGGCCTCACCTCCCTGCCCATCCAACTGGCCGGGGGGCTCTTCTGGGCCTACAACAGCGTGGTGCTTTTCAGCTTTGTCCTGGCTGGCTTCGGGGCCTATCTTTTGGCTTTGGATGTGCTGCGCCGGGTGGGCGTGTCGCGCGGCCCCGTCCTCCACGGGGCCGCATGGCAAGCGGGCGCGGTCTTCACCTTTTCCCCCTTTCATTTCGCCCATCTTCTGGGCCACATGCAGGTCTTCAGCCTGGAATTTATCCCCTTCTTCGTCCTTTACTTCCTCCGGGCCATGGACGCGACAACTTCCTCCCGTCGCCACTCCTCGGCCCTGATGGCCGGGCTTTTCCTCATCCTGGCCGCGTTGTGTGACTGGTATTTCGCCCTCTATCTGGGACTTTTTGCCCTGCTCTACCTGCTTTGGCTTGGCGTACGAAAACAGGTGCATGGTCCTCAGATCGGGGCGTTTTTCCTGATTTTCGGGCTGGCTTTGCTGGTCACCGCGCCCCTGTGGGGGCCGATGGTGCAGGAAAGTTTGCGCTACGACTTCATGAAACCCCCGCCCGGTCAAATCGTGCAACTCAGCGGGGACCCCATGGGATTCCTGCTGCCTTCGGGCCAGCATAGCCTATGGGGCCCGTGGGCAGCGCGGCTGCGAGCCCCCCTCAGCGCCAGCCCTTCCGAAAACACCCTCTACGTGGGGCTGGTGGCCGGGCTCCTGGCCCTGGTGGGGTGGGCCTACCGGCGAAAACAACTGGGTTTTTGGGCCCTGGCCGCCGGTGTGTTCGCCCTTTTCGCATTAGGCCCACGGCTTCACCTCTACGGCCGCCTCACCGCCATCCCCCTCCCCTACGCGCTGTTGCTGAAACTCCCCTTCGTGGAAATCGCCCGCACCGTGGCCCGGTATGATGTGTTGGTGATGCTGGCGGTGGGCATCCTGGCTGGAGCCGGGCTGGAAACCCTGGCCACCCGGGCTTCGACCCCTGGTCGGCAATGGGCCCTGGCCGCAGGCCTGATCCTTTTGGTTCTGGTGGACTTCTCCCCCATCCCCTATCCCCTCAGCCCTCCCGATACCCCCGAATTCTACCGGGCTCTGGCCCGGGACCCCAGGCAGGGCGCGGTGATGAACCTGCCCATGGACTGGGACCGTCCCGGATACCTGCTCTACCAGACCGTCCACGGCAAACCCCTCACCGCCGCGTACATCACCCGCACCGATCCCCGCACCCTGCCCGGTCGGGTGCCGGTCATCAGCCGGTTCCGCCATCTGGCGCCGGACATCAACTATGTCGAAGACCTGGCCGCGATGGCTCCCACCCTCTTCCAATTCATGGACATCCAATGGGTGGTGCTGGATCGTTACAAAATGCCCCCAGGCCCCACCCGCGAAACCACCGAGGCGCTGGCCCGGGCCATCTTTGGGGACCAACCCCCGGTCTATCAGGATGATCGGCTAACGGTCTACGAAACCTCGCGCCCTGCCCAACCCCAGCCCTTTGTGGAGATCGGCTGGGATTTCGGCCCCCTGCAGCCGGGCCCCAGGCGCGCGGTCCGGGATCACGCCTTCTTTATCCTGCACACGCCCCAGCCGGGCACCTACCTGCTGACCCTCATCCCGGACGCCGAAAATCACGCGGCCTGGCAAGTGGAAGACGAAAAGGGCCGGGTCCTCATGCGAGGCGATGCCCGAGCCCAAACCGTGAGTCTTTCCCTGACCCGGCCCACCACCCGATTGATCCTGCAGGCCCTGGAGCCGGGCCTGACCATCCATCGCATCACCCTGGCGAGGAAACGCCCATGATCCCCGAACGTTATGTCGACCTGCTGCAACGCCCCCTGCTGGCCATTCTGGCCACCCTCATGCCCGATGGATCGCCTCAAGCCACGCCCCTTTGGTTCGATTACGATGGTCAATATGTGCGAGTGAACGTGGCCCAGGGGCGGGTGAAAGAACGCAACATGCGCCGGGATCCTCGCGTGGCCCTGGTCATTGTGGACGACGAAAACCCCTACCGCTACCTCCAAATTCGAGGCCGCGTGGTGCAGATCATCGAAGGAGACGTGGCCCGACTCCACATTGATGAGCTTTCCCGGCGGTATACAGGCCAGCCCTGGCAACCCCCACGGCCCGACGAAACCCGGGTCCTTTTCTGCATCCAGCCCGAAAAAGCATCCGGTCTGGGGTAATGCCCTATGCGTCGTCGTGCATCCCTTTTGGGGATTCTATGGCTGGCCTGGGCTTTGCGCGTCTTTCGCCTGGCTGATGCCAATATCTGGTGGGATGAAGGCCTGGCCGTTTGGGCCGCGCGCCAGCCGCTCATCGACATGATACGCTGGACCTCGGTGGATGTGCATCCGCCCCTTTATTTCGGTCTGCTGCATTTCTGGCGCATCCCCTTGGGGGACAGTGAGTTCGCGGTACGGATGCTTTCCGCGGTCGCGGGGGTGCTGACCGTGGCCGTGGTGTGGAAACTGGGGCGTGCCCTCTTCCCCCATCGGCCCTTGCTCGCGGACCTGGCCGCGCTCTTCCTGGCTTTGGCCCGTTTTCCCATCTGGTGGTCCCAGGAAACGCGCATGTACGCGCTGGGGGGCTTGCTTTTCACCCTCAGCCTCTATCTGCTCGTGCGCTTGCGCCAGCATGAGACCTGGACCACCCGGCTGAGTTATCTGGCCGTGACCAGCGCGGCCCTTTGGACCCTTTATCTGCTGGCCTTCACCCTGGTGGTTCATACCCTCTACTGGCTGGTCACCCTGCGTCATCTTCCCTGGCGCGAAAAAGCGCGCGAACTGGGTCGGTGGGGGCTGTACCAGGGGGTGATCCTGGCTTCCTTTTTGCCCTGGCTGGTGTATGCCTTGCCCCGGATGCGCACCTGGTCGGTGCAGACCGCCTTTGCGGCCCGCAGCTTTTTCGGCCTCTACGGCACCCTGTTGTTGCTGGGGCAATCGGTCCATGTGGAACGGTTCGCCCTGCCTTTGGTGCTTTTCATCCTGGCCCTGGCCCTGGGATTTGGGGTAAGCTGGCATCAGGCCCGGGCGCGGGAACGGGAAGCCGCGTGGCTGTTGGCCCTGGCGTGGGTCATTCCGCCCCTGGCCGTGTGGTATGCCACCGAGATCCCCCGCAGCTTTGGTTATTCCCCCAAACCCGAGGCCCGATATCTGTTGCCCTTTGCCCCGCCCTTTTACCTTTTGGCAGCTTGGGCCCTGTTCACCCCCTGGCAGGAACGCTTTTCTCGCACATGGCGTCGTGGCCTGAGCCGCGGATTGCTGGCGGTGCTGGTGGGCGTTCAGGTATGGACCCTGCTCGGCTACTACCAGGCCCGCTACCGGCGAGATGACTATCCATCTCTTGCTGCCACCCTGGCTGCCCATATCCAACCTGGGGATGGGGTTTTTCTGCATACCGATCAGCCCTGGCCCGTGTTCGCGTATCATTGGCCCCATGCCTTCGCGGCCTGGCCCCATGGGCAGGATGCAGACGAAGCCAGCGTGGCCCATTGGCTGACGCCGGTATGGGAAAATCACGACGCGGTATGGTTGGTGGTCAACGAGGATGCGCTGCGCGCAGACCCCCAGCGCCTGGTGGAAGCCTGGTTGGCCCAGCGGGCCCGGGCCCAGCACACCTGGCGTTTTGGCCCCAAGCGTCTTGTGCTCTTTGCCCGCACCCCTGCCCGGGCTCAACACATGCTGGCCCTGGCCCCGGATTGGCAGCCTCCGCCCCCGCCGCGTCCATTGGCCCGGGCCGGGGTGCAGGTGGTGGGCTGGGAACAACCTTTGCATCGCCTGCGGCTGGGAGACCCCGGCCTGGTGGCGGTGACGGTGGCCCGAGAAACCGTACAGCCTGTAAGTCTTTCGCTGACCCTGGGGCAACCTCCCGCGGTCCTGGCCCAAACCACCTGGGAAATCCCCCCGGGTTCCGGGCGTTGGCGCGGGGTTGCAGAGCTCATCCCCCCTGCCGATGCCCCATCTGGCCCTCAACCCTACATCCTGACCCTGGGCGATGCCTCCGCGGTCATGGGCTGGGTGGATCTGCTCCCCCTGAACTCAAGCCCCATCCCCTCTCGTCCTCCGCAACACACCATGCATGTCACGTTTGGCCAGCCCCCTTGGGTCGTGCTGGAAGGCTATGATCTAGATGGTGCATGGTGCCCCCACGGCCGCCTGACCCTAACCCTGCACTGGCGGGTGATGGGCACTACGGACCGGTCCTACAAAGTCTTTGTGCACCTCATTGGCCGCGATGGCCGCCCCATCGCCCAGGGGGATGACTTCCCGCTCCAGGGGCAACGCCCGACCACCACCTGGCGTCCTGGCGAGGTCTTGCTGGATACTTACACCGTCCAGGCGCCGGACCAGCTCCCTGTGGGCGACTATCCTCTGCGGATTGGCCTGTATGACCCCACCACAGGAGAACGGCTGGGCCCGGTGCACGTTGCCGATGGACCACCCCAACCCCATGACCAGGTGGAGTTGCAGGTGCTTTCCTGGTCGGGATTGCTGTGTAAATAGGATTCGGATCAGGATCAGGATTAGGATTAGGATTAGGATTAGGATTAGGATTAGGATTAGGATTAAGATCGCAAGGCCAACGTTGAGCGAGTTTGCAACAAACGTCAAACGTAAAACGTGAAACGTCAGCTCATGGCGCATGACGTTTGACGCTTGACGAAATCGGCTTCCCGCGCCGGCCGAACCGGGAGACGTTTTCTGCAGTCTCAACGAATCGTCGTTCGTGATGACTGTTCTGACCTCAGACCTCGGACTTCGGACAAGCAAAGCATCTGCGTGCATCTGCGTTCTCCCCACCTGCCACTTGCTACCTGCAAACCTGCAAACTGCGTCCCCATTTTCGTCATTATGGCGCCTATGCCGTGTAAGGGAGTTGTTCTTTTTTGCGCCACACCTCCTCCAATTTTCGTTGCACTTCCAGCACATTCGCCCCACTGGCGTAAAGATGCAGGTCTTTATCCCGGGCTTCGACCCAAAGGATGGGGTGGTCCTGGCAGTAGGGGTTGAACTGCACTGCTTCGGCAAAGGTGTCGAAGGTTTGGGGATAGAGGGTTTCGTTGGAGATGACCCGCCATTTCTCGCGGTAGGGGAAGACCAGGATCACGTGGGCCGCGTAGAGGAGAGGATTTTTGGGAAAGGTGAACGGGTCCAGGACCACGGTGACCAGCGTGATTTGGTTGGGGTTGTCCACAAAGGGGAGGATGTTCTGGGCCGAAAAGTAGGCCAGGCCATCGCAATCTTCTTCGAAATAGCCCTGGCGCTGAAATTGCGCGGCAATGGTCTCTCGGGTGGGGAAGAGGTCTATGAGCCCATTCAAGCGGTCGGGTTTCCAGTGCACATGCTGGGGGAGCCATTGGGCGTATTCCTCGAGCGAATCCCACCGGGCTTGATGCCCCGGCCAGGGCGCCCGAGGTTCCAGGTGGCTAAGGAGCTTGGAAAGGGGGACCTTGCCCCAGCGAAAAACCCCTGCCAGGAGTCGCCAATACGCGCTGCGGGCCAAATGGCGATGCCAGGGTTGGGGTGTGGGACGAGGCAGTTCGCGCATGATTAGTAATCGCCTAAAAATTAGTTCCTATTTTTGTGCTCATCGACTGAAGTCGAACACTTAAGGCCTGCGGCCAGTGGACGGCCTCCGCCGTCCATTCTTCCGGTCGACGAAGGTCGACCATTGGCGCGAAGCGCCTAAAGAGCTCGAGTTTACTCGGCCAGTATCGCGGCAAAAAAGGGAAGTATTTCTGGGCGCTCACTTAGATGTCTGCCTCCAGGATAGTCTCTACTGCGGCCAAGACGTGGTCCACGGAAAGTTGAGCCAGGCATGTGCGGGCCGCACAGCCTTCTCGCTGCCCCACCTGGTGCCCTACATACGCGCAGGGGGAACAGGGGAGGTCCAACCGCACCACGCGGCTGGGGCTGTAGGGGGTCCATGGGGCCCAGGCCCGATGGTTGGTAGGGCCAAAGATGGCCACCAGAGGGGTACGGGCGGCCGCGGCCAGGTGCATGACGCCGCTGTCCGTGCCCACAAAGAGCCGGGCCCGACGCAGCACGCCTGCCAGTTCCCGGAAGGTGGTGCGGCCGCTGAGGTCCACCAGAGGGCTTTGTTGGGCGGCCAGGACCGCGGGCGCGTCGTCCGTGGCCGTGCCCACCAGCGCGGTGGGGAGTCCATGCCGGCGGTACAAGGCCGCGGCCAGGGCCGCGAATTTGACGGGGTCCCAGCGTCGGGCCAGGGAAAACCCGCCCGAACCGGGATGGAACACCGCGAATTGGCCGGGTTTGAGGCCGTGTTGGGCCAAAAGGGCGTCGGCCCGGGCCTGTTCTTCCGGGCTCAGAGGGAGATGCAGGCTCAGGTCTGTGGCTTTTGCGCCCAAAGCCTGAGCCAAGTCCAACCAATACGCCACTTCTCGCTTATATCCAAAACCGTGGTCCGGGACTTTCAGGGTCAGCCAATGGCCGCGGCCATTATCCAATCCCACCACGGTGGTTGCGGCGGTCATACGCACCAGCCCCCGTTGTTTGGCCCGCCCCAGCCGCGTGGTGAGATGATGGAAATTCACCACGGTGTCGTATCGCGCCGCGCGCAACTGGCGGGTCAAGCGGGCCAGGGGGCCCCAGGCTGCGGGTTGCAGCACGCGCCAGCCTTCGAATTGAGTCTTTGGAAAAACCAAAATCCCATCGACTAGCCCCGACCCTTCCAAAATCGGGACGGTATGGGGGTTGACCAGGGCATCCAATCGGGCGTGGGGAAACCCCTGCCGCAGGGCCCGTAGCGCGGGGGTGATATTCAACACATCCCCCAGATCCGCCAGTTTGATAGCCAAGATGCGCTGAGGGGAAGCAGGAGTCCTCATCGTCCTAGAAAATGGAAATGGGATAAAAGGCCGTAGCCACCATAGGCCAAAAGCAAATCGCGGGCGAATTTGCCCAGAAAGGTTCCCCACAAAAATTTAGGCACGGGCATGCGCAAGGCTCCAGCCAGAATCCCCACCAGATCAAAGGCGGGGTTGGGAATAAAGGCCAGGACCATGATAAACCATACCCCCCAGCGTTTCATGAGCCGAGCCGAACGCTGATAGTTATCTCGGTCTTCCAGCACAATGCTGCCCGAAGAGCCAGCCAGATAGCCGGTGATTTCACCCAATGCCTCCCCCGCGCCCGCGGCCACGGCTACGAAGAAAGGATGCAGGGTGGCAGTGGCAAAGATGGTAACCGCCCAACTGGGGGCAGGAAGGATAATGGTGGCATTGGCCAGGAACCCCAGCAAAAAAATCCCCGCGTAGCCTACTTTGCTAATGAGATCATAGTGGCGCACCACCCACAAGCCCGCCATGGCCGCAAGCGTGAGCAACACGGCCATGGTGAACCGCAGAACGGCTTGTTGCGTGGGGGTGAGCTGAGGACGTTTCACGTGTGGACTTCTTGAGCAGCCTTTTCAAAATCGGACCAGTGGAGTCGTTCGCGGAAGAAATAATAAATGCCTAGCGCAGTGATAGGCAACCAGAGCGCGGCATGCAATACCAGGGTGTACGCGGTGGCCGTGGTGGGATCCACCCCACCTACATCCACCAGCACTTTGATCCCGGGCGCGTCGAAGGTGCCGATGTAGCCGGGCGCGGAAGGAAGGGTGGTGAAAAGGTTGACGATGCCGTTCATCAACATCAGGGTAATGAAGGAGACATGAAAGTCAAAGGCATGCATGACAAACCAGTATTTCATAGTCTCGGCCAGCCACACCAACACCGAGGTGATAAAAATCATAATCACATCGAAGGGACTTTGCAAGGAAGCCAGGCCAAAGAGGAAGCGGTCCACGATGCCATCCAGCTTGGGGCGCAGCGCATGAGGCAGAAAGCGCCGGGAAAGGGGTGTGTACAGAGCCATTACCCATTGAGGGCGAGCCGCGACCGCGATGAAAACCACCAGGGCCGCGCCAAAAAGGACGCTGAGAAAAATCACAAAGGATCGGTACTGGCTGGGGATTTCGGCCACGAAGGGCAGGGCCAGGAATACAAAAAGCAGCATGACCAGGCCGTCGAAGATCCGCTCCACCAGGACCGTGGCCAGGCTGCCGCTGATGGGGATGGCTTCGTTTTTCTTCAAGACATAGGAGCGGATAACCTCGCCGGCCCGGGCCGGGTAGATGTTGTTCCCTGCATAGCCAATACATACCACAGGGAAAAGACGGGCCACAGGCACAGGTTTGAACTGGCGCAACATGTAGTGCCAGCGCCAGGTGCGCAGCCACACCCCGACAAAATACACCGCGACCCCGGGCACCACCCACCAGTAATTGGCCTCCTTCATGGCCTGCCAGACCAAGCTCAGGTGCAGCCCCCGCAAGGCCGCGTAAAGAAACACCGCGCTGACGCCGATGCCAACCCACATAAAAAGCCGCTTGAGCACATTGCGGCGCAAGAAATCACGGATAGTGGCTAGATAATGCAACGTGAATGCTCGCTTTCAAGAAGAAAGAGATCGGGGTGTGCTATTGTAGCACAATTTCACACGCTGGGAGAATCCATGAAAAACGGCGGGCCTTGGTGGCACCGCCGTGTACGTCGCTTCTATCGGGGGCAGGTACTTTAATGAATCCAGATATGGCCCCACTGCAAAAAGGTTTTTCGACACGGAGACACGGAGGACACAGAGGAAGATTGGAGGTAGCAGATGGCAAGTGAACGACTTGCAAACCTGCCACTTGCATACTTGCCACTTTTTCTTCTCCGTGCCCTCTCCCCCCCGAGCATCGGGGGGAGCCGGAGGGGGACTATGTCTCCGTGGTTAAGTTTTTTCAGGAAAGCCAGATGTCATTCCGTGGTTTCGACTTCCACCACACCTTGTTCCTGAGCCGCTTCTTCCAGTTCCTCTTCCGACAACTGATCCTTTTCCAAGGCTCCCTCGGGTTCCACCACCACCTTAAAGGACGCGTCCACACCCTGGGCCAGGTGAATGAGCACCTCATGCTCGCCCAGCTCGCGCAGGGGGTGGTCCAGGCGAATGCGACGACGATCCACCTCGCGGTCGATCTCTTGGGCCAGGGCTTCGGCGATGGCCGCGGAGGTGATGGAACCATACAAGCGGCCGCTTTCCCCCGCCCTGGCCTTAAAGACCAGGGTCACCTGGCTGATGCGTTCTGCCAGAGCCTGGGCGGTTTTCAATTCGCGCATGCGGCGCCGTTCAGCCGCTTCTTTGATCTGTCGGGCCTGATTGCGCAGCCCTGGCGTCGCGGGCAGGGCTAACCCCCGGGGGATCAGATAATTTCGGGCGTAACCAGGCTTTACATGAACGATATCGCCGGCAGAGCCCAGGTTTTCCACATCTTGCTTCAGTAAAACTTCCATGATAAAGAATCTCTCCTTCAGTTCTTGTAATAAACATCGGCCTCACAGGGCCAAAGGGATGGTCTATCAGAAGGCAACAACAGATTTTACACCAGGCAGGGGGTTTCTTCAAAATTCGTGACCCCTAACGTAGGGAGGGCAGAAACCACAAAGACATGCCAACCCCTCCGGCTCCTGCTGCACACGAAGGGAATTGTCAATGGCTAATTGTCAATTGTTAATTGTCAATGGGTAGTTGGGAGTGATATTCGGTATTGGGTAGTTGGTATTGGGTATTTGAATCGTGCTGAAACAGAGAATATCCAGTATCCAATATCCAGTACGTCATGCATCCGACGCAGGGTAAAGCGGGTGATCGAGGATTTTTGGGGATTTTTGGGTGCTCGGCATGAGATTTGACAAGATGTGGGATGTGTGTTATACAACCCAAAATTGACGAGACAATCGGATTTATGCGGCGTGTTGGCCGCATAAGCCCGGGTTTATACAGCGAGGTGGCGGCCCATGCAACCGAAACAGGCGTTTCGTCCCGCCAGCAGGTGGGTATATTCCCAAATTCCTGGCCAAAACCGGCGAGTTCGCCGGTTAATAAATAGTTAGCCCCTGGCTTCCGGCAGGTGGCCCGCAAACGGGCGGTTGGGGCGGGAGATGGTTTCGCATTCGGGTTTTTGTCGCGGTGGGGCCGGGGCTGCGGGCTGTCAACGCCGGGCGGCACCCTAGTTGGCGCCAGGAGGAAGGCGGGAAAGGGTCATTTGCACATAACATGGAAGCCGTGCTATCATGCTTCTATGATACGGTCATTCAAGAATTCGGCGACGGAAGACATCTTCAACGGCGTCAATTCGAAGGCCGCCCGGAGGATTTGCCCTCGGTCCCTCTGGAAGATCGCAGCCAAGAAGCTGGATCTGCTGGACTCCGCCGAAACATTGGATGACCTGCGCATCCCGCCTGGCAATCGTCTAGAAGCGCTGAAAGGCGAACGCGAGGGCCAATACAGTATCCGCATCAATGACCAATATCGGATATGCTTCTTCTGGACGAGTGCTGGTGCGGAAGAGGTTGAGATTACCGATTACCACTGAATTGCCAAAGGCATGATCATGGTCCGAGTGCCAACCAACCGCGAACCAACGCACCCTGGAGTGATTCTACGAGAAGAGTTTTTGCAGCCCCTGGGTATCTCGCAGCGAGAGCTCGCTGACGGGATCCATGTGCCCTATCAGCGCGTGAATGAACTGATCAACGGGAAGCGAGGGATCACGCCCAGCACTGCATTGCGTCTGGCCAAGTACTTTGGGACCACGCCAGGATTTTGGATGAACCTGCAACTGCGTTGGGATTTGTATCAGGCTCGGAAGAAAGAAGCAAAGCAGTTGGAAGCGATTGAACCACGCCTGGCGCTCTCCCACCAGAGATAAGGCATGCGGTTATGCAAAAATCAAGCATTCGGCCCGCAGTTCAAGCGGTTTGGCCGTAGGTGCAGGCGGGCGTTGGCCCGGCTGACCCATCGTTGTCTTTTCACCCCCGGCAAGGCTAACATGTGCGTTCAGGCGGACTGGCTTCGCCTCGCTGCGCTCGGCTCGCCGTTAGCGTAATGAAATGGCCGATAGAAGGGATTTCAGGGAGCCATGGCTTGCATAGGGGGCTTGCATTTTGCCCCGTGATAATGTAAACTGAGACCCTG
>JALWZT010000287.1 GCA_027002405.1 Anaerolineae bacterium | reverse complement strand
CTTTTGTGTCTTCATGATAACGACGAACATGGGAACGCAGTTTGCAGGTATTGCGGTCGGCAAGTGGCAGGTGGTCACGGTGTGCGTCTCGGACATTTGGCGTGGTTTAGCCGACCGAAGTGGCGTCCACCACGCCCGCCCGGCGATGAAGTGATACTGTTGGTTTACTGCGCGAGTACGCCGAATAAATTCAGGTCTGAGGGCGTTCCGCCGCATGTCCCCCTTCGGGGACATGTTTTCCGCCCGGTTGGACCTGTCTGCGCAGGCAGACAGGCGGCCAAAGGCCCCCAGCCCCGACTTCGAGTCGGCGGGGCCAAGGCGCCCAGCAGCCTGTATGGAGTTTGCCAACAGTATCATGAAGTCGCCGGGCTATAAATACGGCGCCGGATGAATCCGGCTAGCCCCGCAACTGATTACTGATGACTGATCACTGATTACTCGTGCTCGCGCCTAACCTCGGCCTAACAATCCTCCATCCTAACCCTGATTATACCCCCCTTGCTTCCCCCTGTCCCCCGTATTTTTACGGGGTTTTGGCGCGAAATTTGAAATTTCCCAGCCCGAAGCGTGAGGACGCGGATTCACACGGCCTGTGGTCACAGATCTTTATGGATTATCCGCGTTCATCCGCGTTTGTCAGCGACCCGGTTACGGAGCATGTGATGAGAATCTCACGTACAGTCCAGAGATGGTAACCTCTATGGCAAAGGGGTTCCCAGCTCTGAAGGCTGCGGTTTATGAGAGTCGAATATCTTTACCTGCACTTCAGGTGGGAAAAGCTTCCTGATGCTATCGCTCCAATGAATGCCTTCCCTTGGGATTTTGACTTCCTCTATCTCTCCATTCGGACTCAGGCGTATAACTGCCGGAGCACTCACTCTGGATCTATCATAAACAGTGGTGCTGATGCAGTATGCCCACACATACACCTCCTCTTCCTGTTTTCCTAAAATCTTCCATATACAGTGACCAGAACCACTTGGGACAAATGCCTTCACCAATGCCAAGTCGTATTGCTTCCATCGGGGTTGTGCATTTTCTTGGGGGGATGGCGTAGATGTTGGCGTGTTCGCAGAATGGCGGGTAGGTGTAGCAATAACAGTTGGGGGAATGGGCGTCGATGTCAGGAAAGGCGTGGTTGACAGCGGGGCGGGCGTCGTCTTCTGCGCACCCGAACGATCCGGCGTTGGGAGCGGAGCGGTCACTGACGCTTGTGCTGGCAACGTCGGGCCTGCCTTCCTGCACCCCGTCATTCCAAGAGAAAGCATGGTCAGGGTGAAGAGAATCAGCAAAATTCTGCGGCAATCGAAGGAGGTTGGACTGGGGTGTTGTTTTGTGAGATGCATGGGAAAACGATCCTCATAGCGCTCAGTCAAGGAGAGGGAGATATATCCACGTTCTCATGGGAAACAAACGCCCAGCAGCCCTCGGACAGGCAACTCGGTCAATTCGTCGGTTCGCGTGTCGAAGGCATAGATTTTCCCAGGTCGTTTCGATGTCAAATCTGGCAATTCAGAGAAGAGGATGAAAGCATCATCAGGCGACCAAAAAACGCGGCCGACCAGCGGCCGGTCCAGTGCCGCCAATTTCTGCACATCGCCGGTTTGCAGGTCGTTGAGATACAGCGTCTTGTCAAGGACATACGCCCTCTTGGTGCAATCGTGGGAGAAGCCGAGGGGCGAGGAACTCCCTTTCCCTGGCGGGCAAACCGCCCAGGCGGGCGAGAGCGCGGTGTATCCCTCCGGCCCGAGCATGCCCGGCCGTTTCATGCATTTCTCACCGTGACAGAATATCCACTCGTCGCGCTCAAAGGTGTCTGCTGGCACCTTTTCCCCATCAAGATGGTAAAAAACCTGCCCGCTATCCGTCACAACCCGAATGATGTCGCCATCGGGAGCCCATTGAACCGGATCGATGTCCGGATTAAAGCCGGTTGCGGGCAACGACACGGTGTCCAATAGGCGCTTTGAATGATCCCTTGTGGACATCAACCACAGTTGATGCGCATCAGGTAGAGGTAAGATATACGCGATCCACCTGCCATCTGGAGACCAACCAAACCAAAACGGTCTGGGGGTTTCGTTTGACTCCACTTGCATGGGAGGGTTGGCTTTGCTCGAAGATTGCAAATAGAGATTGTTTTCGCGTTGGTAGAGGAATTCGCTACCATTTGGCGACCATTTTACCAGGACCGGAGCATCAACGATCTTTCTCAAATCATGGTGCGGTCGATGGAGCAACCACGTGCCTCCCACGGCCCGATGGTTTTTGTCATGTCCCTTGATCTCTTGCAGTACGACCTGGTCACATGTCGGAGAAGGTCTGACCAGGGTGAACACAAACTCATATCGTTCCAGGGGTTGCTGAAAAATGAAGGTGAAAATGCCCTCCAATGCCTCATAGTCAGAGAGGTCATCGTCCGGATAGGCGTGAGGCGATCGCCCATCGGTATAAAAAATGGTGCCGTTCCAGGCCGTGCGAGGGGCAGGCTGTTTCTGTTGCAAAGCCGCTGTGGGCTGGGGCTGGGGCGCGGGCGTTTCTTCGGGTTCCCTCTCGCTACAGCCACTCAGGAGAAGGAAAATGATCATCAGAAACAACCACACAAGACGAGTGGGGTTCATAGGTGAGGCTGGGATCAGGATTGGGATTGAGGGTTGTTGAGACGAGACTGGGCGCGAGCAGGAGTCATCAGTGCGAATTTGCGTTCCCTCCACCTGCCACCTGCGAGTCGCCCCTTGCAAACCTGCTTAGCGGTCTTTGCGACTTCGCGTGAGATCGACTTCTCTGATTCCGGCTCGGCCAGGCCCGGAAAGCGCTAACGACTTGGCAGAGGAAGAGGGTTCCGTACAGCGTTACGATGCCCGCGCCCAGGATGGCGAAGCGTTGGGAGGATGCGGGCACCCACATCGTCATGGCCAATACGCCCCAGAAAAACGCCAGATGCGTCACCGCGGCCCGATGCAGCCATGCGCCCGCGCGGGCGGGATGACGCAGGATGAGCGCCAGGGGCAGGAGCAGGAATGGAAGGGCGTAGAAAGCCCCTAACTCCCAGCGGCGGACGGGCAGCAGATTGGCAATGGCTTTCAGGATGCTCAGGATCAGGCGCGCCCAGCCGGGCGTTGCGGCGCTGAACGCTGAAGGCGTCGCCAGATACAACTGCCACAACTCGATGAGCGCAGTCAACCACAAGACCACGCCGATCCAGGAGATCAGCGCGCTCAACAGGAGCAGAACCCTGCTGGCGGGCGCTTCTCTCCGATCACGCAAGGGATAAACGTAGAGCGCAGCGATCAGCGTGGAGGGGAAAATCAATAATGTCATGGCCCGTCTCCCCACACGATATCCCAAAAGGGTGAAGGGAGGCCGATGCTGACGATTTCTTTGCCCTGCCACCGGGGATTTCGCTGGATGGCCTGACGGATCTCGACCGCGGTGGCGTCCACCATGTGGACATTCGGATTACGGGCCAGATAGCCTAAGCTCGCCTCCGTCGCTGGCAGGCGCCCCTGGATGACCATCACGCCCCAGAGCGTGGTCTTCTGCCCGCGCGGGCCGGTCTCGATGGAAGTCGGAGGGGAATCTTCAAAGGAACGATTGTAAATCGTCGTCGCTTTTTCGCCGTGGTCGCCTGTTCCAACCATCAGATAATTATCCACCTGCAAATCCACGGCCTGGGCCAAGGCGCGGGCTTCCCGCCAATCCATAGGATGCGCAAAGGTGACCTGGACATAGATCGGGTTGGTCAGGTCTTGCTTGATAAGCGATTCGATT
>JALWZT010000286.1 GCA_027002405.1 Anaerolineae bacterium | reverse complement strand
TGACCTCATGCTGTTCCGAAGGCTTGCGCACCTGCATGCGACGGGCGCGACCGATGGCCGGGTGCGGGATGTCGCCGTCGCCGCCGATCTCGTTGGAGGTGTCCACGATGACCACGCGCTTGCCCTGATCCGCCAGGACCCGGGCCGCTTCTCGCAGCAGGGTGGTCTTGCCCACGCCGGGCCGCCCCAGTAGCAGGATGCTCTTGCCGCTGGTGACGATGTCCTGGATGATGTCGATGGTGCCGTACACCGCACGGCCCACGCGGCAGGTCAGGCCCACCACCTTGCCCTGGCGATTGCGAATGGCCGAGATGCGATGCAGGGTGCGGGTGATGCCCGCGCGGTTGTCATCGGTGAACTGGCCGACCCGTTCGACCACGTACGCGATGTCCGCCTCGGTGATCTCTCGCTCCAGCAGGATGCGGTCCTGATCCAGGTAACGGGCCTCGGGTTGACGGCCCAGGTCCATGATGATCTCGATGAGTTCGCCTTCGTGACCCAATTCCCGCAGCCGTTGGCTGATTTCGGGAGGGAACACGGTGAGCAACGCATCCAGATCGTCGGTGATTTTCGGTTGGGTAATAGGGGTAGGGAGAATGGTTTGTTCGATCATATAGGAAAAACAGATGTTATTGGGGTTCAAGGGTGGTTGTCGAGAATAAGGTGACAGTCACTTTCGATGTGACGAAAGTCTCTCATCCAGACCAAACATTCAGACCAAACATTGTGCTGAAATCCAAGCGAAGCGACTGTCACCTTGGCAGCTATTCTTATTTCCGATAATGAATGTCTAGAGATTCATGGAGATTCGTGGAGATTGGGGGACGGTTAGTCCCGACGCTTTTTTCCTGGGGATTGGAGTTGGCTGGAGATGACGCCGGGGAAGGTCGTGGTTTCAACCAGGATACGTGTTTTGCTGGGGGCTGGTTCCCGCAGGCTGACGGTGGTGTACTTGACCAGGCGGGCCAGTTCCATGGCCTCTTCAAAGCCTCGCTCCCGAAGGATCACAGCCACCGGGCTTTGATAGGCCCGCACGCCCCAGTACACTGGTTTTTCCGCCCCCTGGATTTCCAGCAGCGCCCGGTTCAACAGCGCGTGAATGGCCTCCGACTGGGTGGGGTCTCCCAAATAGCGCAGCCAGATGCCCTGCTCCCCCCGATGCATGAACAGCGCGGCCACTACCTCGCCTTTCTGCTCAAACACCAGGCCCGCTTCCTGATCCGAATGTCGCCAGGCCTGAAAGATCAACGCATGGTTGCTGTCGTTGTCCTGGAACAGGAAGCCTTCGGCCTGACGCACCACCTGGGGCGTGAAGCGATCGGCCAGGCGTTGCAGGGCCAGGCTATCCCCTTCCCGCTGCCCTCGCACAGAAGCCACGTTGATTGGAGTTGGTTTCCTTGGGCCGGGAGGAGGCAGACGGAAGAGGGTCTCGCGCACGTAGGGTACGAACCCGGACGCGGCCATCAGGGACGCGGGTTCGTAGGCCGTGGGGAGACAGGCATACAGCCGTTGGATTCCATAATCCCCAGCCTGAGCGATAAGGTGTTCCAGTAACGCCCGCCACGTATCAGTAGCCTGGGGCGAGGCCTCTAGCGCGGGAGCGATGTAGCAGAGGGTTGCTTCGGGCCTGCCCAGTCGTTTTCTGGCTTGGATGAAGCCAGCCGGAAGTTGGGAGTTGGAGGTTGGTCGGTAGACGTAGGTAGCCACGCCGTTCCCGTGCCAGGGCACAGGCGCACCAAGGGCCGTCCACAAAGGCCAGCGCGGGTGGATGAGATGGCGTTCCAGGTGGAGCGGCACCCGTTGACCAGCCAGTTTTTGTAATAAGAGACTATCGCGGAATCGAAAGGGATGAATCAAAGTGCGTAGGCGTGACTGAGCGAAGTGGAATCTCTTCTTATTTTATCAATGTTGGATGAAAAAAACAAGCCATGCTTTCAGTTATGGTAACCTCAGGACTATGTGAGATTTGACCAGCCACCAAATCCCCATAACGCCATACGCCCGGAGGTGGCGCCGATGGTTGCGATACGGGCCAGACCGTGGCACAAGGCCCCTTCATCCTCCTCCTGCAGTGCCTGCGCCACCTGATGCCAGGGCTCTGCAAAGCGACCAGCTCGCGCGTGCTGCAGCCAGACCCGACTCAGGCGGGTGGTGCGTGCCAATATAGTTTCCCCCAGCAGGTTTTCGTTTAGGGACAATCGACCCACGCCCCCGCCCAGGAACCAACGGGCCCAAAGCCCCAGCAGCAGGTCATCCCCCGCAGGGGTCAGGCCCGGCCCTAGCCCCACGAGCATCTCCACTCCCTCCCGAAAGCGGGATAAGTCGCCATGTCGCATTCCTTCCTCCAACCGTTGCTTTGCAGCCCGGATGCGGTCCCAGGTGAGGGCATCCAACTCGTCTGAGGCAGGAAAAGTGGCCAGGAATCCCTGCACACACCTCTGAACGGCCTCTTGCCAGGCATCCGTCCAGGGCTGTGATTGGGGCCATTGGGGCGCCCAGGCAGGGGCCTCATCTCCTGCGATCCACCAATCCCCCAGGCGGATCCGTCCTTGCTCCCACATGCCCCTATCCCCTACATGCACCTGCTGAAAGGGCAACACTTCTGCCAGCACCACATGAAAAGGGCCGTTGCCCACCTGGGGATGCACCAGCGCCAGGATATCGCCCCCTGGCTCCTCCAGATTCAGCACCCGCTGATGCACGGAAAGCACGCGCAGGGGGGCAGAGGCGGGCCAGGTGGCCAGCAAATAGCGGCTGATGCTCCGGGCGGCAACGGCCCTCATGCCATCATCATCCTCCCTCGCCTTCGGGTTCGGGCGTGGGACGATTGTTCTCGTCGTAGATCCAGGGTTCGGCCGGGCGCAGCAAACCTAGCAGGATATTGTTACGGATCTGTTCCACTTCGGCCTTCACACCCTGTCCTACCTGGGTTTCAAATCGGTGGTAGGGGGCCAGTCCCACGCCATTGTTCGACAAATCCGCTTTATAATCCTTGCCACCTTCAAAGGAGCCGCCGGCCACGGCAGCCACCGTATTGAACACCGCGGTGTCGGTGTTCTTCATCACGGAGGTCAGCACCACATTGCCATATTCGGGGAAGGTCTCGTACCAGTCCACAATGGTGCCAATGAACATGCGATTTTCTTCCTGTGCGGCCCTGGCACTGCCTTTGGCCGCGTCCTTAGCCACCGCAAAGATGATGTCGCAATCCTGATCAAAAAATGCCTTGGCGACCTGATATCCTTCCTCTTCAGCGGCAGGATGCTGCAGGAAGGTACCGGTTTTGTTTTGCACATCCCAGCCCAGGATTTCCAGATTGACACCGTTTTGACGGCGATAATAGTCGGCACCGTTCACAAAACCGGTCATGAAATCGGTCACCTTTTCCGTATCCGCGGAGCCATAGGTGCAGACCACGCCCGTCTTGGTCATCCCACCGGCCAGATACCCGGCCATATAACTGGCTCCCACCACATCGAAGACGATACCCTGAACATTGGGTGCATTGGAGGGCGCGTCGACGATGGCAAAATGCACATCAGGATGAGCCGTGGCCGCGGACGCGGTGGCATCAGCCATCTCATCCCCAATGGTGATGATGAGATTGGCCCCATTGTTGATCAGCGTGTCGATGCCTTTGGCGAAATCCGCTTCACTCATGCTTTCTTCGTGCGCGGCCTCGATGGGTAAGATATGCTGGGCTTTCTGGATGCCCTGCCAGGCCAGCTTCGTGAAGAATTTCTCCTCAATCCCCCCGTTCGCGGTGACCACGACCACCGAGAC
>JALWZT010000285.1 GCA_027002405.1 Anaerolineae bacterium | reverse complement strand
TACATCTTCCGCCGGCCTCACCTGGCGCCGACCCGACGGCAAACGATCGGGTAGCCCTATTTTATCTTGTAGTATACCCTCTTTCTTCGCTGCGTGGAAAGTAACACGGAAGCATTTTAGGCTAACGACAGGCGTCAGGGGCGGCGAGCCGAGCGCAGCGAGGCGAAGCCGTCCCCTGAACGCAGATGTTAGCCATGCCGAGGGTGAAAAGACAACGATGGGTCAGCCGGGCCAACGTCTGCTCCCGACCTTGAAGCATCTCCCAGACCTTCAAGGTCTCCCACGCCCCCCGACACGAACAACTCGCCACCACGGGCCGGTGCCGGGGGATAATTCCCCCGGCTAGAAACAACGCCCCTGCGGGGCTAGCCGGATTTATCCGGCGCCGTTTTATAGCCCGGCGACTTCATGATACTGTTGGTTTACTATTGGTACTATTGGTACGCTGGGGATACCTCCTCTCGACCGCTTCTGCAGGAGGAGATGAGTCTTACGTAGCCCCTCCGTTCCGGGCGATCACCCCTCCCCCGCTGGCGGGGGAGGGGCAGGGGTGGGGGCCAATCGGCCGGATCACCGCTCCTACCGGATTGCTCGGCAACCTGCTTGAGGTTTGCCAACAGCATCACTTCATCGCCGGGCGGCCTCCCCGGCATTCTACCACGCTGCCGACCAACGCGCCATCGCCCGCCGAACCAACGCCCGTTCCCGACCTTGAAGCGTCTCCCAGATCTTCAAGGTCTGCCATGCCCGCCCGATACAAACAACCCGCCGCCACGGGCCGACGCTGGGAGTCGCGAGGCCTCTTGCCAACCGCAATGAGGCATGTCTTCATTTTACAGATATGGCCAGAGTTCTAGACCCTCAATAAAACGGTAATCCTTTTGATTCTTACTCACCAAGGGTATGCCATCCACAATGGCCGTAGCTGCAATCAAAGCATCGGCAATCAGTAGACCATGACTCAGCCGATATCGCTGCAATAGACGAACGGCTTCTTCTGTTATGGTCGCATTAACCAGCATCAATTCGAAACGCTTCACGAACTGTTCTACGGCTCGCTGCTCGCGTTTGTTGCGGCATCCTACCAACAATTCCATGTAAGTAATGGCGCTAATGCCAATGGCTCGCTCTGCTTCCCATACTTCCAAGGCCCGAACGGCTTCTGCGATGCCCCGGGCCACATCAATCAAAATATCGGTATCTACCAGCAGCTCGGCCATTATCCTTGCCACTCTCTATGACGCAGGTCACGCACCCATTGCATACTATCCTGCATGTCTCTGCGTTCTCGCCACAACCCCACAAAAGCGTACGCCTGCAGAGGCTTTCTAGTTGCGGGGGATTTTTGTTGTGAGATGCGATAACGTTGCTCCAAGGAAGCCAGAAAGTCCAATATCTCCTGTTGTCCCTCAGGAGGCAAAGCGTGGATTCGTTTTTCCAATTCCTGGATTTGATTCATGGTTTTTCCTTTCCTTGGGGTCCTGGCCACCCGACAGTTTTGGACACCCATTTGGGGAAATAAAAGCTGGGTGAATGCTTCCGGTGTCTCGGTCTCGAGACCACCTCGGTTTGAGGATGGCGCATAGGTTACATCTTCCGCCGGCCTCACCTGGCGCCGACCCGACGGCAAACGATCGGGTAGCCCTATTTTATCTTGTAGTATACCCTCTTTCTTCGCTGCGTGGAAAGTAACACGGAAGCATTTTAGGCTAACGGCTTGCGCTTCACCTGCGCCGCGAAGCGGCGTCAGGTGCAAGCGCTGGTTAGCACGCCCTCCAACTCTGCAGAAGATTCCCTAATCACAGACCCAAGCGCGAACGTGGCACTGATGACTTCTCGGTATGTGCTCTCTCGCCAGTCAGACCAGGTGTGTGAATCACAAAATGATAGTAATCCGGTGAACTCGATAGAAATGTGTGAGCCTCGCCAGGATCTATGATAAGCACATCCCCAACTGAAAGCCTTATGGTCTGTTGCTCTACTCGGATTTCCGCAGTACCGCGCGCGACCAAGTAGATCTCCGTAATCTGAGAATGGACATGAGGCTGATCTACTCCTTTGTTGGCAAATCCAACCGAAATTGCCAAGTCAGAATTCCAAGGGCCGACATACCACCCCTTGTCATCCGATAGATTAGCCTGTTCAAATCGCATCTATTTTCCTCTCTGGTACCCAAGCGGAATTGATGAAAACACTCCGACCTTCGCTACGTTGGGCGTGCTAACTATTTATTAACCAGCGACCACGCCGGTTTTGGCCGGGGATTTGGGGATATGCCCGCCTGCTGGCGGGACGAAACGCTCGTTTCGGTTGCATGGACCGCTACGTCGCTGTATAATCACGCAATATCCGCTCTTATGCGGCCAGCGCGCCGCATAAAGTCGGTCATTTCATCGTTCCTGAATTGTGTACCACAAATTCCACACCCTGTCAAACGCCATGCCGAGCACTCCAAAATCTCCAAAACTCCTCGACCAACTCCGCTTCACCCTCCGCCGCATGCACTACCCCTAACGCGGTGTTCGTTTGCCAATGAGTCGCAAAGACAAAAAATTGAGCGACATAGCCATCGCCGTGAAACGTGATGCGTAAAACGTGACGACCTTACGCATCACGTTTTACGTTTCACGAACTGGCCCCCTCGCCGTCCACTCCCCCCTCGACCACTCCCAACTAGCCATTGACAATTGACAATTGGCCATTGACAATTAACCATTGACCCTTCCCCCTCCTCCCACCTCGACCACCTTTTCCCGATACCGTTCCATCACCACCACCAACGAACGCAACGCTTCATTGACCGATTCAGAATCCGGGAAATAAGCCACCAGGTCGGGGTCCAGAACCACAACATTGGTTCCCTCCTTGTATGCCTGCGCATACTTCCCCCGAACTCCCTGGCTGAAATCATATTCTTCCAACAAATCAGGATCATTTTTCATAACTTTCATATTGTTTTTCCTCTCGTTTCGTGGCTTTTCGTGCGCTGATAAGCCTGATTTTGTCATTTCGATACGTGTGGACGACCACCAGCAGCCTGTTTCGATTGGACACGCCTATCAAAACAAACCGGTCCTCATCCTCAGAATGAAGTGGATCATCAATCGTGAGAGAAAATGGATCGCCGAAGGCGGTTGAAGCCTCTTCGAATGATACGCCATGTTTCCGAAGATTTTGCTGCGCCTTCTGTGTGTTCCATTCGAACAGTACCATGCGTTTCCTCCTGAGAGGCACAGCAACCAAACTCACCTTTATTCTAATCCCTACCCCTCCCCCTGTCAACCTCCCCCCTCGACCACTCCCAATTAGCCATTGACAATTGACAATTAGCCATTGACAATTCCCCATTGATCCTTCCCTCACTGAACACTGCAAACTGAAAACTGAACACTGAACACTCATCACCATGCCCGACCTCTTCGCCCTCCACGCCCAGGACATCCTCGAAAAAGAACAACCCCTCGCCGCCCGCATGCGGCCCCGCACCCTGGACGAATTCGTGGGCCAGGACCACATCGTCGGCCCGGGCCGCCTCCTCCGCCGCGCCATCCAGGCCGACCAGCTCTCCTCCCTCATCTTCTACGGCCCGCCCGGCACCGGCAAAACCACCCTGGCCCGCATCATCGCCAACACCACCCGCGCCCACTTCATCGCCATCAACGCAGTCCTGGCCGGGGTCAAAGACATCCGCGCGGCCATCGCCACCGCGCAGGAACGCCGCGGCATGTACGGCCAGAAAACCATCCTCTTCGTGGACGAAGTCCACCGCTTCAACAAAGCCCAACAGGACGCGCTCCTCCCCCACGTGGAAAACGGCACCGTCATCCTCATCGGCGCCACCACCGAAAACCCCTACTTCGAAGTCAACAAAGCCCTGGTCTCCCGCTCCCGCATCTTCCAGCTCAAACCCCTCACCCCCGACGACCTGCGGAAGATCGCGCACATGGCCCTCACCGACCCCGAACGGGGCTATGGCAGGCTGAACGTGCGCATCGACGACGACGCACTGGAGCACCTCATCAACGTGGCCAACGGCGACGCCCGCGCCCTGCTCAACGCGCTGGAACTCGCGGTGGAAACCACCCCGCCCGACGCCCAGGGCGTCATCCACATCGACCTGGCCGTGGCCGAAGAAAGCATCCAGCGCCGCGCGGTCCTCTACGACAAAGAGGGCGACGTCCACTTCGATACCATCAGCGCCTTCATCAAATCCCTGCGCGGGTCCGACCCCGACGCCGCGCTCTACTGGATGGCCAAAATGGTCTACGCGGGCGAAGACCCCCGCTTCATCTTCCGCCGCATGCTCATCTTTGCCGCAGAAGACGTGGGCCTGGCCGACCCCAACGCCATCCAGGTGGTGGAAGCCTGCGCCCGAGCCTTCGACTACGTGGGCATGCCCGAAGGCCGCTTCCACCTGGCCCAAGCCGCACTCTACCTGGCCACCGCGCCCAAATCCAATTCCGCGTTCGCGTTCTTCGACGCGCTCCGCACCGTGGAAGAAGAACCCGAGGGCGAGGTGCCCAGCCATCTGCGGGACGCCAGCCGGGACAAAGAAGGCTTTGGCCACGGCCAGGGCTACCTCTACCCCCACGCCTACCGCGACCATTGGGTGGCCCAGCAATACCTGCCCGACTCCCTCCAGGGCAAAATCTTCTACCAACCCTCCGACCAGGGCTACGAGGCCCGCATTGCCGAACAGGTGGCCCGCCACCGCGAGGCCCAACTCGCGGCCATGCTGGAAGAAGACGCGGGCGCACCTCCTGAAATCCTCACCTTCAGCGGCGACCTGGTGGACCGGGCCGCGGACCGCTGGCTGCAGCGCACCATCTCCGACCTGGGCGGGCAATTGGGCGACCTGCGGGACGCCATGATGGAGAAAGCCCGGATCCAGCGACACCATGTGGTGTTGGATCTGCGCGCGGGCTCAGGCTTGCTAGCGTGGGAGGCCCTACGCCGCGCGCCCGAAGGCGGGGTCTACGCCCTGGCCTGGACCGAGAAAGACGCCCGGGCCCTGGAGCAGATGGCCGCGGCCCTGCCCGAACCCCGGCGCCCCGTCATCCTTCACGGCGACCTGGCCCAACTCCCCCACCTACTGGCCCGCGCCCGGCCGGATCCGCAATCCGGTGCCCCTCTCCGCTTCGACCGCATCCTGGGCCGCAACGCGCTGGGACCCCGGCCCGACAAACCGGCGCTCATCCCCCTCCTGGCCGACCTCCTCCGCGCCGACGGCCTCATCCTCCTGGCCGAAACCATCCCCCGCCACGCCCAGCGCCTCTACGCCCTTCTCGACCTGACGCGACTGGACCACGCCCTGGCCCGGAAGCTCATCGACGCGGAGGAAGCCATCTACGCGGACCCCAACGACCCCCTGGTCAATTGGGACGCGGAGGCCCTGGCCCGGCTGTTCCGGGACGCGGGCTTCGTGGTGGAGGTGGAGGAAGCCGTGCGGGAGAGCCAGGTGCGCGTCACCCCCGCGCTCCTCGACCGCTGGTTTGCGGCCGAAGGCCGCGGCCGCCCCAGCTACCGCCAGCGCCTGGTGCGCACATTGAGCCAAGAGGAACTGAAGCAAATCGAGACCCTCTTCCGCCAACAACTCGGAAACAAAATCGTGGATTGGAAGACCCAAACCCTTCTTCTCGTCGCCAAACCAACTCACCCCACTGTTCCGTAAATAGGATCAGGATTAGGATTGAGGATTGTTAGGCCGAAGTTAGGCGCGAGCACGAGTAATCAGTGATCAGTCATCAGTAATCAGTGTTCAGTTGACTCTGTGTCCTCTGCGCTCTCTGCGGTAAGTACCCTTTCCGCAGGGGAGTCAGGGATCAGGCATCCAGTGTTCAGTGTTCAGTAGCGCTCCCATGGCCAGCCTGGAGGGCTTCGTATCCGTAGCTCGGAGGTTTAGCTCCGAGCTGAAGAAACAACGCCCCTGCGGGAGTAGCCGGAATTATCCGGCGCAGTTCTATAGCCCGGCGACTTCATCGCCGGGCGGGCGTGGCAGACGCCACTTCGGTCGGCTGTTCCGTAAATAGAGAACGCAGATGAACGCTGATAGAGGCAGATTCACGCAGATAAAATCAAAATAAAAAATCATCTGCGTCAATCTGCGTTGCGAAGCATCTGCGCAAATCTGCGTTCTCTCCACCTGCCACTTGCCACTTGCAAACCTGCAAACTGCGTCCCCATTTTCATCGTTATGCGGTGAGCTATTGCTCATGGTGACTACTCCCCAATCCCAATCCTAATCCTGATCCCAATCCTAATCCCAATCCTGCTCCAAATCCCCAAAAAGTGGTACAATGAGCCCATGAGCATCTCCCCCGACATGATGGCCCGGTACCAAGCCACCGCCCGTCGGCGAGAGCAGGAACGCGAACGGGCGCGAAAGGCCCGGCATGCTCGCGCCTGGGAAGTGGCCCACGCAGCCGCGGCTATGCTGAAAAAAGAGTTTGGGGCCACCCGGGTGGTCGCGTTTGGCTCATTGCTGGATGAAGAGCGCTTCAGCGAATGGTCGGATATCGACCTCGCGGCCTGGGATGTGGAAGATTACTTCCTGGCAGTGGCCCGATTGCAAGACCTGAACCCGGACTTCAAAATCGACCTGGTGGCCGTCCCCCACTGCAACCCCACCTTATTAGAACGCATCAAACGCGAGGGGGTCGAACTGTGAACGGAAAATACCTGACCCTGGCCGGTCGCATCCGTCAAGAACTCGATGAACTGACTCGAGTCGCCGAACGAGTGCAACGCATCTGGCGTCAGGCCCAGCGCACATCGGACGACGCGTATGTCGATGCCGCGGCCCTTAACTTACACGGCTTTTACGCAGGGTTGGAGCGCATTTTCCAGCGCATCGCCCTGGATATCGACGGATCGTTGCCCTCGGGACAACGCTGGCATCAGGAACTGCTGGCTCAGATGGCCGCATCGGTGCCCGAAGTGCGGCCCCCGGTGATTCCGCCGAAACTGAAAGAGGATCTGGATCGATATCGCGGCTTTCGCCATGTCGTGCGTAACGTCTATACCTTCAACCTCGATCCAAACCAGGTCGGCCGGCTTGTATCCGATCTGCCCGACCTGGTCGACCGCGTCGGCCGCGCGCTCCATGAATTCGCGGATTTCCTCGAAAAAACAGGCCGCGGTCATGCTTAATCCCGGAGCTCCATCAATCGTCACCTGTTTTGCTCATCGCCTCCTACGCCAACGCCATCAACCGCAAAGCCTATGCGCGGGCGTACGACTATTGGGAATCATCATCCACTCTCCCCACCTCTCCTGAACTACGCTCAAAGAAGGAGCCTCCTGTGTCCAATCCCTATCTCTTCTCCGCCCTCTTCTATCTATTCATCACCCTCCTTATGGCTTTCGATTTGGCCCTGGTCAACTGGGGCGTCCTGCCCGGCTATAGCGGTATCCCCTGGCTGCGGGTCCATTTCATCACCCTGGGATTCGTTTCGCAGGCGGTTTTCGGCGCCCTGCCCCGGTTGCAGGCTGTGCGCCACCGCGCCCCCATTCCCAAAACCCGCCTTGATATCTGGGGATTGCTCAACGCCGGCATCGTGGCTTTGCTGATGGGCGTTCCCATTGTCAACAAGGCGTTGATCTTGGCCGGCGGCACCCTGATTTTCATCGCTGCCATCATGCTGGCGCTGCAATTGCGGGAGATCGCCCATGCGGGCCAGGCATCGGGGCAGAAAGATTGGCCACGGCGCTTCTATGGCGTGGGCGTGCTGTTTCTGCTGGTGGGGGTCCTCATCGGCACAGGCTATTGGCTGGGATGGAGCGCTCCCTTACACATCGCATCGCCCATCGAAGCCCATGTTCACGCCAACAACTGGGGGTTCCTCTCCATGGTGTTTGCAGGCATGCTCATCACCCTGGCCCCGGACCTGCTTGGACGTCCCCTGGCTGCGGAAAAGACCCTCGGCATCATCTTCGGGGGCATGGTGTTAGGCGCCCTAGGGCTGGTGAGCGGGCCCTGGTGGGGCGGTCCTCGCTCTATCCCCGTGTCGGTGGCAGGCCTGGTCATTCACATGGTTGTCACCGTGGTGCTGGTGGTAGTGACCTGGCAGGCGTTCCGGGCCGCGGGCAAATTGGATGTGAAGGCCTGGCATCTGTTGCTGGCTTATCTCTGGTTCATCATGCCTATGCTCATGGCCCCCATTGTGGTCTTCCACCTGGGCAGCATCTCGGGAGAACGCATCGAAGGCACCGCACCCCAGGCATTGATCTACGGCTGGGCCATGCAATTCGGTCTGGCCATGGTCCCCTATTTCCTGGACCGCTATCTGCTTAAGAAGGACCATCCCCAGTTGGGCGGTACCATGGGGAGTTTACTCCTGGTCAACGTGGGCGCAGCCCTCATCTGGGTGGGCATCTTTCTGGAACCCTATGACGCGGCACTATGGGGCGTGGCCTATGCCCTGTTGGGCCTGGCCGCGCTGCTGGTAGCGGGGAAAAGCTACCGCACGATGGCGACTGTTCCGTAAATAGAGCCACGAAGGCTCGAAGGCCCTCCTCCGGCTTCCCCGCACGCGGGGGAGGCGAAGGCACGAAGAAAGTGATCAGTGATCAGTCATCAGTAATCAGTTGCGGGGCTAGCCGGAATTATCCGGCGCCGTTTTATAGCCCGGCGACTTCATGAACCTGTTGGCTTACTGATGTACGTTGAGGATACCCCCTCCCGACCGTTTCTGCAGGGGGATGAGTCTTACGCAGCCCCTCCGTTCCGGGCGATCACCCCTCCCCCGCTTGCGGGGGAGGGGCAGGGGTGGGGGCCGAACGGCCGGATCACCGCCTTTGCCGGATTGCCCGGCAACCCGCTTGAGGTTTGCCAACAGCCTCACTTCATCGCCGGGCGGGCGTGGTGGCCCCAGACCTCGGAGGTCTGCGCAGACCCTCCGAGGTCTCATGCTCACCCGCCACCTGCGTCCCCATTTTCGTCGTTATGTGGTGAGCCATCGCGCATGGTGACTGCGCAATCTGTGGAGAAAAGTAACTATACAGATATCCCACCCAACGCTTTGCCACGAAGGCTCGAAGCTTTTCGAAGACACGAAGAGAACCTTTTATTTTTCTCCTTCGTGCCTTGGTGCCTTCGTGTCTTCGTGGTTTTTACCTTACGGACGCGGATGCACTTCACCGGTCGTCGCGACCCAATCGGCCAGAGCTTCTTGCCAGTCGCGCAAGCGGACCCCCAGCGCGGCCGCGGCCCGGTTCACCAATACCGCGTGCAAAGGGGGTTGGGCCGGCCGAGGCCATTCGGTGTGGGAAATAGGGGTGATGGGCACATGCTCACGGCCGGTGACCCGTAAAATCTCCTGGGCAAAGGCGTACCGACTGGTCTTTTCCCCATTGACCAGATGGTAGATCCCGGGTGGGGCTTTCAAGTCGATGAGCTGATAGATGGCCCGAGCCAGGTCCGGGCCGTACGTGGGCACCCCGAATTCATCCGCCACCACCCGCAGCGCCCCATACTTATCCGCCGCGGCCACGATCTTGGCCGGGAAATTGTTCCCCTGGGGCGCGAAGAGCCAGGAAATGCGAATGATGCGGGCCCGGGAATGATAAAACCGCACCGCGTTTTCACCGGCCAGCTTGGAACGCGCGTACGCGCTGCCGTGGGTGTTATCCGGTTGATCCCATTCATCGTATGGCTGGTCCCGACGCTGCCCGTCGAACACCTCGTTGGTGGAGATGTGATACAGGCTGGCGCCCAGTTCCTCGCAAAAACGGGCCAGGGCCCCCGCGGCATGGGCATTGATGCGATACGCCAGGTCATAGTGCTCCTCGGCCGCGTCCACCTGGGTGAAAGCCGCGGTGTTAATGACAATCTGCGGCCGCATCTCCCGAAGAGCGTATTGCGTGGCTTTGGTGTCGGTGATGTCGTATTCGGGCAAATCCATGCCCAGGCGTTCATGCTCACTGGGATACGAAAACAAAAGACGCCCCAGTTGTCCTTTATGGCCAACAATCAGAATACGGGTCATGATGTTTGGGCTCGGGAATGCGGGAGGAACTCCACGACAATGAGGTTGTTTGGCATGGTCCAGAACGGTCGTTTTGGAGATTGACGGATGGGTTGTGGGATACTGGATATTGGGTATTGGATATTCCTCCTGTTCGGGACGATTCGAATACCCAATACCGAATACCCAATATCTTATCTTTTTCCTTCTCCGTGCCCTCTGTGCCTCCGTGGTTAAGGTTTTTTCAGGAGATCCAAAGGTTAAATATCCAAATTCTGAACCTCGCGCGCGTGGCTGGTGATGAACCGTCGCCGAGGCGCGACTTCATCCCCCATGAGCATGCTGAAGATGCGATCCGCTTCGGCCGCATCTTCGATGGTGACTTGCAGGGCAATGCGTTTTTCCGGGTTCATGGTGGTTTCCCACAACTGCTCGGGGTTCATTTCACCCAACCCTTTGTAGCGCTGCACATGAACCTTCTTACCATTCAGGCGCTGCAAAAGGCGGTCCTTTTCCGCGTCCGAATACGCATAAAACTTATCCCGGCCCGCGGTGACGAGATAAAGAGGCGGCTGCGCAATATACAGATGCCCATGGGTGATGAGGGGTTCCATGTAGCGGAAGAAGAAGGTGAGAAGCAGGGTACGGATATGCGCGCCATCCACATCCGCGTCGGTCATGATGAAGACATGATGATAGCGCAGGTTATCCAGGTTGAATTGATCGCCGATGCCCGTGCCCAGCGCGGTGATCAGGGCCTGGATTTCCTTATTGCTCAGGGCCTTGTCCAGCCGGGCTTTTTCCACATTGAGGATCTTCCCTCGCAAGGGCAAAATGGCCTGGAAGCGCCGATCCCGCCCCTGTTTGGCCGACCCGCCCGCGGAGTCCCCCTCCACGATGTACAGCTCGGATTTGGCAGGATCCCGCTCCGAGCAATCGGCCAACTTCCCCGGCAGGGTCATGCTCTCCAGCGCGCTTTTGCGGATCACCAAATCTCGGGCTTTGCGGGCCGCGGCCCGGGCCCGGGCGCTGGTGAGGCACTTTTCGATGATCTTCTTTGCTTCCCGGGGGTTGCTTTCCAACCATTGGCTAAACACCTCGGCCACCGCGGATTCCACCTGATTGCGGACCTCGTTGTTCAGAAGCTTGACTTTGGTCTGGCTTTCGAACTGAGGGTCCATCAATTTGACGCTGATAATCGCGGTGAGGCCCTCGCGGGTGTCCTCGCCCGAGAAATTGGGGTCTTTATCCTTCAGGAAGCCCTGTTTCCGCGCGTAATCGTTGATGCAGCGGGTGATGGCACTCCGCAACCCGGTCAGGTGAGTGCCCCCATCCGGGGTATTGATGGTATTGGCAAACGCGTGCACCGATTCGCTGAAGCCTTCGGTATATTGGATCGCGGCTTCGATCTGAGTGCCGTCCTCATAGGTGCGCTCCACATAGACGGGCTCGTGCAAGGGGTTGCGGTTTTTGGTGAGATAACGCACAAAGGAAGCCACGCCCCCTTCGAAATAAAAGCTCATCTCCCGAGGTTCTTCGGGCCGCTCGTCCACCAGCCGGATGCGGAGCCCCCGATTGAGGAAGGCCATTTCTCGAAAACGGTTGACCAGGGTCTCGTAATGATAACGGGCCTGGGGGTCGAAAATCGTCTTATCGTACAAAAAATGCTGATGGGTGCCCGTGTCATCCTTCCGGGTCTTGCCGATCACCTCCACATCGGTGACGGGCTTGCCTCGTTCAAAGCGCTGGCGGTAGATCTTACCATCACGCTTGACCGTGGACTCGAACCATTCGCTCAGCGCGTTCACCGCGCTGACACCCACGCCGTGCAGCCCGCCCGAGACCTTATAACCGCCACCGCCGAACTTCCCGCCCGCATGAAGCTTGGTCATGACCACCGTCAGCGCGGGCAGCCCCGTCTGTTTCTGGATACCAACCGGGATCCCCGCGCCATTATCGATGACCGAGATGCTCTCATCCTTATGGATGATCACATCGATCTGGTCACAGCGACCGGCCATGGCTTCATCCACCGCGTTGTCCACCACTTCGTAGACCATGTGATGAAGCGCGGCCTGGTCCGTACCGCCAATGTACATACCGGGCCGACGGCGGACGGCCTCCAGCCCTTCCAAAACCTGAATTTGGTCCGCGGTGTATTTTTCGACTTTGCTATCGATAGCCTGTTGACTCATATGAGGGTAGGATCGGGATTAGGATTGGGATTGGGATTGGGACTGGGATTGTCGGGCAGTCACCATGAGCGATGGTTCACCGTTCCGGAGGCTTTTTTTCCTGCTGCTGAAGCAAAAGCAACGCCCGAGTTTGGCGCCAGTGTTGATAACGGGATTGATAAAAGAGGAACGCGGCCAGGGTGACGGCCGCACCCAGATACGCATTGCCTACCATGCCCAAGGCCACGCCCCAGGGATGCAGACTCAGCCGGGCCCAGATGCGAGCAAAACCTTCCATCAGCACCAGGGTGAGGATAAGGAACCCCAGGGTGCTCATGGCATTGCGTCCGACCACATTCAGGCTGCGCCAGATGGCCCGAGCCAGGTTCACATCATCCAGGGCCACGGAAATCATCACGAAATAAAGACCGATGTTCAGCCACACCGAAAAGCCCAGGAACAGCAGCCACATCATGCCCAGGAACAACTGTCCAGCCTGGCCCAGGGCCAGGGCCAACGCGGCCACCATCCCCAAAAACAGGCTGGCTAGAAGCACGGCGATGAAAATGAGGATCAGGTAAAGATTGGCATTGATCCAGACCCACCCCCACCGTCGCACAAAGGCCCAAGACCAGGGCGAATGCTTCGACAGGGTGAAGGCCACCCACGCCAGCCAAAAGCTGCCTATCAGGATACCCAAAGGCAATAAAATCGCCATGAGCAAGAGCATGCTCTGCCATGTGTGCAGATAGATGACCCGGCCCAAGGGGGAAGCCACGGTGTGGAATTCCAGCCGCGCGAACAGAGAAGGCATACTGGCCAGCACACCTGCCAACAGGGAAAGCAGATTGTAGCTGCCGCTTAAACTCCGCAGATTCTCCAGGGTGGTTTGGAGGACCTCTGGGGGGGCGTCGGTGAAGGCCTGGGACATACTCGTCTCGTACGCGGTGATGGCGGCATCGACCACCGGCCCGATCTTCACCTTGGGCGCCAGCCAGAGGAACAGGTCCAGCAGCACCGGAGGCAGGAGAAGCCAGATATGCTGATTCAGGACATTGAAGCCCTGTTGTAGCGATTCAATCACGCCCAGGGGCTTGTCTTCGGCTTGAAGCAGGGTCTGCATAACTGATATATTTTACCATAATTCCCCTATTTTCGGAACAGGCGCCACGCGCGGCAGCCTGCCGATACCGAGGAAAATGGGGGCGCAAGTGGCAGGTGGCAGGTGGTAGGTGGTCACGGTGTGCGTCTCAGACGTTTGGCGTGGTTTAGCCGAGCGAAGTGGCGTCCACCACGCCCGCCCGGCGATGAAGTCGCCGGGCTATAAAACGGCGCCGGATGAATCCGGCTAGCCTCCAGGCGCGCTGTTTCTTCTGCTCGGAGCTAAACCTCCGAGCTACGGATACAAAGCCCTGCGGGCTGGCCACGGGAGTGCTACTGAACACTGATTACTGATAACTGATCACTGATTACTCTATTTACAAAGCAGTCACCACGAACGGCAGTTCGCCGATACGGATGAAAACATCTCGCGGCCACGTTGGCGCGGGAAGCCGATTTCGTCAAGCGTCAAACGTCATGCGTCATGAGCTGACGTTTCACGTTTTACGTTTGACGTTCGTTGGTGCCTCGCTCAACGTTGTCCTGATGATCTCAATCCTAATCCTGATCCGAATCCTATTTACAAAGCAGTTCCAACCGTGAACGCCACCGACTTTGGACGTTGGACATCGGACATTGGACTTTATTTTCAAATCAGCGCGAAAAGCGCCTCGGCCGCACGGGGCGGCCCGCCCAACTGGTGCATCCTCCGGGCCAGGGCCTGGGCCCGTTCTCGGAACCCGGGCGCCCAAAGGATATCCGCCAGAATCACAGGCGCGTTTTCCATGGTGAAATCCTTGGGCCGGATGCCATACCCCACCCCGGCCTGAGTCACCCGCGCGGCCTGGGGGTATTGATCCCCTGCATGGGGCACCACCACCTGCGGCAGGCCATGAACCAGGGCTGCATGGGTGGTGCCCACCCCACCATGATGCACCACGCCCGCCAGGTGAGGGAACACCTGAGCATAGTCGATCCATTCCCGAAGGATCGCAGGGCCGGGAGGGGCTTCGCGCAGGCGGGCCAACACATCGGGCGCGCGACGGCCCGGCACCAACAGGGGCCGCGCCACGGCCAGCAGAGCCGATTCCCCCGCGATGCGGAAGAAATGTTCATCCCTGGCAAAGGTAGAGCCCAACGTCACCAAGACCAGAGGCCGCGAATCCGAGGGGATGCCTTCCAAAGGGGTGGCAGGAGCAGGTTGGCCGCCACAAAAGAGGGTCTGAGGCGCCAGGGTCTTCACATCCGCGTACCATTCCCGAAAGAAAAAATCCACATGCAAAAGGGGCGAGCGAGGATGCCCCCGTTCCAGGTCCCAGTAACGGCCTGCCACCCCGGCCGCCTCCAAAAGCCGCTGCACAAAAGGCCGCGCGGGGTTGGGCGGACGGCGGGGATTGGGAGGTTTGGGGAGCTGGGCCGGACGCCCGACCACCACCAGGGGCCAGTCTCGGCGTTCCGCCAGGATGGCCCCCGCGGCCGCGAAAGGTTCGATGACCACCACATCGGGCCCGAACTCATCGGCCACCTGGGCCAAAGCCTTCACCCCGGCCAGCACATGCTCCGGGTCCAGCCACACAGCCAAAGCCCGGTGCATCCGCATCCGTTCCCGCTGCTGGGGAGACAAATGAGGCGGCAACGGGGGCATCACATGCTGCCATCCGGTGGTGGGCACCGGCGCGAAAGGCACGCCCGCGGCCTGGATCGTGGATTTGAGCGCAGGGCCGGAGACCCACAGCACCTCACCCCCACGGCGCACAACCTCCCGGGCCATGGCAAGATACCCACCCCAGTCCACATGACCGGGCAAATCGATGGAAAAGAACAATGCTTTCATGGGACTAACGGATCGCAAAAACCACTAAGCAGGCTTGCAGGTTTGCAGGTTTGCAGGTAGCAGGTGGCAGGTGGCAGGTGGCAGGTGGCAGGTAGAGAGAACGCAGATTGCGCCGATGCGCCGCAGATTTCCGCAGATATTCGTCATGCTGAGCGACCGAAGGGAGCGAAGCCTGCCCTGAGGAATCGAAGGGCATCTAGCGAGCGAAGCGAGCGCCATGCCGTGGTTTCTGCGCTTCGCTAGAGGCTGTTATGCACTTTGCTTCCCTCAAAGCTCAGGATCGCCGCATCGGAGGTTGGAATTGGCCGCGGATAACGCGGATAAAGCAGATTTTCGCGGATTTTTCAAACAGATACCATGTTTTTTCCAAAAAAATCCGTGTCGATCCGTCGCATCAGCATCATCCGTGGCGAATTGAAACGCCCGCCATCCACAAAATCGCGTGAAATTGGCGATAAGTTCATAACAGGTTCTATTTCATAGCAGACATTTGGCGTGGTTTAGCCGAGCAAAGTGGCATCCACCACGTCCGCCCGGCGATGAAGTCGCCGGGCTATAAAACGGCGCCGGATGAATCCGGCTAGCCCCGCAACTGATTACTGATCACTGATTACTGATTACTCTATTCTCTGAACAACGGCTACGTCATGCGTAACAAATGCCAGATTTCCCGGACGCTGGGGCGCTTGCCATACATCAAAATCCCCAATCGGAAAAGCCGCGCGCCTAACCACAAAACAAAGGGGATGGTGATCAGAATAAGCACCAGGCTCCCCACGATATCCACCAGAGGCACATTGGTGAGGGGCAGGCGGAGCATCATCGCGGTGGGCGCGGTAAGAGGGAACCAGGAAATCACTCGAAAGATGGGGGAATCGGGATTCGAAAAGAGAACCCCCGCGAACATAAGAGGAACCGCAGCCAGCAGGGAAAAAATCGCGGCCAGTTGCTGCGCTTCTTGCATATCGGAGCCCAACGCGCCCACCGAGCCCATCAGCACCGCGTACATCAAAAATCCCAGCAGATAATAAAGGATGGCCAGCAGGAAAATGCCAGGAGCATCAAAAAGCGGGATGATCAATCCCAACAACCCTGCAGCACCACCGCTGAGAGCAAAACCCGCCACCACCCATATCACAATCTGAGTCAACCCCAACGCGCCCAGTCCCATGACCTTACCCGCCAGCAGCTCATCCGCGGTCACAGAGGAAAGCAAAATTTCCATGATCCGGTTGGTTTTTTCTTCCGAAACCCCACGCAGGAGATAACTGGAGGAGACGAAAATCGTCATGATCAACAAAATGCTGAGCACATAGGGCACCACCAAATGGCTGATGTAGGCAAAGGGCCCCTGGGTTTCACTTTCGGTTTCCCCATTCAGGTGAAGGATGGTGGGGTCATAAGGCGCCACCAGGCGTGCCCGCAGACGGGGATCAGGCACGCCCCGCGCGAGATGGGCGATGAAAAAGCGTTTTAGCGGCTGGGAATCTGCGATGTTGGCCATATCAACGCCCGTGGAGGCTGTGATCACGGTGATTTTTCCAGAATCCAGATAATCGTCGGGGATGATTATCAAACGACTGATTGCTTTCGCGGCCAGGGCTTCTCGACCCGACGACTCATCAGGATAGAGCTGGTAATCCCTGGCAAAATCGGGCAGGATCGGTGTAAACAGGCCGCTTTCATCCACGACCCCGGTCATATGCTGTCCTACAAAAATCCGCTCCAGCATATGCATGGTCTTGCCCGAAGCAAACGCCGCGACCAACAGCAACAGCCCCCCCAAAAGGGGCACGAGCCCGGTCATGATGAGAAAACCAGGGCGTCGCACATTCACCAGGTATTCATGTCGGGCAATGGTCCAAACCTTGCGGAAATTCATGATCGCGCCTCCCTTTCTTGTGGGGAACTCTCCCCTTGCACCACGGCGATAAAAATATCATTGAGAGACATGGGAGCCACCTCGAACATCTCGATGGGGATGTCCCGTCGCACCAGCTCGCGCAGCAGACTTTGGGGGGTGACCCCTTCCGCGAGCTCCAAAAGGTCGCCGTCCTCTTGCCGTTCGATACGCCGCACGCCCGGAAGTTGTTCCAGGGGCCTATTGGTTCGTACTTTCACCCGATTGGGGGCATAACGACGTTTTATCGCGTCCACCTCGCCGTAGAGGACAGCTTCCCCCTGATGAATCAAGACAATGCGATTGCAAAGTTCTTCCACCAGATTCATTTGATGAGCACTGAGCAGGATGGTCTTTCCGCTGTCCCGTAGTTCATCCAGGATGGCCTTCACCAGTTCCACATTGACCGGGTCCAGGCCCTGAAAGGGCTCATCCAAAATCAGCAGCTCGGGATCATGAACCACGCTGGCCACAAATTGCAGCTTCTGCTGCATGCCACGACTCAAATCCTCCACCTTGTGTTGCGCCCAATCCTGCAAATCGACCCGCTCCAGCCAGTACGACGCCTGCTCTCGAGCCTGCTTTCGGGGCATGCCTTTGAGTTCCGCGAGATACAGGAGCACGTCCATGACCCGCTGTTTACGATAGAGCCCTCGTTCCTCGGGTAGATACCCCACCCGGGAGCGCACTTGCCGTGGTCGCTTTCCCAAGACCTGGATTTCGCCAGCATCAGGCGCGTAGATATCCATCAGGATGCGGATGGTGGTTGTCTTGCCCGCGCCGTTGGGGCCGAGAAGTCCGAAAAGCTCGCCCCGAAAAACCGTCAGGGAGAGGTCCTTGACCGCGACCACGTCGCCATAGGTTTTGCGAAGATGTTGGACATGGATGATGGGTTCGTTCATGGTCGTGAGGGGGTTCGTCGCATGGTATCGAGGATGCTTTCCGTATCCCATTGGGGTTGAAAACCCCATTGGCTGCGAAGACGACGGGTGGAAAGGGCCCAAGAGTGGTAGAGATAAACCCAGGGCAAAGGCAGCGGAGGTATGCCCCGCATGAAGTTGAGGCGAACCATCCCCTGCTGGGCCTGGAACAGGCGCACAGGCAAGGTTAGGGCCTGGCTACCTGCACGATGAATGAGATGACGCAGGGGAACTGGAGGTTGTGCGGCCACATTGTACACACCATCATACGCTTCGACCAAGGCCAGGGTCGCGGCCCGAACCGCGTCTTGGGGATGCAGCACCGAAAGGAAGGGGTTGGCGCCCGCGGGCACGGGGCATCGAGGCAGGCGGAGGTAGCGGGCCAGAGGCGAAGGGTAGCCGGGCGCCAACAGGTTGGCATAGCGCAGCACGGTCAGGGTCATGGCAGGATGGCGCTGGCGGAAGCCCTGGACAAAAAGTTCGATCTCCCGCAAATCCCGCACATAGCCGTAGAGAGAAGGCCCACGAAAAGGTATGTCTTCGGTGAGGAGCGGGGGATGCTGGGGATGGGCTCCATAAACCAAGGCGCTGGATGGGATGACCACCTTTTGCACGCCGGTCTGGGCCGCGGCTTCTAGCAGTTTGATGGTCCCTACCACGTTATTTTCAAAGCTTTCCGGCGTGATAGGCACCCGCCACTGAAACGCGGCATGAAAAACATGGGTCGCGGCCTGGGTTTCCAACCACCGGGCAAAGAGTGGATTGCGGATATCTGTTTGCACCAGCTCGATGGCCGGTAGGGGACGCGCCCCGGGCCGTACATCCACACCTACAACCCGCCAACCTGCATCCACCGCCCAACGGGCCACGGCCCGCCCCAAAGGGCTATGAACGCCGGTGACAATCAATGTGACCATTTACATCTCTTGGCTAAAAAGCCATCCGGGCGGCTCATCCAAATGTCGGGGTGGAGGGGCATGGGAACCCACACGCCGGGGGCAGGGCGTCTCGTCGCCATCCAACCAACGGCGCGCGGTCTCGGGCATGTCGCTCAGAGGCGCTTTGCATAGAGTCACATCGGGCAAAGCCTCCAGGAAAAGGCGCCCATACCGCTTGGAAAGCAATCGGCGGTCCAGAAGCACGGCAATGCCCCGATCCTGGGTGGAACGAATGAGCCGACCAAAGCCCTGGCGTAGATGCAAAATCGCTTCGGGCACCGAATACTGGTAGAAGGGGGATTCAAACGTTTCGGACCGGGCCGAGACAATGGGGTCATTGGGCACGGCAAAGGGCAGTTTGGTGATGATCAAGGCACTCAAAGCCTCGCCTTGCACATCCACCCCTTCCCAAAAACTGCGGGTCCCCAGAATCACCGCCTGTTCCGTCTCCCGAAACGCGGCCAGAATCTGCTGGCGGGACCCCCCCTCCCCTTGCACGAAAAGGCTGATCCCGGCTTCGGCCAGCAAAGGACGCAAGGCCTCCGCGGTGCGCAATAATTGAGCATAGGAGGTAAAAAGCACCATCAATCGCCCCCGGGTGGCCAGGCTGAGGTGCAAAATCGCCTCTTCCACCTTTTCCTGGTAGTCGGGCTTGTTGGGCTCGGGCATATCGGTGGGCAGATACACCAGGGCGTTCCGTTTGTAGTCGAAGGGGCTTTCCAAAGCCAGGGTTTCCGCTTCGTGGGCATTGAGCCGCCCCTGGATGTATTCGAAACCATCCGCGGTGCGCAGGGTGGCCGAGGTGAGGATCACGGTCTCTTTGCGGCGGAAGATGGAGGATTCGATGATGCCCCCCACATGCAGGGGCGCGCGATGCAAGGTGATGTTGCCGTTGAATTTAGAACGACGGATCCAGTAGATGGCGTTTTCATCGGGCTCCAGGGTGAGCTCCTGCCCCACCGTCATGGTTTCATTCAAGGCCTCGAGCAGGGCTGTCAATTCCGCTTCGACCTCTTCCCGATTGGTCAAGGGGTAGTTGCTCAGGTCGTGGAGAAGTTGAATGAGTTGCTCAAGGTACCCCATGAAGTTCTTGAGGCGAGAGGAGAGGTTATCCCACAGGAGTTCCACATCCACCCATGCTGGCTGCACCCGGATGTTTTCGGTGATGCGCAAACGCAGATCGTACAGGGTATTGTCGTACTGACGGCCAAAATGTTGCTTCAAGAAGCGATCCAGCGCGTCGATGTAGTCCGCCATGTGCATATCCAGGGGAGGGATCGCCCCTGTGAGTTGCCGAACCAGATCGATGAGGCCCCCTTCTTTCTCGGTGGGGAGATGTGCCTGGCGGGCAGCCTGGACCAGGTCGGCCAAAAGGCCCGCGGCGGGCATCTCTCCTCCCACAGGGGCCAACTCTCGCAACCGGCTCACAAAGGACGCGTGATCCACCTGGATGGTGAGCGCGCGGGTGGCGGCATTTTCCAGATGATGGGCCTCATCCACGATCAGGTACTGATATTCGGGCAAAACGCCCCCTTCGGTGACGATGTCGGCCAGAAGCAAGGCATGATTGGCGATGATGAGATGAGCGGCTTCGGCCCGATTGCGGGCCTGGTAGAAGAAGCAAGGCTGGGGTGTGTCCAGGCCGCATTGCTTCGAGGTGCAAGCCAGAGGGTCCGAGGCCACCCGTTGCCACACGGCCCGTTCCCCGGCATTGACCAGGGTGATTTCGGCCACATCCCCGGTTTCGGTGGTGGGGAGCCACAGCAAGATCCGGGCCAGCACACTGACATCCACCGGGGTGAGGTCGGGACGGGCCATCAATTTTTGCAGACGCCGCGGACACAGATAGTTACGACGGCCTTTCATCACCGCGACCTTGAAATCAAAAGGCAAGAGCTGCTGCAAATCGGGCAGGTCTTTATGATAAAGCTGGTCCTGCAAATTGATGGTATTGCTGGAAACCACCACCCGCTGCCCTGTCTGCACGGCCCAGGCCAGGGCCGGGATCAGATAGGCCAGAGATTTGCCCGTGCCTGTGCCGGCTTCGATGATCAGGTGCTTGCTGTGGTTAAAGGCCTCGGCCACGGCCCGCAGCATGGTCACCTGAGGTTCCCGGTATTCGTAATGATCAAAATAGGTATCCAGGAGCCCTCCCGGCTCCAGCATCGCGGCCAACTCGTCCACATCCAAAGGTTGCGGATGCTGGACCGGCTCCAGGGGTGGTTCCCGCCGAAAACGCGGCCGTAAGGCCCGGGTGGGACTTTGTGGCCGATCCCCTCGCCCCCAACGGTGGACCTGTTCTCGCAGCACCTCTTCAAAGACCAGGGTCAGAGACCAATCCGCGCGTTGCCCCATGCTCACAATCTGTTCCAGGGTTTGCGTGGGGACCTGGAGCAGCTTTTGGCGCATCCCTTCGAAGATGCGCATGCTGGCTTCCGCGTCTTCGTAGGCCCGATGAGCATTCTCCAGGGGGATGCCCAAATGCTCGGCAACACGCCCCAGCTTGTAGCTGGCCAGGCCGGGCAGGGTAATGAGGGCCAGTTCGAAGGTATCGATGAGGGGGTTGTAATTATAGAGATCGTGGGTCCGCATGAAGCGGATGTCGAAATCGATATTATGGCCCACGATGGGCGCGTTCCCCACAAACGCGCGAAACGCGGCCGCGACCCGGGCCAGGGGCGGCGCGGCATCCACCTCTTCCTGGCTGATGCCGGTGAGCTGCTGGATCGCGCGCGGGATGGGACGGCCCGGGTTCACGACCTGGCTAAAACGCTCCAGCACGCGGCCATCCCTAAAGCGTACCGCGCCCAGTTCGATGATAGCATCTTTGTGTGGGTCCAGCCCTGTGGTCTCTAAATCCAGGGCAACGTAAGTTTGGCTCATGATGCCAGTATAGCACAAAACCGGGTACAAACGCGACTTCCCCGCGTCCCCAAAAAGAGGGACGCGGCCACCAGCCTGTAGCCGCGTCCGCCTCTCTTTGTCTCCTCAGCCCAGAGGAGACCCTATCAGGAGGTCATCATGTTCGGGGGCATCTTACCTTAGATAGGGGGAATTGTCAAGTTTTTGTGCTCACCGAGCTCTTATCAAAGCATAGTTTGCAAGTGGCAAGTCGCAAGCAGTCGCCACGAGCGGCGGCTCGCCGATACCGAGGAAAACGCCTCGCGGCCAGGGCGGCGTGACTCGTATTCCGTATTGCGTATTGCGTAACGACTGGACGGAATACGCAATACGAACCTTTGCCGCCTCGCTCAATGTCGGCCTGGCGATTCCTCAGCAACCAGCGATCATTCTATTTTCATAGCAGGCACCACGAGCGATAGCTCGCCAATACCAATGAAAACGCCTCGCGGCCAGGCTGGCGGACCGTGAAACGTGATGCGTGATGCGTAAGATTCTCACGTTTCACGTTTCACGCATCACACCCGTTGCTGCCTCGCCCAACGTGGGCTTAGCGATCCTGCCGCAACCGACGATCACGCTATTTTCATAGCAGATCGGTACGCGCAATGAGCCGGGCCTGGCCATCGGCATGGTAGGAGGAACGCACCAAAGGCCCGGATTCCACCCAACGGAACCCCAGCTCCTCTTCTCCCAGGCGACGCAAGGCTTTGAATTCCTCGGGATGCCAGTAGCGTTCGATGGGGAGATGAAAACGGCTGGGTTGCAGATATTGGCCGATGGTGACAATATCCACCCCCACCTCCCGCAGGTCCTTCATCACCTGGACCACCTCCTCCCATCGTTCGCCCAGCCCCACCATCAAGCCCGATTTGGTCAGGGTCTGGGGGTCCATCTCCTTGGCCCGGCGTAGCACCTCCAGGGAACGCGGATATTTGGCCTGGGGGCGTACCCGACGATAAAGCCGCGGCACGGTTTCCACATTGTGGTTCAGGATCTCCGGTTTCTCGCGCATCACGGTCCACAGCGCGTCCGGGTCCCCCTGAAAGTCGGGGATCAGCACCTCCACCGTGCATCCCGGTTGGAATTCCCGAATCTTGCGGATGGTGGCCGCGAAGATAAACGCGCCCCCATCAGGCAGGTCATCTCGATTGACCGAGGTAAGGACCGCGTGCCGCAAGTTCATATGCTGGATGGTCCGAGCCACCCGGATGGGCTCCAGAATGTCCACCTTTTCGGGCCGTCCAACCTTGATCTTGCAAAAACCGCAGGAGCGGGTGCAGGTATCCCCCAAAAGCAAGAAGGTCGCGGTCCCCCGGCCCCAGCATTCGCCCAGGTTGGGGCAACCCGCTTCTTCGCATACGGTGTGCAGATGCTCATCGCGGATCAAATGATTGACCCGGACAAAGGTCTGGCCCGAAGGCGCGGATACCCGAAGCCAATCGGGACGGCGACCCCGGGTGAGCTGAGGTCTGTGCCAGTCATGTTTGGGGGGGTTGGGGTCTAGCTCGATGGGGAGGGAGTCAGTCATAAGTCGTTCTGGAGATAGTAGTCAGTGAGCAGTAATCAGTGATCAGTAATCAGTGTTCAGTGTTCAGTAGTTGAACATAAGACCATCTGCGGAAATCTGCGGAGCATCTGCGCAAATCTGCGTCCCCATTTTCGTCGCTATGGGGAATCAACGGGGGAGCAAAGGCGCGGTGAGCATGGTTTGCAGGCCCGGGGGCATGGCCGGGACCCTCAAAGCCTGGTTGACCAGAATGGCCGCGGTGGCTTTATCCCCATGCACGCCGGTGAGCTTCATGTGCAGGGTCTGGTCCCCGGTGATGAAAATTTCATCCCGGCTTCCCCCTTCGGCCCCGGCTTCCATGATCAGCGTCATGGTGATACGAGGCTCCCCCGCGAGGAGCCCATGGGCATCCTGGCGCACACCGATGCACTGGCCCGGTTCAATCCACCCCAGGCCCGATTCGATAGGCTCCTGGGCCACCAGGGGCTTGCTTTCCACCCCCACCGCGTCCAGTTCCCAGCCCAGGCCCGCGGCCAACATGAACAGGCTATCCTTCAGCCCCACATGGCCAATCTCGCCTCGATCCAACTTGCTCTGCACCCAATCGGGGTCCTTTCCCAGGCCGTTCTTTTCCTGGAGAGGGAGACGACGCTCCAGCAAATCCACCACCCGCTTGACGTGCACCTGCTCGATGTCGCTGGTGAGGCGGCTGATCAACACGGGCAGGGTATCCATGACCATGCCCGGGTTCACCCCCACGCCCAGGATGGTGACCCCCGCGCGGCGCGCGGCGTCATCCAGCTCCCGGGCCAGATCAGGGTGGTCCTCCCAGGGCCAGACCAGCTCCTCGCAGGTGGAAACCAGGTGATAACCCTGGGCGATGGCCTGGAGGATTTGCTCCCGGGCCTGAGTGAGTTTGGAAACCGTGGCTTGCAAAACCACAGCCCCCGGGGGAGCCTGAGTCTGGGCCAGCGAGGCAACCACGGGCAAAGGGGGGAGGTCCGCGTCACAAATTTGATCGAGGGTATGTTCTTGCAGATGGGGATCAATATCTACAGCAGCTACAGAACGTAACCGGGGCTCATGGGCCACGGTTCGACCGATCTGCTGGCCAATGGGCCCTAGCCCCAGGTGGATGACAGGGATGGGTTCCATAAGGAAACTCCTTTGTAGATACTGGATATTGGGTATTAGGTACATTTGTCAAGAAGAACCATGCCAAAAATCCGTGCAATCCGTGTAATCCGTGGCTAAAAATCAAAGGGGGAAGCCGGGCGTGCCTTCGGCAGCCAGCAGTTGGCGCAGTCGCACGATGCTGAGGTTGCCGCCGCTGAGAACCACGCCCACCCGCCGGCCCGCGAGCTGATGACGCATCTTCAGCGCGCCCGCGAGCGCGGCCGCGCCCGCGCCTTCGGCCAGGTTGCGGGTGTGGGCCAGCAGGATGATGATGGCCCGCCGCAGTTCGTCATCGCTGACCAGGATGAAATCATCCAGATAACGGCGTAGGATGCGTTGCGGCAGTTCAAAACCAACCCCGGTCGCCAACCCCTCCGCAAAGGTGCGCGAGGGCTCCTCCACGATGCGGTGTTCCTTCCAGGAACGCCAGGCCGCGGGGGCTTGCTCCGATTGCACACCGATGACCCGGATCCGGGGATTCAAGGTTTTGGCCACAATGCATACCCCGGCCGCGCCACTGCCTCCGCCCACGGGCACGAAGATCACATCCAGGTCGGGTTGATCTTCCAGCATCTCCAGGGCGTAGGTGGCCACGCCCGCAATGAGCAGCGGTTCATCCCCACTGTGGATGTAGCGATAGGCGCGACGTTGCGCTTCTTCCTCCACCCATTGCCGGGCTTCATCAAAATTCTGACCGTGGAATACCACCTCCGCGCCCAGGTTGCGCATGGACGCGACCTTGGCCGGGTTGGCATCTTCGGGCACCGCGATAATGGCCCGTACACCAAAGAGGCGGGCCGCATAGGCCACCGATTGACCATGATTGCCGGTACTGGCGGCAATGACCCCGGCTCGACGGTGGGCTTCGTCCAGTTGCGAAATCAAATGCACGCCCCCACGCACTTTGAACGCGCCGACGGGCTGGTGGTTTTCATGCTTGACCCACACCTCGGCCCCCACCATGGCATCCAGCGCAGGGTAATGGTAGAGGGGCGTGGGACGCAGATAGGCCCGCAGGTTGCGGCGGGCGTGTAACACATCGCGAAAAGTAACAGGGAGGGGTTCGGGGGAAGAGGCTGTCATGGGAAGGGATAGCGTTGTCAGTAATCAGTAATCAGTAATCAGTTATCAGTAATCAGTTACCAGTAATCGGTTATCAGCAGCCCCCTCCGGCTCCCCCCGATGCTCTGGGGAGAGGACACGGAGAAGGAAAAAGATTAAGGTAGGGAAGGCTTATGCGCCAAAGCGCTTGAGACGGTCGGCATAGCCCATGGCCCAGGGGATGATTTCCGTGGCGTGGAACAGGCCCAACGCGCCTCCCTCACTGGCCCGTTCGCCAAAGGTGGTCACGCTGTCCGGCATGACCTGGGGACCCCAGAAGAGGGTGGGCACCGGATGATAAGAATGGCTGCGCAGCCTGGCCGGCGTGCTGTGATCCCCTGTGACGATGAGCACGCTGGGGTTCAGGGCCAGAATGTCGGGGATCACCGCGTCCACAGCTTCGATCTCATGGACCTTGGCTTCGAAGTTCCCATCTTCGCCGTAGCTATCGGTTTTCTTGATGTGAATAAAGAAGAAATCATACGCGTCCCACACCTTCTTCAAGGCCGCGACCTGGTGCTGAGGACGATCCCCTTCAAAATCGATGACGGTCATGCCCACCAGTTTGGCAACCCCCTTGTACATGGGGTATACCGCAATGGCCGCGGCCCGAAGCTGATAGATATCTTGGAGATGAGGCAATCCCGGGTCTTTGGCAATGCCTCGCAGATTCAGGCTATTGGCCCGGGGCTCATCTGCCAACACGCGGCGGGCTTGTTCGATCCATTGATTGACGAGGGCCGCGGTGCGGGCGCCTTCGGGGGTACCGCTGAGGTCTCGGACCGGCAGGGGCGGTTTGCCAGTGACCAACGGGTCGGTTTCGGTGAGTTCGCCCCCCAGGCCCGGGCCCCGGAACACCACCACAAAGCGGTGCTCCTTCACCGGACGCACGAAGACCTGGACCCCTTCCTGGGCCAGGCTGGTATGTTCTTGCAATTTTTGCGTCAGGCGCACGCATTCTTCCGTGGGGATGCGGCCGGCGCGACGGTCGACGATGCGGCCATCCTCATCCACCGTGGCAAAATTCCCCCGCGCGGCCAGATCATCGGGCCCCAGCTCAAAACCGATGCCCAGCGCTTCCAACACCCCCCGCCCGATCTCATAACGCACGGGATCGAAGCTGAAGAGGGAAAGATGGGCCGGGCCAGAACCCGGGGTGATGCCCGGGCGCACGGGCACCGCACGGCCGCTGCTCCCTTCCCGGGCCAAACGGTCCAGATTGGGGGTGTAAGCGGTTTCCAGTTCGGTCAAGCCATTGGGCCGCATAGGCAGGCCCCCCAGGCCATCCATGACCAAAAGGACGATTTTATGATCGTTTTTTTGAGCTAATTCCTGATAGATGGTGTGGTCAGTGAGAATCATGATGCAAAGCTCCCTTTGTAAATAGAGTAATCAGTGATCAGTTATCAGTAATCAGTAGGAATCTGCGTTGCATCTGCGCAAATCTGCTGAATCTAAGCTTTTAGCTCTGCGTCCTCTGCGTTCTCCGCGGTAAACAACCTTTTTGCAGTGCATCCATCACTGATTACTGATTACTGAATTACCGCGGGCCTGATAATCCTAATCCTGATTCTATCTCCATAGCAGTCCAACGGCTGGCTCGCCCGCGCCGATACCGAGGAAAAGCTCACGCGAAGCCGCAAAGGCTGCCAAGCAGGTTTGCAAGTGGTAAGTCGCAAGTTGCAGGTGGCAGATCGTAGGTGGTGAGTTCAACTGTGAACCGTGAACGCCACCGACTTTGGACGTTGGACATCGGACATTGGACTTTATTTTCATAGCAGTCCAACGGCGGGCTCGCTCGCGCCGATACCGATGAAAATGAGAACGCAGATTCTCGCAGATGCTTCGCAGATTTCCACTGATTACTGATAACTGATCACTGATTACTTTATTTTCATGGCAGAAGTGTACCTCACCCGGCAGGTCTAAAGCAACCTGAGGGATGTTGACAAATCCCCTGGGCTGGGATATACTACCTCCTCGTCCTGACCGACCGGTCGGTCAGTCAGTCAGGGTGTGATGACCCGGACCCGATCTTTCCGTTCATGGAGGAACACCGATGAAGAACCTTAGTGAGAAGCAGCGGAAACGGATCTTGATGCTGCTCTTCGTGGGCGTGCTAATGGGCGCGCTGGATATCGCGATCGTGGGCCCGGCTTTGCCCGCGATTCAGCGGAATTTTGGGGTTGACGATCGGATGATCAGTTGGGTGGTGGCCGCGTATATTTTGTTCAACCTGGTGGGCACCCCGTTGATGGCCAAATTGGCCGATATCATCGGCCATCGCACCATCTACATCGCAGACATTTTGATCTTCGCGTTAGGCTCCCTGGTCGTGGCCCTTTCCCCCGCGTTTGGCGTGGTGTTGTTGGGCCGGGCGATCCAGGGGTTTGGTGCCAGCGGGATTTTCCCGGTGGCCGCGGCGGTCATTGGCGATACCTTCCCCCCCGAAAAACGAGGATCGGCTTTGGGGATGATCGGCGCGGTTTTTGGGGTTGCATTTCTCATCGGGCCGGTCCTGGGGGGTGTCATCCTCAAGTTCCTGGGGTGGCATTGGCTTTTCTTGATCAATGTGCCCATTGCCCTGGTGATTGTCTTCTTTTCCTGGCGCATGTTGCCCAATGAACGTCCAGGATTGCAGAAGCCCTTCGACTACGCAGGTCTGCTGCTCACCTCCCTTTCCCTGGCCGCGTGGACCGTGGGCATCAATCAATTGGACCCTCAGAATCTCTCCCCAGATACGGTGTTTGTCAGCCTCTTTTCCCCGCGAGTGTGGCCTTTTCTGCTGATCGCGGTGGTGGTTCTGCCCATTTTATGGTGGGTGGAACAACGGGCCGAGGACCCCATCGTGCAAGTGGCCTTGTTTCGTTCGCGTCAGATCAAATTGGTGACGGCCATCGCGGTAGGCGCGGGATTTGGCGAAGCTACCCTGGTTTTTGTGCCCGTGCTGCTGGTTTTGGCCTTTGGGGTCAGTGCACACACCGCCAGCTTTATGTTGCTGCCCGCGGTATTGGCCATGGCCGTGGGGTCGCCCCTGGCCGGGCGTATGCTGGATAAACGAGGGTCTCGACTGGTGATCCTGGCTGGTTCGGGCCTGATGGCCGCGGGGATGCTCATCATTGGGCTTATCCCGCTCACGGTCGCGACCTTTTACCTGGCCGCGGTTCTGGTCGGGTTGGGGCTAAGCTCCCTTTTGGGGTCCCCGCTGCGTTACATCATGTTGAATGAAGCTCCCCGGCATTATCGCACCGCGGCCCAGGCTTTGATCCGCCTTTTCACGGGCACAGGGCAGCTTTTGGGCAGCGCGTTCGTGGGCGCGATGGCCGCGTCCTTGGGCGGGGACGTCCATGGGTTCACGTCCGCGTATCTGGCCGTGGGGGGCATCGCGGTTCTCATCACCCTCTTGGCTTTGGGCCTGAAAAGCCAGCGGGCCGAGCAGGAGACCGTACAACGCCATGAGGCGGCCGCACATTAAAGGAGAGCATGATGGATTTGGCTCATATCATCGTGGTAGACATCCATAGCATCAATCGATGGTTGATCCTGGTGTGGGGTGGCTACGTGTGGCTGCTCTCGCTCCGGGGCTGGGTACGACAAGAGGTCTGGTCGCCGCAAATGCAGCGACGGAGCCAGATTTGGATCATGTTGCTGGATCTTCAACTGGTATTGGGGCTGCTGCTTTATCTGATTTTCAGCCCCATCACAGCCCAGGGATTCGAGCATCTTTTCGATAACCCTGCCAATCGCTTCTTCCTGATGGAACACAGCGCGCTCATGATATTGGCTGTTCTGCTGGCCCATGGGTTTTCTGTGTGGATCAAAAAAGGTCAGAACCAGTCCCCATGGAAGCGAGCGGTCCTGGGGTATGGTCTGGTTCTTCTCATGATCCTGGTGGCAATACCCTGGCCTTTCATGCCCGGGTACGGGCGCCCCTGGTTCTTCTAGGGTATCCGAAATGACAAAGCCTTCCTCCTCCCCCACTCGGGACCATATTCTTGCCGTTGCCACCCGGCTTTTTGTGGAAGAAGGGTATGTCGGTCTTTCCATGCGCCGACTCGCCCAAGAGGTGGGGGTGTCGAAGGCGGGATTGTATTACCATTTCCGGGATAAAGAAAGTCTGTTTTTGGCCATTCTCACCCAGAATCTATTGGAGATCGAACGCATCATCCAGGAGACTCGCCAACAAGAAACCCAGGCCCGTGCGCGCATCGAACGGATCTTCCGGGCGATCTTTTCCCGGCCCCCTGAACAACAAGCCATCATTCGTTTGGCCAGCCAGGAGGCCGGCCATTTGCGCGAGGCTTCTCGTCGCTCCTTTCGCGCGTTGTATCACCAAAAATTTATTCTGGAAATCCAACGTATTTTACAGGAAGGGATCGACGCGGGGGAATTACGGCCCATGGATGCGCGGCGGGCCACCTGGGTCCTTTTGGGCATGATGTATCCCTACTTTTACCCCGCGCATCGGGCGGAGATGGGGGACCCCCAGGAAGCCTTAGACATGATGCTGACCTTGTTCTTCGAAGGGGCTCGGGCCGGTAAAAAGGAAAAGGGTGCGTCCTAAATGAGTTGGCGCCAGCCTCCTATCCGAGTGAACTCGGACTCTTTAGGCGCTTCGCGCCGACGGTCGACCTCCGTCGACCGGACGACTGGACGGCGAAGGCCGTCCATTGGCCATAGGCCTTAAGTGTCCGACTTCAGTCGGTGAGTACAGCCTCAACCGAAATAGGACGCACCCAAAGGAAAACGGGTGTGGTTCACAGGAACGTTTTGGAGCTGCTATGTAAATAGGATTCGGATCAGGATTAGGATTAAGATCGCCAGGCCTACGTTGAGCGAGACGACAACGGGCGTGATGCGTGAAACGTAAAACGTGAGAGCCTTACGCATCACGCATTACGCATCACGTACTTGGCTTCCCGCGCCAACGTGGCCGCGAGACGTTTTCCTCGGTATCGGCGAGCTGCCGTTCGGGGTGACTGCTTTGTAAATAGAGTAATCAGTGATCAGTTATCAGTAATCAGTAGAGCCTTCCGACGTCATTCCGAGGGAGCGAAGCGACCGAGGAATCTAGCGAAGCGCAGAAAACCACCGCATGGCGCTCGCTTCGCTCGCTAGATGCTTCGCTCCCTCCGGTCGCTCAGCATGACGAATATCTGCGAAAATCTGCGCTGCGAAGCATCGGCGCAAATCTGCGTTCTATTTTTCGTCGTATCTCATGCCGGATGACGCCAAATTTCTGAGACGCACACCGTGACCACTTGCCACGTGCCACCTGCAAACCTGCAAACCTGCAATCTGCGTTCTATTTTTCGTCGTATCCCATGCCGAATGACGCCAAATTTCTGGGACGCTTCCCCTTTCCCTCCCATTGGACTCCCTCCAATTTTGAGCTATAATGGGCTATCTATCTACACTCGCCCACATTTTCTCCCCGCTGCAAAGAGACGGTTTTATGATCCGCCCAACCTTCAACGAAAGCATCTTCGACCTGATGCGCCTGCCCGAAGCGAAAATCCGGCGACGCTTCAAGGCCTTCAACGCCCACCTTCTGGATCTGTACGAAGAAATCCTCCCCTATCGGCACACACCCCGGACCGTGATCGTGGTCCCCAGCCTCACCCTGGATCAGGAGGTGCTGTCCAAAATCCCGGGCATCAATTTCTACGAGCAGCGACTGCTTTATTATCTCATGATGTTGCAGTTGCCCCGCACGCAGGTTATCTTTGTCACCAGCGAAACCATCGATAATTCCATCGTCGATTATTTCCTGAACCTGCTGCCCGGTGTGCCCGGTTCCCATGCCCGGGACCGCCTGACCCTGTTAAGTTGCCATGATGGCTCCTCCCTTTCTTTGACCGAAAAAATCCTGGCCCGGCCTCGTCTGATTCAACGGATCCGGGAAAACATCCGGTACCCTGATTCCGCGTACATGGAATGCTTCAACTCCACCCCCCATGAACGCCGACTATCGGTCCTTTTGGGGGTGCCTCTTTTTGCCCTGGACCCCGAGCTGGCCCACCTGGGCAACAAAAGCTGGAATCGCCGGCTATTTAAGGAAGCAGGAGTCTTGTATCCCGATGGTTTCGAAGATTTGCGAGACGAGCAGGATGTGGCCCAGGCCCTGGCAGCCCTCAAGCAAAAGCATCCGGACCTGCGTCGGGCCGTGGTAAAGATCAACGAAGGATTTTCCGGGGAGGGCAACGCGCTCTTCTCCTTCGAAGGTGCGCCGGAAGAGGGAGACCTGGCAGCCTGGGTGGCGCAGGAGCTGCCCGCGCGCCTCAGTTTCGAAAGTCCCGAGGAAAGCTACGAGCGCTTCATGCGCAAGTTCCGGGAAATGGAGGGCATTGTAGAGATCTTCGTAGAGGGCGAAAACAAACGCTCTCCTTCGGTGCAAGGGATTATCAATCCTTTGGGGCAAGGGACTGTGGTGTCTACCCATGAGCAGATTTTGGGAGGGCCTAACAAGCAGGTCTATTTGGGAGCCACCTTCCCCGCGGATGAGGCCTACCGCCTGGAGCTCCAGGAGATCGGGCGCCGGGTGGGCCACGCCCTCAGTGTACGAGGGGCTATTGGGCGTTTTTCCGTGGACTTTATTTCCGTCCCTCGCCCGGATGGTGGGTGGGACCATTACTCCCTGGAGATCAATTTACGCAAGGGGGGCACCACCCATCCCTTCATGACCTTGAAGTTCCTGACCCATGGGGAGTATAATCTGGAGGATGGTCTCTACTACACAGGGACTGGCCAACCTCGCTATTATTATGCCACGGATAACTTGCATAGCCAGGCCTATCAGGGCCTTACCCCCGAAGATTTGATGGATATCGCCCTGTGCGAAGGGCTTCACTTCCATGGCGGCACCCAGGAAGGCATGGTTTTTCATCTGATCGGCGCGTTGTCCGAATATGGCAAACTGGGGATGGTGGCCATTGGCTCCACCCTGGAGCGGGCCGAGGCCTATTATTACACCACCCTGGAAGCCCTGGACCGGGTGACCCAATCAGGAGGGAAATGCCAAAATCCCCCCCGAGACCCTTCCGAAGCCACCGCGCCCACCCACTTCAAACCCTGGTGGGACGCACACGAGCCTCTCTGAGGTACGGTTTTCATAAATCTTTCATCAAGGAGTTCGACCCATGAAATTCATCGACCTGACAATGCCCCTGGGTATTGGTACCCCTGCTTGGCCCACGTATGAGCCTTTGCAGGTCAAGTACTTCAAGCGCCTCGCGCCCAATGGCGCCAATGGCCAAATCGTGACCCACAGCAACCATGTGGGCACCCATCTGGACGGAGAAATCCATTTCTATACGCCGGGCAAGGATATTGCCAGTTTGGATTTTGACTTCCTGGCCGGGGAAGCCGCGATTGTGGACATCAGCGACGTGTGCGGTGATTATGACATCTACACCCCAGAGATGATCGAAGAGCGGGTAGAGGTCAGGGAAGGGGATATCCTGATCATCCATACGGGCTATCATCACTTTGGTTGGGATCAGCCCTTTGGCAACGAAGTCCGGTATATGGTGATGCACCCGGGCCCGGATGCCCGCTTTGCAGAATGGCTGGTGGAGAAAAAGATCAAATGGGTGGGGGTGGATTGCGGCAGCGCGGATCACCCCATGAACACCAAAATCCGCGATTGGATGCCGGTCCAGGCCGCGCAGGCCGATGAGCATTTCCGCAAAAAGTATGGCAAGCCCCTGGCCGAATACTTTACTCCCGACATGTACCAGATGATGCACATCTGGATGTTCCCCAAGGGCATTATCCATGCGGAATGCGTGGGGGGCGATATCGACCTGCTGGTCAACCGCCGGGTGCAGGTGGCTTGCTTCCCCTGGCGTTTTGTGGATGGGGAATCCAGCATCGCCCGCATCGTGGCCATGGTGGATGACGACGAGTATGAGGAGCTGATGGCCAAGAAAGCCACCATGCCCAAGACCAAATTTGGCGACGCGTGGGACCCCGTGCATGTGGAACGGCTCGGCGGCCGTGGCCGCGCGTATTAAGCGAAACAACGCCGGGGGTCAAAGACCTTGAAGGTCTGGGAGACCCTTCAAGGTCTGGAGCTGGCGTTGGCCCCGCGAATGCTGGTGCGAGGGGCAGCCGCCAGCGCCGGGGATAATCCTCCCGGCCAGAAACAACGTGTCTGCGGGGCTAGGCGAATCATAAGACCTCGGAGGTTTGCGCAAACCTCCGAGGTCTCATGCTAGATGACGCCCAATTTCCAGGATCCTCCGTAGCAAAAGTAACATTTGACCGAATCTCGCCATCTGGTATAATAGCATTCCCGCGTTGGCTTGCCACGCACAATCCACTTCCGGAGGCGACCTATGACGCTGCATGGCGACGTCCGTGATTTTGTTGCCATTGCCGAAGTGGCCGACGCTACAACGAAGTGGCTGGCCATGCATCTTCAAACCGATCTTGGCCGTACGCCCCCCCGTTGGGATCGGGTTTCCCTGGCTATTTTGCAGCAGGCTCGGGATTACCTGGCTGATGTGCGCGAGGGGTTTGTGTTGAGTGTGCGCACGAGGCAGATCGCGGATAACCAGGAGATGCGTTATCTTTTGGACCGGGTGCTGTTGGACTGGGACGCGCTAAGCCAGGAGCTGGGACTGGTCCTGGCCGATGAAGAAAACCAGGCCCTGGAAAGCCGACTGGAGCAAGTTCGCGGTCAGTTGTTGGCCTTTGGCATGGCCCTGGTGGCCATGGCCACGTTGCCGCGGCTGCCTGCGGAATCGGTAACCTTCCCCTTCAGTTATCATCAGCCCCCCACCTATGCAGATATCCCCGCGCCCGCGGCACCGGGGGAAATCCTCAGCCGGATCGAGGAGATCGAAGAGATGTTGTGGCGCTTCGCATCGGGCCGATGGAGCCAATTGCTGCGGCGCCGCTACGGCCCCTTGCGCCGCACTTATGGCTTCTTCGAATCCAGTGCGGTCCTGGCGGGTGAGCACGTACGCCGCTTTGGCACCGCCTGATGACTACCACCCGGCCCATTGCAACAGCAGATACACCACCGGCGCCACAAAGATGAAGGAATCGATGCGGTCGAAAAACCCCCCGTGGCCAGGGATAAGCTGGGAGGAATCTTTGGCGCCCACCTGACGCTTGAACAAGGATTCGCTCAAATCCCCCAGCGGCCCCACCACCCCTATCACCAGCCCCAGAATCCCGCCTTGCCACCCGCTCATACCTGGAATCAGCCAGGGGGTGAGCACGGCCGCGACGACAATACCCGCGATCCAGCCCCCCAGGAACCCTTCCCAGGTCTTTTTAGGGCTGATGCGAGGCCAAAGCTTGTGCCGCCCCAAGGCCCGGCCCGTGAAATAAGCACCTGAATCCATCACCCAAACCGTGATGGCCATGACCAGGAGCCACATCAGACCCTCTTCCCGCAAACGCATGAGGGCGACAAACCGCAGGGTCATGCCCAGATAAACGCCCGCGGCCAGGGTAAGCAGCATATCGGTCCCCGCGCGGGGCCGGTTGAGAAAGAGCGCGATCACCAACCCCAGCAAAATCATGCCCACCAGCACCCCTTGCAACCGCCAGGGGTCGGTGGGCCATCCCCCCTCGGCCACCAAAAGCACGGCCAGGACCACGCCCAACCAGGTGACCGGCTGGGCGAAGTCATTCATACCCACCAACCGTAGAAGCTCCCACGCGGTGACGCCCGCATAAAACGCGATAAACAGGGTGAACCACCATCCCCCCAGCCAGGCCAAAAGGGCCACCAGGGGGATGAGGATCACCGCGGAAAGGACCCGTTGTTTCAGCATTTAGCGTTCAGTATCCTTGATTTTGCCAAAACGGCGGTCGCGATGCTGGAACACGGCAATGGCCTTGCGCAATTCGGCTTCGTCGAAATCGGGCCAATACACGGGGGTGGAGTAGAATTCCGCATACGCGGCCTGCCAGAGAAGGAAGTTGGAAAGGCGGAACTCCCCGCCCGTGCGGATGATCAAATCGGGATCGGGCAGTTCGGGATGGTAGAGATGCTGCTGCACCGTCTCTTCGGTCACGGCTTCGGGGGGGAGTCCTTCCCGGATGATGGCCCTGATGGCATCCACAATCTCCGCCCGGCCCCCGTAATTGAAGGCCACATTGAGCGTAATCTTATCATTGTGTTGGGTACGCTCAATCGCCTCGCGGATCTCCCTTTGCAAAGAGGGGTTCACGCCCTCGAAACGGCCACTGTGCAGGATACGTACCCGGTTGGCATCCAGATCATCCAGTTCTTCCTGAATGCTCTGGCTGATGAGTCGCATCAGGTGTTCCACCTCCTCTTTGGGCCGGGCCCAGTTTTCGGTGCTAAAGGCATAGACCGTGAGCACCTGGATCCCGATTTCCGCGGCCTCGCGCAAGACGCGGCGGATGTTCTTGGTGCCCGCGCGATGGCCCGCGACCCTGGGCATCCCCCGGGCCCGGGCCCAGCGGCCATTGCCATCCATAATGATGCCCACATGGACGGGGATCACCCCTTGCGGGTCGAAGGTCACGCCCACATCTTCGGGCTTTGGGGTACGACTGAAGATTCCTGGCATGATGCGCTAGACTTCCATGATCTCGGCGATTTTCTGATCCCCAAGCTCATCAATGCGTTCGATAAAGGTATCGGTGAGCTTTTGGATCTGGTCCATGCCCCAACGTAGGTCATCTTCGGTGATCATGCTCTCTTTTTCGAATTCCCGAAGGTCCGAGATCGCGTCGCGGCGCACGTTGCGCACGGCCACCCGGGCTTCTTCCACCCGTTTTTTTACCTGCCTGGCCAGCTCCCGCCGCCGTTCTTCGGTCAGTTGGGGGATGGTGAGGCGGATGATCTTGCCATCGTTGGAAGGGTTTAGCCCCAGGTCGGAATTAAGGATGGCTTTTTCAATCATCTTAATATCGCCCGGGCTGAAGGGACGAATGGCCAGCAGTCGGGGCTCTGGGACTGTGACCACCGCTATCTGATTGATGGAGGTCGGGGTACCGTAGTAATCGACCTTGACATGATCCAGCAGCGCGGGCGAAGCACGACCGGTGCGGATGGTGGCCAGATCATATTTCAAGGCTTTGATGGCGCCTTCCATGCGTTCTTCGGCTTCGTTTTTGACTTCATCGAGGACTTCGTTGGACATCTTTCAGCTCCTTGGTAATCGTCTAAAAATTAGTTTCCGTTTTTGTGCTCATCGACTGAAGTCGAACACTTAAGGCCTACGGCCAGCCCCCCTCTTCATCTCCCCCGCAAGCGGGGGAGAACAGCGGAAGGGGATCAGATGACGGCCTCCGCCGTCCAAAACGGCGACAAAAGGGGTCGCCGAAGGGCGACCATTGGCGCGAAGCGCCTCCATAGGCACGAGTTTACTCGGCAAGTGTTGCGGCAAAAAAGGGACGTTATTTCTGGACGCTCACTTACACCCTAGAGGTCAGAGAAGAGGTGGTTTGGCAGTCCTCATTTTACAAAAAAAGCCAAAAAAGGAAAACTCATCCATAGATAAGCGTGCCCACCTGCTCGCCTTCCACGGCCCGCAGCAAAGCCCCCTCCTGCCACAGGTTGAGCACGATGATGGGCAGGTCGTTATCCATGCACAGGGTGATGGCTGTGCTATCCATCACTTTCAGGCGCTTATTCACTGCTTCGATGTAGGTGAGTTTATCGTATTTTTTGGCGTGGGGGTCGACGCGGGGATCGCCATCGTAAACGCCGTCCACCTTGGTGGCTTTGATCAAAACCTCTGCGTCGATTTCCATGGCCCGCAGCGCGCCCGCGGTGTCGGTGGTGAAATAGGGGTTGCCTGTGCCCGCCCCCAGGATCACAACCCGACCTTTTTCCAGATGGCGGACCGCGCGACCGCGAATGTAGGGCTCGGCAATGGCTTTCATCTCAATGGCGGTTTGCACTCGAGTGACCACGCCCGCGCGTTCCAGGGCATCTTGCAGGGCCAGGGCGTTCATCACCGTGGCCAACATGCCCATGTGGTCCGCGGTGGTGCGTTCCATGCCATGGGCCAGGCCTTGGGAGCCCCGCCACAGGTTGCCCGCGCCAATGACAATGGCCACCTGCACCCCCAGATCATGGACGGCTTTGATCTTTTCCGCCAGAATTTCTGCCTGGGTGGGGTCGATGCCGAATCCCCCGGGCCCGGCCAGGGCCTCGCCTCCGAGTTTGAGAAGAATACGGTGGTACATGAGTCCTGTCATCTGAAAAAACTCCGTAAAAAAGCCTGGAAATCAGGGATTCCCAGGCTCTGGATGGTGATGGGTTAGTCTTCGGCCCCCACTTCGAATCGGGCGAAGCGGCGGACCTTGATGTTTTCGCCTAATCGGGCGATGTGTTCGGTGATCAGGTCTTTGATTTTGACATCCGGGTTCTTGATAAAGTCCTGTTCCATCAAGCAGGTTTCTTCGTAGAACTTCTTGAGCTTGCCCTCAATGATGCGATCCATGATGTGTTCGGGCTTGCCCTGATCCGCGAGTTGCTTGCGGTAAATGGCCTTTTCCGCTTCCAGCACCTCGGCGGGCACGTCTTCCGGAGTCAGCCAGCGTGGCCGGGCCGCGACCACCTGCATGGCCAGGTCCTTGGCCAGTTGTTGGAACTCCTCGGTCCGGGCCACAAAGTCGGTTTCGCAATTCACTTCCACGATAGCGGCCATTTTGGCGCCGGGATGTACGTAGACGCCCACCAGACCCTCTTTGGCCTCGCGGCTGGCCTTTTTGGCCGCGGCGGCAAGACCTTTTTCTCGCAACAAAGTGACCGCTTTATCAAAATCGCCATTGGAAGCTTCCAACGCTTTACGACAATCCAACACGCCGGCACCGGTGGCCTGGCGCAATTCCTTAACCATTTGAGTAGTGATTTCCATGATGAATGATTCTCCTTTTTTCTGTTCCGTAAATAGGACGCGGACGAACGCGGATGAACGCGGATAAGTGTTTCGAAAATGGAGCCTCGAAGATTAAAGACTAAAGATTATCTGCGTCAATCTGCGTCGCATCTGCGAAATCTGCGTTCTACTTTCGTCGTGATGGGGTGAGCCATCGCCCATGGCGACGGGGGCCGAAAAGGTCGGTTAAGATCCCGAGCTCGTTTCGCTGTTGGATTCCTCTTCTGGGACCTCTTCATCCGAGCCAATGCCCGCCTGGAGCTTGGCCAGGGTGGAGGGCCCCAGAAGTTCATCTTCGGGCCGTTCTTCAGGGGGCGTCCAAACGCCCACGGTGCTGGGTTCACCCGCTTCGGCCCGTTCTTCCTCCTCTTCCGCTTCCAGGGTTTCGCGCAATTGCTTGCCTTCGATGATCGCATCAGCCATCAGCCCCACCATGAGCTTAATGGCCCGAATCGCGTCATCATTGGAGGGGATGGGCAGATCGATGGGGTCGGGATCGCAGTTGGTATCCACCAGGGCAATGATGGGGATGCCCAATTTATTGGCTTCCCTCACGGCCAGCTCTTCCCGACGGGTATCGACGATGAAAAGGGCATCGGGCAGGGTGTGGAGCCGACGCAAACCGCCCACACGGCGTTCGAGACGCTCGATCTCCTCATGCAGTTTCAGAGCTTCCTTTTTGGGCAGGCGATTGAACTCCCCTCGGTCCCGGCGCTGTTCCAGTTCCAGCAGGTAATCCACCCGGGAACGGATGGTCCTGAAGTTGGTGAGGGTGCCTCCCAGCCAGCGTTTATTCACATACGGCATCTCGCAACGGTTGGCCTCTTGTTCGATGATGGGGGCAGCCTGCCGTTTGGTGCCCACAAAAAGCACCACCCCACCATCCTTGCCCAGTTCCCGCATGGTGTTGTAGGCCTTTTCGAGCTGAGAGACCGTTTGTTGCAGGTCGATGATATGAACCCCGTTGCGCTCGGTGAAGATATACTTGCGCATTTTGGGGTTCCAGCGTTTCGTGCGGTGCCCGAAATGGACCCCGGACTCCAACAGTTGCTTGAGGGTGACCAAAGCCATGAGACTTTACTCCTTGATTTGTTGTGCCTCCGCCCGACGCGGCCAAAGCACCCCCAAAGGGCACACGCTTTGGCATCAGTCAGGGCGTGTGGGATAGAGAAAACAGACGTGAAAAAAGGGCGGGTGAGGGGTCATCCGCCCAATCGATGAGTATACCTCATCTGCTCCAAAAACGCAAACAATTGCATTTCCGCCCGTGGGGCCCGATCCAAAGATTTCGTGTTATAATCGAAGCATGCTCTTTCGACGTCGTCCCCTGGTTCCTTATCTCCTGGTGCTTTTCCTGACCTCTCTGCCCGCGTGGGCTCCCTGGACCCGGCCCGGACTTCCTGCGTGGCAGGTGGGCGCGCTGCCCATCTTTCAGCTTGAAGCCATGGCGTCAGGTCGGTCTTGGGACCTGGGGGATGTGCCCGCGAGGGCCTGGAGTTACCTTCTGCCCCGAGGGCTTTACTGGGCCGGCATGGCCCCGAGCCAGGCGTTAAAATGGGGCATCATCGTGAGTATCTGGCTGGCGGGGCTTTCTTTGTATCTGGCCACAAGACGGCTATGGGGAGATAAACCCGCGGTGGCCGCGGCATTGATGACCCTGTACGCGCCCGTGTTTCTGGCCGGGGTGTACCGGGACGGGGCTTTGATCGCGCCCTGGCTCATCCTGGGCGCCAGTGCCTGGGTGTGGCGGGAATCCCTGCCTGGGTGGCGAGGGATCCCGGTTATTGGCGCGGGCCTGGCTCTGATTCTCCTCAACCTGGCTCCCTGGCCCGCGGCTCCCGTGCATGGGTATCAGTTGTTCGAAGCGCCCTGGCCCTGGGGGACCGAAACCCTGGATTTGCACACGCCCCCGGTGTGGAGTCCTGGCCTGGTGATCATGGCTTTGGCCCTGGTCAGCGGAGGGATGCTGTTTTTTGGCGAAAAAGGAGAGGGATTGGAGCGGGTGTCCCGTTCGGTGAAGCACCTGCTTTTGGCATCCGCCCTGGTGCTGGGGGTGTTGCTGGTTGGGGATCCCCGGGCGCCCTGGTGGCTGATGGTCGCGCTGCCCTGGTTGGCCGTAGCGGCCGCGGGGGTGTGGATGTGGTTCCCGGCCTGGCAAAGGCCGAGTTTTTGGGCTGCGCTGCTGATCATGCCTTTGCTGGCAGCCGGGCCTGGGCTATCGCCTCGTTTTCAGACCTACCCCATCCCTCCCCAGCCCGCGGGGGTCTTTGGAGCTCCTCGCATCCTTCTTATCGACCTTCAAGTCCTGAATCCCCCCACGCCGGGCCAGAACCTGGTCATGGAGGCCTACTGGCAGGCGACTCAGCCCATCGACTTTGACTACAACATCTTCATTCATGTGGTGGATGCCCAGGGCCATTTGGTCGCCCAGTTGGATACCCAGCCCCAGCAGGGAAAGCGGCCCATGACCACCTGGCTTCCGGGCGAAGTCTTACAAGACCGCTACACCCTGGCTATCCCGGCCCAGGCCACCGGCCCGTTGCACGTGGAGATGGGCCTATACCATTGGCAGACGGGCCAGCGCCTTCGTCTCCCTGACGGCTCTGATGCGCTGCTATGTAAATAGGATTCGGATCAGGATCAGGATTAGGATTAGGATTAGGATTGCGGATCGCCAGGTCCACGTTGAGCGAGGCAACAATGGGAGTGTTCAGTATTCAGTGTTCAGTAGCTGAACATAAGTCCATCTGCGTCAATCTGTGTCGCATCTGCGTCAATCTGCGTTCTCATTTTCCTTGGTATCGGCGAGCCGTGGCTCATGGTGAGTGCTTTGAAAATACAGTAATCAGTGATCAGTTATCAGTAATCAGTGGAAATCTGCGAAGCATCTGCGAAAATCTGCGTTCTCATTTTCATCGGTATCGACGCGGGCGAGCCAGCCGTTGGACTGCTTTGTAAATAAAGTAATCAGTTGCGGGGCTAGCCGGAATTATCCGGCGCCGTTCTATAGCCCGGCGACTTCATCGCCGGGCGGGCGGCGGTTGACGCACCCCTGACGGCATTCCGTATGCCACAGGCTCGCGTCGTCACCCAACACCGGGGGATAATTCCCCCGGCTAAAAAACAGCGCCCCTTCGGGGCTAA